>NZ_CP021768.1:0-300000 GCF_002192255.1 Stenotrophomonas sp. WZN-1
TTGCTGATGGATGCTTGGTCCCGTAGTCTCGAGCGCCTCGAAGCGGAGTTCCCGCCGGAAGACGTTCATACCTGGTTGAAGCCGCTGCAGGCCGATCTGCGCGTGGACAGCCTGGTGCTGTATGCACCGAATGCCTTCATCGTCGACCAGGTCCGCGAGCTGTACCTCGCCCGGATCCGCGAGCTGCTGGCTCATTTCGCCGGTTTCAGCGACGTTTTTCTTGAAATCGGCTCGCGCCCCCGCCCTGTGGAGGCGCAGAACGCGCCGGTTTCCACGCCGTCGGCGCATGTGTCCAGCGAACCGCAGGTGCCCTTCGCCGGCAACCTGGACAATCACTACACGTTCGCCAACTTCGTCGAAGGCCGCAGCAACCAGCTGGGCCTGGCCGCCGCCTTCCAGGCAGCGCAGAAGCCGGGCGACCGCGCGCACAACCCGCTGCTGCTGTACGGAGGCACCGGCCTGGGCAAGACCCACCTGATGTTCGCCGCCGGCAACGCCATGCGCCAGGCCAATCCAGGTGCAAAGGTGTTGTACCTGCGTTCGGAACAGTTCTTCAGCGCGATGATCCGGGCCCTGCAGGAAAAGACCATGGATCAGTTCAAGCGCCAGTTCCAGCAGGTGGACGCGCTGCTGATCGATGACATCCAGTTCTTCGCCGGCAAGGACCGCACCCAGGAAGAGTTCTTCCACACCTTCAACGCGTTGTTCGATGGCAAGCAGCAGATCATCCTGACCTGCGACCGCTATCCGCGCGAGGTCGAAGGCCTGGAAGCACGCCTGAAGTCGCGGCTTGCCTGGGGCCTGTCGGTCGCGATCGAACCGCCGGACTTCGAGACCCGCGCCGCGATCGTGCTGGCCAAGGCACGCGAACGCGGTGCCGAGATTCCCGATGATGTTGCGTTCCTGATCGCCAAGAAGATGCGCTCCAACGTGCGCGACCTTGAAGGTGCGCTCAATACCCTGACCGCCCGCGCCAATTTCACCGGCCGCGCGATCACCACCGAATTCGCCCAGGAAACCCTGCGCGATCTGCTGCGCGCCCAGCAGCAGGCGATCAGCATTCCCAACATCCAGAAAACCGTTGCCGACTACTACGGCCTGCAGATCAAGGATCTGCTGTCGAAGCGTCGGACCCGCTCGCTGGCCCGCCCCCGCCAGGTCGCCATGGCCCTGACCAAGGAACTGACCGAGCACAGCCTGCCCGAGATCGGCGACGCCTTTGCCGGTCGCGATCACACCACGGTGCTGCATGCCTGCCGCCAGATCCGGACCCTGATGGAAACCGACGGCAAGCTCCGCGAGGACTGGGACAAGCTGATCCGGAAGCTGAGCGAATGATGCACGGATGCCGATGAGGCGTCATCGCACAAAACGGTGCAGAATCCGGTAGCAAGCGCGGGACACGTTGTGGATAAAAATGGCGTCTGAGATCGCGTCGAATTTATCCACAGCTTTCCCCACCCCCTGGGGGTCGGTAATACAGAGGGTTTCGAGGTCTGAAATCCTTTTACTTACAAAGACTTAGCGTTGTTTTCCAGCGATTCTGTCTCTACCAGCACCACCAAGCTTTTGATTTATTCCACATTTTTTAAAGCATAGGGGCACGGAACCACATGCGTTTCACACTGCAGCGCGAAGCCTTTCTCAAGCCGTTGGCACAGGTCGTCAACGTGGTCGAACGCCGCCAGACCCTTCCGGTTCTGGCCAATTTCCTGGTCCAGGTGCAGAACGGCCAGCTGTCGCTGACCGGTACCGACCTGGAAGTGGAGATGGTGTCGCGGATCGCGGTTGAAGATGCCCAGGACGGCGAAACCACCATCCCCGCCCGCAAGCTGTTCGAGATCATCCGCGCCCTGCCCGACGGCAGCCGGATCACCGTCTCGCAGACCGGTGACAAGATCACCGTGCAGGCAGGCCGCAGCCGCTTCACCCTGGCCACCCTGCCCTCCAATGACTTCCCGTCGGTTGACGAAGTGGAAGCCACCGAGCGCGTGGCCATCGGCGAAGCGACCCTGAAGGAACTGATCGAGCGCACCGCGTTCGCGATGGCCCAGCAGGACGTGCGCTACTACCTCAACGGCCTGCTGTTCGATCTGCGCGGCGATGCCCTGCGTACCGTCGCCACCGACGGCCACCGACTGGCGCTGTGTGAAACCGATCTGGCCAAGCCCAGCGGTTCCAAGCGCCAGATCATCGTGCCGCGCAAGGGCGTGACCGAACTGCAGCGCCTTCTGGAAAGCGGTGATCGCGAGATCGAGCTGGAAGTCGGCCGCAGCCACGTCCGCGTCAAGCGCGACGATGTCACCTTCACCTCCAAGCTGATCGACGGCCGATTCCCGGACTACGAAGCGGTGATTCCGATCGGTGCCGACCGTGAAGTGAAGGTTGATCGCGAAGCGCTGCGTGCCTCGCTGCAGCGTGCCGCGATCCTGTCCAACGAGAAGTACCGCGGCATCCGCGTGGAAGTCTCGCCGGGCAACCTGAAGATCAGCGCGCACAACCCGGAGCAGGAAGAAGCCCAGGAAGAGATCGAAGCCGACACCACGGTCAGTGATCTGGCCATCGGCTTCAACGTGAACTACCTGCTGGATGCCCTGTCCGCCCTGCGCGATGAGGAAGTCATCATCCAGCTGCGCGACTCCAACTCCTCCGCGCTGGTGCGTGAATCGAGCAGCGAGAAGTCGCGCCACGTGGTGATGCCGCTGCGTCTCTGACAGCAGCGTTGTTCCACGTGGAACCGAAGGACGCCCGGGATCTTCCCGGGCGTTTTTTTTTAGGTTCCACGTGGAGCATTGAAGGCGAGCCATTGAGCTGAATCCTGTCCAGCCGGGAGTTGGCGGTCGGTGGATGCTTGGTGGCTCCGACTGATCCTTCTGGGATGGTTGCACTGGAGACGCTGGATAGCGGGCCGCGTGTGCATGGATCACTGTGAATCGCTTTGGGGTGCAGCTTCAGGATTCTCAGATCGAGCTTCCGCACCGTGCGTTCCCATCAGCGAGCGAATGGAACGCGGCTATGAACGTTCGCAGCCCTTCTGGAAACGCCACTGTCCACAGCCCTGGTTTGGGGCAGATCGGGGCAAGCCTAGCTTCTAAATCTGGGTATAAATCTAAAGCATGGTGGTGATGGTAGGGCCAGATTTCGTGGAGAAATACCTTATCTAACTGATTTAAAAGAGATTTATGCACCTGAAACCCCCTGTATAGAGGCGCCTCAGGCTGGGGGGGAACCTGTGGATAGTTTTAAGGGCAAGGTAAAAGGGCTTTTTTATCCACAGATTGCCCATACCTTGTGTATAAGTCATACATGCCCGCTGTGGACAGCGTGAAACGGTCGGCATGAATTTCTTGAAATCTGTGGAACCGTCCAGGAGAGGGCGTCGTAGATTTCAAGGAATCTGCGGGTCATCCAGAGCGACTGCCGAAGTGGTACCTCGGTGGTGCGGCGCGATGAGCCGTGAAATCGTTGAATTCTGCGGGACTACACCCTGTCACCCGCTGCAGATTTGAAGGATTTCCAGGACCGTTCAGGGCTGTGATAACGCCTTGCGTTGAGGCGGCGCCACGTGGAACACGTGATCCGGATCCGGCCTTGATCAACCCATCCGCTCGGCAGCCGCTTCGGGCCATGTCGGCTTGACCGATGCAGTAAGCTGATGGATTCCCCGTCCCTCTACCGCCCCGTGCGGATGGTCCTTCGCGCCCCATGCTTATCCGCCGCCTCGCCCTGCACCAACTGCGTCGCTTCAGTGCGGTGGAACTGTCGCCCCAGCCAGGATTGAACCTGCTCACCGGTGACAACGGTGCCGGCAAGACCAGCGTGCTCGAGGCCCTGCATCTGATGGCTTATGGGCGCAGCTTCCGTGGTCGTGTCCGCGATGGATTGGTGCGCCAGGGCCAGGAAGCGCTGGAGATCTTCGTGGAATGGGACGAACGGCGGGCCAATCACCCTCCGCACCGCCGAAAGGCGGGCCTGCGCCACAGTGGCCAGGACTGGAAGGGACGTTTGGACGGCGAAGACGTGGCCCAGCTTGGCAATCTGTGCGCAGCGCTTGCCGTCGTCACGTTCGAGCCGGGCAGCCATGCGTTGGTCAGCGGTGGTGGTGAACCCCGCCGCCGCTTCCTCGATTGGGGCTTGTTCCACGTGGAACCTGATTTCCTGTCCCTGTGGCGTCGGTACTCGCGGGCACTGAAACAGCGCAACGCCCTGCTCAAGCAGGGTGGCCCGTCGCGGATGCTGGATACTTGGGATCACGAACTGGCCGAAGCCGGCGAGCCTCTGACGAGCCGTCGCCAGCACTACCTGGAGCGTCTGCAGCAGCGCACCGTGGCTCTGGCTTCCAGTCTGGCCCCGCAACTCGGCATCCAGGCACTGGAACTCAGCCCGGGCTGGCGTCGGCACGAGCTCCCTCTGGCCGATGCCCTGCTTCTGGCCCGGGAACGTGACCGCCAGGCCGGGTACACCTCGGTCGGCCCGCACCGGGCAGACTGGAGCGTGGATTTCCATAGCATTCCTGGTCGCGATGCGCTGTCCCGGGGCCAGGCCAAGCTGACGGCATTGGCCTGCCTGCTGGCGCAGGCTGAGGACTATGCCGAGCAGCGCGGCGAATGGCCGGTGATCGCGTTGGACGATCTGGCCTCCGAGCTGGATCGCACCCACCAGGCGCGGGTTCTGGAGCGCCTGCTCAACGGACCGGCACAGATCTTCATCACCGCCACCGAAACGCCGGCGGCGCTGGAAGAACTGACCCACATCGCCCGGTTCCACGTGGAACATGCACAGATCGTGGCTGTGCCATAGTGGGCACATCAGGGCCGCTCGACCCCGGCTGGTATAATTCGGGTTGGAATCCTTTCATTCTCGGCGCATCGCTCCAAGCGGTGGCCGACCTGCGGAGCCTACGGCAAGCGCAATGAGCGACGAACAGAACACCCCGGCAAACAACGGCAATTACGACGCCAACAGCATTACCGCCCTGGAAGGCCTGGAGGCTGTCCGCAAGCGTCCCGGCATGTACATCGGCGACGTGCATGACGGCACCGGTCTGCACCACATGGTGTTCGAGGTCGTCGACAACTCGATCGACGAAGCGCTGGCCGGCCACGCCGACCACGTTGCAGTGACGATCCACGCCGACGGCTCGGTTTCAGTATCCGACAACGGCCGCGGTATCCCGACCGGCAAGCACGAGCAGATGAGCGCCAAGCTCGGTCGCGAAGTGTCCGCCGCCGAAGTGGTCATGACCGTCCTGCACGCAGGCGGCAAGTTCGACGACAACAGCTACAAGGTTTCCGGCGGCCTGCACGGCGTCGGCGTCAGCGTGGTCAACGCGCTGTCGCAGAAGCTGCTGGTGGACGTGTTCCAGAACGGCTCCCACTACCAGCAGGAATTCAGCAACGGCGCAGCCGTGACCGCACTGGCCAAGCTGGAAGCCACCACCAAGCGTGGCACCACCGTGCGCTTCTGGCCGTCGACCGTCGCCTTCCACGACAACGTGGAATTCCACTACGACATCCTGGCCCGCCGCCTGCGCGAGCTGTCGTTCCTGAACTCCGGCGTCAAGATCGTCCTGGCCGACGAGCGCGGCGATGGCCGTCGCGATGACTTCCACTACGAAGGCGGCATCCGCAGCTTCGTGGAGCATCTGGCCCAGCTGAAGACCCCGCTGCACCCGAACGTCATCTCGGTCACCGGCGAGCACAACGGCATCGTCGTGGATGTGGCACTGCAGTGGACCGACTCCTACCAGGAGACGATGTACTGCTTCACCAACAACATCCCGCAGAAGGACGGCGGTACCCACCTCGCCGGCTTCCGCGGTGCGCTGACCCGCGTGCTCAACAACTACATCGAGCAGAACGGCATCGCCAAGCAGGCCAAGATCAACCTGACCGGCGATGACATGCGCGAGGGCATGATCGCGGTGCTTTCGGTGAAGGTGCCGGACCCGAGCTTCTCCAGCCAGACCAAGGAAAAGCTGGTCAGCTCCGACGTGCGCCCGGCGGTGGAAAACGCCTTCGGTGCGCGCCTGGAAGAGTTCCTGCAGGAAAACCCGAACGAAGCCAAGGCGATCGCCGGCAAGATCGTCGACGCCGCGCGTGCGCGTGAAGCGGCGCGCAAGGCCCGCGACCTGACCCGCCGCAAGGGCGCGCTGGATATCGCCGGCCTGCCGGGCAAGCTGGCCGACTGCCAGGAAAAGGATCCGGCGCTGTCCGAACTGTTCATCGTCGAGGGTGACTCGGCAGGTGGCTCGGCCAAGCAGGGCCGCAACCGCAAGAACCAGGCGGTGCTGCCGCTGCGCGGCAAGATCCTCAACGTGGAACGCGCACGCTTCGACCGCATGCTGTCCTCCGACCAGGTCGGTACGCTGATCACCGCCCTGGGTACCGGCATCGGCCGTGACGAGTACAACCCGGACAAGCTGCGTTACCACAAGATCATCATCATGACCGACGCCGACGTCGACGGCGCCCACATCCGTACCCTGCTGCTGACGTTCTTCTACCGTCAGATGCCGGAGCTGATCGAGCGCGGTTACGTCTACATCGGCCTGCCGCCGCTGTACAAGATCAAGCAGGGCAAGCAGGAGCTGTACCTGAAGGACGACCCGGCGCTGGACAGTTACCTGGCCAGCAGTGCGGTGGAAAACGCCGCGCTGGTGCCGGCCACCGGCGAACCGGGCATCGAAGGCCTGGCGCTGGAAAAGCTGCTGCTGGCCTATGCCGCCGCGCTCGATTCCATCGAACGCAACGCCCACCGCTATGACCGCAACCTGCTCGAAGCGCTGGTCGATTTCGTGCCGATGGACATGGACAGCCTGCGCAATGCCGGCGAAGGCGAAGGCCTGGATGCGCTGGCCAAGCGCCTCAACCAGGGCAGCCTGGGCAGCCCGCGTTTCAGCCTGGAACTGCAGGACGCCAACGAGGAGCGCCCCGCCGCCGTGCTGGTGACCCGTCGCCACATGGGCGAGCAGCACATCCAGGTGCTGCCGATGTCGGCCTTCGAAAGCGGCGAACTGCGCGCGATCCATCAGGCCTCCAAGCTGCTGCATGGCTTGGTGCGCGAAGGCGCGACGATTTCCCGCGGCGCCAAGTCGATCGAAGTCGACAGCTTCGCCAAGGCGCAGAACTGGCTGCTCGAGGAGGCCAAGCGCGGCCGTCAGATCCAGCGATTCAAGGGTCTGGGTGAAATGAATCCGGAGCAGTTGTGGGATACCACAGTGAACCCGGAAACCCGTCGCCTGCTGCAGGTGCGTATCGAAGACGCGGTCGCCGCCGACCAGATTTTCAGCACCCTGATGGGCGATGTGGTCGAACCGCGTCGCGACTTCATCGAAGACAATGCGCTGAAGGTCGCCAACCTGGATATCTGACACAATCGGGACCTGGCCGGTGCGCGGGGAGCTGCACCGGCCTTCGTCCCTTGAACGCAGGTACCTGATGTCCGCATCCGCCCCGGTCTCCGCCGCTCCGCCACCGTTTCCGCCGGCGTCCACCCCGCCGCGCGCCGTGGCACCGTTGGCAGGTTTCTTCATCGACCTGGGCATCGCCGCCGTCACCCTGGTCGGCCTGAGCATGGTCACCGGCCTGTTCTGGGGCTTCTACCGTGCGATCGTGGTCAGCCGCGCCAACGCCGCGGCCAATGGCGGCGCACTGACACCTGACACCGTCGGCGCCGCAGTGGGCCAGCCCGGTGCCCTGGCGCAGATCCTGATGGCCCTGATCGCCACCGGTGGCGCCGCACTGCTGCTGTACTTCTGGCGCCGCCCGGCGAACGCCGGTGAACGCCTGGCCTCGCGACAGGCGCTGCAGCGGCCTTCCACCTGGGGGTGGACCCTGCTGGTGGCCACGCTGATCGTGCTTGGCAGCAACGGCATCGCGTTCCTTTCCAAGCAGTTCGGCATCGAGCCGGTGCCGACCAACGTGGAACTGATGCAGAGCGCGATCGCGCGCTTCCCGTTGTTCCTGGTGCTGTTTGCGGTCGTCCTCGCCCCCGCCTACGAAGAGCTGCTGTTCCGCCGTGTCCTGTTCGGGCGCCTGTGGCAGGCCGGCCGCCCCTGGCTGGGCCTCATCCTCAGCAGCCTGGCGTTCGCCCTGGTCCATGAAGTGCCCGGTGTCAGCAAGAATTCGCTGCTGGGCATGGCACAGCTGTGGCTGGTCTACGGGGGCATGGGCGCCGCCTTCTGCTGGCTGTACCGCCGCACCGGCACGCTGTGGGCGGCGATCACCGCGCATGCGCTGAACAACGCGGTTGCGCTCGCCGCAATGGTGTTCCTGGGGTCAACGTAACGCCGTGCCCGCTTGACGAAAGATTAAGCAGGTACGCTACACACTGCGCACATGAACACGGGGGCGGACCCATGAAACAACTGCTGCTGGCTCTAGTCATCACCACCGTGGTCAGTGCCTGTGCGACCACCACCTCGCCAACCGGAAGACGGCAGATGGTGGGCGGCGTATCGCAGGCACAGCTTGACCAGCTCGGCGCGCAGGCGTTTGCCGAGACCAAGCAGAAAGAGAAGATCAGCACGGATGGTCGCCAGAACGGCTACGTGCAATGCGTGGTCAATGCGCTGGTCGCACAGTTGCCGCCTCAGTACCGTGGCGTACGGTGGGAGACCGCCGTATTCGTCGACAAGGAACCGAACGCCTTTGCCCTGCCCGGCGGCAAAGTGGGCGTGAACACCGGCATCTTCACCGTCGCCAAGAACCAGGACCAGTTGGCTGCTGTGATCGGCCATGAGATCGGCCATGTCATCGCGCGTCACCACGAAGAACGCATTACCCGGCAGATGGGCGCGCAGACCGGCCTGGCCGTGCTGGGCGCGCTGGCCGGTGCCGCCTATGGCGATGGCGCCGCCAGTACGGTCAACCAGCTGGGTGGGATGGGCGCGCAGACGGCCTTCCTGCTGCCAGGCTCGCGCACCCAGGAAAGCGAGGCAGACGTGATTGGCCAGCGGCTGATGGCGCAGGCCGGATTCAACCCGGCCCAGGCCGTGGACCTGTGGCAGAACATGATGGCCGCCAGCGGCGGCCGCAGCCCGCAATGGCTGTCCACCCACCCCGATCCGGTCAACCGGATCCAGGAGCTGCGACGTGACGCACCGGGCCTGACGCCGGTCTATCAGCAGGCGCAGGCGGCCGGGCTGCGGCCAAAGTGCGGATGAGTGCGCAGTTCTATGCTGTATTGCAGCACATAAAACGATTTCTCACGCCATCTGTTTCTGATACGTTTGGCGGCTCAGATTTTTCTGACAGTCCGACTTTGCCGCTATCCGGCGGTTCGATCGAGGTGAACGATGATTTTCCGTAACCACAAAGCTGTGCTTTCCGTCCTCGTCGCGACCGCCCTGACCGGCGCCGTGGTCACCGATGCCTTTGCGCAGTCCTCGCGTTCCTCCGACCGTGGCAGCCGCGGCGGCAGCAGCAAGCAGGCCAAGGCCGAACCGCTGTACCCGAATGCGACCCGCCAGGAGCCGACCGCCAAGGCCTCGGCCAAGATGGGCAGCAAGCTGCAGAAAATGATCGACAGCTACAACAAGGAAAAGTTCCCGGAGACGCGCACGCAGGCTGACGCGATCCTGGCCGACAGCGCTTCCAACGAGTACGACAAGTCGCTGGCCGCGCAGCTGGCCTCGCAGGCTGCCTACCAGACCGATGACACCCCGGCCGCCATCGCCTACCTGAAGCAGGTGATCCAGTTCAACGGCCTGGACAACAACGGCCACTTCCAGTCGATGCTGATGCTGGGCCAGCTGCAGCTGCAGGAAGACCAGACCGCCGAAGGCCTGGCCACCCTGGACAAGTACTTCGCCGAGAGCAAGTCGACCAAGCCGGAAGAGCTGATCGCCAAGGGCCAGGCGCTGTACCAGCTGGAGCGCTACCAGGAAGCGATCCCGGTGCTGAAGCAGGCCATCGCCGGCGCCGCCGAGCCGAAGGACAACTGGAACCAGCTGCTGATGGCGGCCCTGTCCGAAGCCGGCCAGACCGGTGAGGCCGTGCAGGCCGCAGAAGCGCTGGCGGCCAAGAACCCGACGGACAAGAAGGCCCAGCTGAATCTGGCCAACATGTACATGCAGGCTGACCAGATGCCGAAGGCCGCCGCGGTGATGGACAAGCTGCGCAGCAGCGGCCAGCTCACCGAAGAGCGCGAGTACAAGCAGCTGTACTCGATCTATGCCAACACCGAGAACAAGGAAAAGGACGTCATCGCGGTCATCAACGAAGGGTTGCAGAAGGGCATCCTGAAGCCGGATTACCAGGTCTACCTGGCGCTGGCCCAGTCCTACTACTACTCCGACCAGGTGCCGCAGGCGATCGATGCGTGGCAGAAGGCCGCCCCGCTCTCCAAGGACGGTGAGACCTACCTGAACCTGGCACGCGTCCTGCATGCCGAAGGTCGCGTCCCCGAGGCCAAGCAGGCCGCCCAGCAGGCGCTGGCGAAGGGCGTGAAGAACCAGGCTGATGCCAAAAAAATCATCAACCTGAAGTAAGTAGGAATAACGCCTGAATGCCTGCTCAGTTGATGCGCAGGCGCTCAGGATTGGTATAAGCTTGGAGGTTCCTGCGGTGTCATGCACCGCTGATCAGGGATCCCGCCCCCGGGATTCCGGCCCCACTATTGAGCTCTTGGCGCATGACGGAACAACTAGTCGTTCACCGGTACGAACAACCCGATGACAAGGGGCTGAGCTGGCCTCGCATCGTCGGCATCGCGTTTGTAATCGCCCTGCATCTGGCCGCCTTCATGATGCTCCTGATCCCCGCCGTGGCCCCCAAGGCCGTGGCCGAGAAGGAGCGCAACGTCATGGTGACCATCGTCGACGCGCCGCCGCCGCCACCGCCGCCGCCGCCGCCGCCGCCGCCGCAGGATACTCCGCCACCGCCGGTGAAGAATCTGTCGCCGCCGAAGCCGTCGCCCGTACCGCCGCCGCCGCAGGCACCGGTCGTCGACGTGCCGGAGCCGCGCCCGAACGATATCGTCACCCCGCCGTCGCCTCCGGCGCCGCCGGCACCGCCGACCTCGATCGAGGCCAGCGTGGACATCTCGTCGAAGGCCATGAATCCGCCGCGCTATCCGCCGGCAGCCTTCCGCGCGGGTATCCAGGGCGAAGTGATCCTGATCATTGATGTCGATGCCAACGGCAACGTCACCAATGTCACGGTGGAAAAGTCCAGCCGTAACCGCGACCTGGACCGTGCTGCGATGGAAGCGGCTCGCAAGTGGCGCTTCAACGCCGCTGAATCTGGCGGTAAGAAGGCGGCAGGTCGCGTTCGCGTCCCGGTCAACTTTGCGCTGAACTGATGCGCCCGGGTGGCCGCCTGGCCACCCCCGCTCCCAGTTCGATTGTTTAGCTTAGCTACACCCTTTATCACCACACACACAACAAAGGTAAGCGTCATGCTGCAGGAAATTTTCATCGCCGCTGCTGCCGGGGGCAATCCGTCCAACGCCCTGTCGCAGATGGGCTTCGAGCACCTGATCCACGAAATGACCACCAAGCCGGGTGATTTCGCGGTTTCCTGGGTCGTGCTGCTGACCCTGATCGCCATGTCGGCCATGTCCTGGTACTGGACCGTCATCAACATCTTCCGTGCCACCCGCCTGAAGAGCGCCGCTGATCGCGTCGTCAGCCTGTTCTGGGACACCCCGAACGCGCAGGACGCCATCCGTGCGATGGAAGAACAGCCGGCTTCGGAGCCGTTCTCGAAGATCGCCCTGGACGCTGCCCAGGCAGCTGCCCACCACCAGCGCGCTGAAGGCGGTGCTACCGGCGGCGTCGGTGAGAACCTGAGCCGTTCGGAGTTCGTCGACCGCGCTCTGCGTCAGGCCGTCACCCGCGAAAGCAACAAGCTGCAGTCGGGCATGACCCTGCTGGCCACCGTCGGCGCAACCGCTCCGTTCGTCGGTCTGCTGGGTACCGTGTGGGGCATCTACGGCGCGCTGATCAAGATCGGTGCCACCGGCTCCGCTTCGATCGACGCCGTTGCCGGCCCGGTGGGTGAAGCGCTGATCATGACCGCGATCGGTCTGTTCGTCGCAATCCCGGCCGTGTTCGCCTTCAACTTCTTCAGCAAGATCAACAGCGCGACCATCAGCAAGTTCGATACCTTCGCGCACGACCTGCACGACTTCTTCGCCACCGGTTCGCGCGTCCGCTAATTGCGGCGCGCGTCACCCAGCGACGAAGTAAGTAGTCACCAAGATCTAGACGGAGCCCGTTATGGCTTTCAGTAGTGGTAACAGCGGCGGCCCCATGGCCGACATCAACGTTACGCCCCTCGTGGACGTGATGCTGGTGCTGCTGATCATCTTCATCATCACGGCGCCCCTGATGTCCCACAAGGTCAAGGTGGATCTGCCGGAAGCCAACCTGATCCAGAAGCCGGAAGATGCTGAAAAGCGTCCGAACCCGATCACGCTGGCAGTCAAGGAAGACGGCTCGATCTACTGGAACGACGAAGAAATCAACAAGCAGACTCTCGAGTCCCGCTTGGCGACCGCCGCACAGCAGACCCCGCAGCCGCCGCTGAACCTGCGTGGTGACCGCACCACCAAGATGCGCGTCATCAACGACCTGACCAAGGTCGCGCAGGAACAGGGCATGCTGGACGTCGGCTTCGTTGCGACCAAAGAAAAGGGGCAATAAGCCATGGCATTCAGTAGTGGTGGTGGCAAGGGCCCCATGGCAGACATCAACGTCACGCCCCTCGTGGACGTGATGCTGGTTCTGCTGATCATCTTCATCGTGACCGCGCCGATCATGACGTACCCGATCGCCGTGGACCTGCCGCAGCGCGTGCTCAACCCACCGCCGCAGCTGGTCGAACCGCCGCCGCCGATCGAACTGAAGATCGACGCCAGCAACCAGGTCTCGTGGAACAACAGCCCGATCAATACGAGCGAGCTGCAGCAGCGGATGGAGCAGGAGGTCCAGCGTGACCCGACCAACCAGCCGGAACTGCGCATCGACGCCAGCCCGGATTCCGAGTACGACGTGATGGCCAAGGTTCTGGCCGCCGCGAAGAATGCTCAGATGAAGAAGATCGGTTTTGTGCAGCAGTAAACGCTACACCGCAACACAACAGTCATGACGCGACTGCAGACGCCCCTGGAAACAGGGGCGTCTTTTTTATGCCCGGCCCTCCAGACCGCTATGATCGGCGGATGCTCGCCCTCTTCGACTCCCTTCGCCATTGGCTTGACGGTATCGCCCACCTCGGCACGATCCTGGCGGTGGCCTACCTGCTGTACCTGTTCGCGCTGGCGGGCTGGATCATGCTGCAGAAGCGCGAGCCGGTGGCCACGCTGAGCTGGATCCTGTCGTTGGCGCTGCTCCCCTACCTGGGGCTCTTCATCTACTACCTGCTGGGCCCGCAGAAGGTGAAGCGGCAGCGGCTGCGCCGTGGCCGCGCCCGCTCGGGCATGGAGCACTACAGTGATGTCTGCCCGCCCGATTCGGATTGCACCGAGCTGGCCAAGGTTGCCCAGGCCACCACTGGGCTGGCGCCCAGCAGTGCCACCGAGGTGACCTGGCTGGTCGACGGCGCAGCCACCTACGCCGCGCTGCTCGACGCCATCGCGCAGGCGCGCGATCACGTGCACCTGGAGTACTACATCTTCAATCCCGACCACGCCGGCACCGCCCTGCGTGACGCCCTGGTCGAGCGTGCGCAGGCCGGTGTGCAGGTGCGCCTGCTGCTGGATGCAGTCGGCTCTTCCGCCCTGCCCCGGCGCTTCCTGCAGCCTCTGCTCGAGGCCGGCGGCGAAGCGATCTGGTTCCATCCACGGCAGCTGCTGAAGCCGTTCAAGCGGCCGTGGCTGAACCTGCGCACGCACCGCAAGCTGGTGATCGTCGACGGTCGCCTCGCTTTCACCGGCGGCATCAACATCACCGACGAGGAAGATGAGAGCCGCAGGCCCGATGCCTACCGCGACCTGCACATGCGTATCCGCGGCCATGTGGTGCGCAGCCTGCAGCTGGTGTTCGCCGAAGACTGGCTGTACGCCAGTGGACAGGATCCCTCGCGGATGGATATCGCCCGCTTGTGGCCGGCTGACATGCCATTGCGCGCGGATGGACCGATCAGCGCACAGGTGCTGGTGTCCGGGCCCGACTCGGGCTGGGAGACCATCCATCGCCTGCATGTGGCGGCGATCCAGGAAGCGCATGAGCGGGTCTGGCTGGTCACGCCCTATTTCGTGCCGGGCGAAGCGGCGCGGATGGCACTGACCTCGGCCGCATTGGGCGGCCTGGACGTGCGCCTGCTGGTACCGAAGATGAGCGATTCCTGGTTCGTCACCCAAGCCGCGCGCTCCTACTTCGATGAGCTGTTGCATGCTGGCGTGAAGATCTACGAATACGGCCCGCGGATGCTGCATACCAAGGCATTCATCGCCGATGACGATGTCTGCATTGTCGGCAGTGCCAACTTCGACCACCGCAGCTTCCGGCTGAACTTCGAGCTGTCGATGATGATCAGCGACCGTGACCGTGTCGCCGCGCTGGCGGAACTGCTGCAGGGCGAATTCGACCGCGCCACCCGGGTGCATGACCAGGCCGGCCGCTCGCTATGGCTGCACCGCCTGCCCGAGGCATTCGCCCGGCTGGCCTCGCCGCTGCTGTGACGCAGCGCTACACTGCGGCGATCATCCGGGGAGCCCGACTATGTACTGGTTGTACCTGCTGCTGGCGCTGGGCTGCTTTGCCTTCGCGCTGAAGACCCCGAGCGCGGGGTTGATGACCCTGTGCCTGCTGGCTGCCCTCGCCTTCCTGCTGGCCTGGGTACGCGGCCGCTACGTGGCCCGTTTCGGCGACCTGCAGCGCGACCCGGCCACCCTCATTGACGCCGAAGAACTGCGCCGCCTGCGCGAACAGGCCCAGAGCCGCCGCACCGGCGAGCACAACGAACACGACCGATCCCCTCTTTCCAAGTAGTCCCGTTCCATGACCCAGCTCAGCGTCAACGTCAACAAGATCGCCGTCCTGCGCAACTCGCGCGGCGGCGCCGAACCGGACGTGGTGCGCGCCGCCCAGGCCTGCCTGGATGCCGGGGCCCACGGCATCACTGTGCATCCGCGGCCGGACCGCCGCCACATCACCGCCGAGGACGTGCTGGCCCTGTCCACCCTGACCTGCGCGCGTGGCGTTGAATTCAACATCGAAGGCAATCCGTTCGCGCCGCCGCGCGAGGGCTACCCGGGGCTGCTGCCGCTGTGCGAACAGACCCGTCCGGCACAGGCCACCCTGGTCCCCGATGGTGATGGCCAGATCACCTCCGACCACGGTTTCGACTTCGAACGCGATGCCGAGCGCCTGCGTCCGCTGGTGGCTGCGCTGAAGGCGATGGGGTGCCGGGTCAGCCTGTTTGTCGATGCGGGCAACCCATTGCTGGAGCAGGCAGCCGAGGTGGGAGCGGACCGTATCGAGCTGTACACCGGGCCCTATGCGGAGGCGCATGCGGCTGGCGATGCCGACGCGATGCTGGCGTTGTTCGCCACTGCCGCCCGCCGCGCGCAGGCCGTCGGCCTGGGTGTCAATGCTGGCCACGACCTGTCGCAGGACAACCTGCGCGACTTCCTGGCCCACGTGCCGGAGGTGCTGGAGGTGTCGATCGGCCATGCGCTGATCGGCGAGGCGCTGTATGACGGGCTGGATGCCACCGTGCGCGGGTACCTGGCGCTGCTCTGACCGTTCCGCTGGAGAGTCGAGTCCTGCTCGACTCTGCAAGGGGGCTGAACCCTTCAGGCGGCCGTCGCAGCCATTGAGACGGCCACGACGTACCCTGCCGCAATGGGTATTGCGATCAAGGGCCGAGGTTCCACGTCCCACCTTGCCGGGCGCTTTGAAAGCACCGTCAGCGAGGCGGTGGACGACGGCTGGGCGGTCGACGAGAGCGAGGAATTCCTCGCCCCGCGCCTGCGCACCGAGGTGCGTGCCGAAACCGCGCGCAGCATCATCACCCGCAACACTTCGCCGGACGTCGGCTTCAGCCAGTCGGTGAATCCGTACCGCGGTTGCGAGCATGGGTGCTCGTACTGCTTTGCACGTCCCTCGCATGCCTATTTGAATCTGTCGCCGGGCCTGGATTTCGAGACCAAGCTGTTCGCCAAGACCAATGCGCCGCAACTGCTGCGCAAGGAGCTGTCGAAGCCGGGTTACGTGCCGCAGCCGATCGCGCTGGGCATCAACACCGACGCGTACCAGCCGATCGAACGCAAGTTCAAGCTGACCCGCCAACTGATCGAAGTGATGCTGGAAACCAAGCATCCGTTCTCGCTGATCACCAAGAACGCGCTGGTCGAGCGCGACATCGATCTGCTCGCGCCGCTGGCCGCGGAGAATCTGGTCAGCGTGCACTTCTCGGTGACCTCGCTGGATCCGCATCTCTCCGCGAAGCTCGAACCGCGCGCATCAGCTCCACATGCACGGCTGCGTGCGATGAAGCGTCTGCATGACGCTGGCATTCCGGTCGGTGTGATGGTGGCGCCGGTGATTCCGTGGATCAACGACAGCGAGCTGGAAGCCGTACTGGAGGCCGCACACGATGCCGGTGCCAGCACCGCAGGCTACGTGCTGCTGCGCCTGCCGCTGGAAGTGGCGCCGCTGTTCCGCGACTGGCTGGATACGCATCATCCCGATCGCGCTGCGCATGTGATGAGCACCATCCAGCAGCTGCGCGGCGGCAAGGACTACGACAGCCAGTTCGGCACCCGCATGCGCGGCCAGGGCGTATATGCCGATCTGTTGAACAACCGCTTCAAGCTGGCGCGTAAACGGTTGGGATTCAATGCACAGAACAGCCACTGGCCGAAGCTGGATTGCAGCCGGTTCCAGAAGCCGCTGCCGCCGAAGAAGGATACGCCGCAGGGCTCCTTGTTCTGAGAAAAGTCGAGCTTGCTCGACTGGCGACGGAAAAGCAGTCGAGCAAGCTCGACGCTACCCCCCAAACAGTTTCTGCGCACTCTGGAACAGGATCCAGCTGGTGGCGATGAACTTGTCGCCCCCCTGTGGCCGATTGCCACGATGGGTGTGGGTGAACGCCGTCGGGGCGATCAGCAGGCTCCCGGTACGTGGCGCGATCTTGCGGCCCTGGAACAGGAACTCGGTTTCGCCTTCGTCGAAATCGTCGTTGAGGTACAGCGTCCACAGCACATGCCGGTGCAGGGTCTCGGCCTGGGCATCCTTCGGGTACAGCTCGCAGTGCCAGTACGGGTAGCCGCCCTCGCCTGCCGCATACCACTGCAGGTTGATCGCGCCCGGGCGCAGGCAGGTGCGGGCCAGGTCGGCCAGCTGCTGCGGCGGCATGTCGGGGAAGTCCTCGGCATACAGGCGTCGCGGTTGGCCGTTGCTGTCCTGGATCTGCAACATCAGCGGGGCGATCAACGCCTGTGGATAACGGCGTAGATAAGTCAGCAGGCCGTTGAACACCGCAATCTGCAGCTGCTGGTCGACATCCTGCCAGCCGTCCAGGCCACTGATGCGCAGATCCTTGCTGTGCTTGAGTTCGGGGAACACGCCACTGCCTACCGCACCGGGCAGCAGGCCACGCGTGGCACGCATGCGCTCGACGATGGCCGCGCAGACCTCGCTGGGGACGGCGTTGTGGATGACTTCGATGAAATCGACCGGGCCCTGCTCGTGCATGCGTGCATTCCTTAGGCGGCAACGGCTTGATGGTGCCGTTTGCCGCCCTCGGTGTCACCCCACGGTCATGTCATCGATCTGCCATGACCGCCGTCAGGCAACCGCCAATCAGACCTGCGCGTCGTCGTGCGCGTGGTGGTAGCGCACGGCTTCGGCCACTTCCTCGCGCGAACCGAGGAACACCGGCACGCGCTGGTGCAGCTGGTCGGGCTGGATGTCGAGGATGCGCTCGCGGCCGGTCCAGGCGGCGCCACCGGCCTGTTCGACCAGCAGGCCCATCGGGTTGGCTTCGTACATCAGGCGCAGCTTGCCGGCCTTGGACGGATCCTTCTTGTCCCACGGGTAGATGAAGATGCCGCCGCGGGTAAGGATGCGATGCACGTCGGCGACCATGCTGGCGATCCAGCGCATGTTGAAGTTCTTGCCGCGCGCGCCTTCCTTGCCCGCCAGCAGATCGCTGACATAGGACTGCATCGGCGCTTCCCAGTGACGCTGGTTGGACATGTTGATGGCGAATTCCTGGGTGGCCGCCGGAATCTGCATGTTCTCGGTGGTCAGCACGAACTCGCCCTTCTCGCGGTCGAGGGTGAACGCATGGGTGCCATGGCCGACGGTCAGCACCAGCTGGGTGCTGGGCCCGTAGATGCAGTAGCCGGCGGCGATCTGCTTGCTGCCCGGCTGCAGGAACGCGTCATCGCCCGGCAGCTCGACGTTGGTCGGGCAGCGCAGCACCGAGAAAATGGTGCCAACGGAGACGTTGACGTCGATGTTGGAGCTGCCATCGAGGGGATCGAACAGCAGCAGGAAATCGCCGCGCGGATAGATGTCCGGCACCGGCTGGCTGTGGTCCATTTCCTCCGAGGCGCAGGCGGCCAGGTGGCCACCCCAGGCGTTGGCCTCGAGCAGGATCTCGTTGCTGATGACGTCCAGCTTCTTCTGCGCTTCACCCTGCACGTTGCCGGTACCGGCGTCGCCGAGCACGCCACCGAGGGCGCCCTTGCTGACGGCGATGGAGATGCTGGTGCAGGCGCGGGCGACGACCGCGATCAGCTGGCGCAGGTCGGCATTGATGCGGCCGGCGTGCTGTTCCTGGATCAGGAAGCGGGTCAACGAAGTACGGGACATGAGCGGGCAGGTCTCGGCAGCGGGAAAACGCCTATTGTCGCCCGTATGGCGGGGCCGTGCGTGAGCGCGGGAAGGCGTAATCGTTTCCAGATGCGTTGCGCTCGTGGCGCCTTCCTTTTGTCGAGGCGCGTGGAAGGGGGAGGCGATGCAGGACACGCTGCAAGTACGTCCATGTAAGCTCGATGGCGCCATCCATGGCGCCAACGGTCCTGCATCACCTCCCCCTCCCACGCGCTTCAGGGTTCGCCGCGAGCGCGGTGGGGATGGCAAAGGCAAGAGCAAAAGCAAAAAACAAAGGCGCCTTTCGGCGCCTTTGTCTTCAAGCTACTGGAGCGTTGCTTCAGCCCTTGGCGACGGTGGCCACGGCCTTGGCGACGTATTCCAGGTTGTTCTGGTTGAGTGCGGCCACGCAGATGCGGCCGGTGCCGACGGCGTAGATGCCGAACTCGTCGCGCAGGCGCTCGACCTGCTCACGGCTCAGGCCGGAGTAGGAGAACATGCCGGCCTGCTCGTTGATGAAACCGAACTGCGGCGCACCTGCAGCGGCCAGCTTCTCCACCAAGCCCTGGCGCAGTGCGTGGATGCGCTCGCGCATCTCGGTCAGCTCCTGCTCCCACATCGCGCGCAGTTCCGGGTTGGTCAGCACGCCGGCCACCAGCGCAGCACCGTGGGTGGACGGGCTGGAGTAGATGGTGCGGATGACGCGCTTGACCTGCGACTGCACGGCCTTGGCGTCAGCGGCGGTCGGTGCCACCATCGACAGCGCACCCACGCGCTCGCCATACAGCGAGAACGACTTGGAGTACGAGTTGGCGACGATGAAGCTGTCGATGCCGGCTTCGGCGATGATGCGCACGGCGGCGCCGTCCTGCTCGATGCCCTTGTCGAAGCCCTGGTAGGCCATGTCGATGAAGGGGAACAGCTGGCGGTCCTTCAGCAGCTGTGCCACCTGCTTCCACTGGCTGACCGTGAGGTCGGCACCGGTGGGGTTGTGGCAGCAGGCGTGCAGCAGCACCACGGTGCCGGCGTCCAGCTTGCCCAGGTCGGCCAGCAGGGCATCGAAGTTGACGCCATGGGTGGCCGGGTCGAAGTAGGAATACTCCACCACCTCGAAGCCGGCCGCGCTGAACACGGCGCGGTGGTTCTCCCAGCTCGGGTTGCTCAGCGCAACGGTGGCGTGCGGCAGCAGCTTCTTCAGCACGTCGGCGCCGACGCGCAGCGCACCGCTGCCACCGACGGTCTGTGCGGTGGTGACGCGGCCGGCGGCCAGCAGCGGCGAATCCTTGCCGAACACCAGCTCACGCGTGGCCTGCGTATACGCCGGCAGGCCATCGATCGGCAGGTAGCCGCGCGGTTTGGCTTCAGCGGCAAGCTGCTGCTCGATCTGCTTGACGGCGCGCAGCAGCGGAATGCGGCCGCTCTCGTCGTAGTAGATGCCCACACCCAGGTTGACCTTGGTCGGGCGGCTGTCGGCGTTGTACGCCTCGGTCAGGCCCAGGATCGGGTCGCCTGGGACCAGTTCCACGTTTGCAAAGAAGGACACGGCGGTACTCGTTCGGTAGACGGAAAGGGGGAGGAAGTGCGCTACGCGGCTTGCGGCTTTTCGGCCGGAAACAGCCCATCGTAACAAAGCCTGCCGGGGCTGGCCGCCGCCATCGTCATCTGCCGCCCCGTACGATGGCGTGCGTTGCCACCCGATCCATCAACCTGAATCATGAATCCCGCCGCACGCCGCCGTTGCCTGCCGTTGTCCGCCCTGCTGCTCTCGCCCTGGGCGGCCGTGGCCGAGCCCGCACCAACTGCCCTGCCCAGCGTGCAGGTGCAGGCCGCGCGGGTGCCGGGCATCGACCCGTTCGCGCTGCCGGCCAGCCAGGATACGGTCTGGATCGACGCCGGCCGCGCTGGCGCCAGCGCACAGCTGTCCGAGGCGTTGGCCGGGGTCCCAGGCCTGGTCGCCCGCGACCGGCAGAACTTCGCGCAGGACACCCAGCTGTCGATCCGTGGCTTTGGTGCGCGCTCGACCTTCGGTGTGCGCGGGGTGCGGGTGGTGATCGACGGGGTACCGGCGACCATGCCCGATGGCCAGGGCCAGCTGTCGCACGCCAGCCTGTTGGGCGCCGAGCGCATCGAGGTGCTGCGCGGGCCGTTCTCGGCGCTGTACGGCAATTCCTCCGGTGGCGTGCTGCAGGTCTGGAGCGCACAGGGCCAGGCCGGCGACCCGTGGCGGCTGCGTGTCAACGCGGGTGCCGACAACACGCTCAGTGTTGGCGCGCAGCTGAAGGGTGCCGGCCGTGTTCTGGATTACAACATCGCCGCCAACCAGTTCCGCACCGATGGATGGCGCGACCACAGCCGTGCGCGCCGCGAATCGCTCAATGCGCGCATCGGTGGTGATCTGGGCGGGGGCCGGCTGGAGCTGCTGCTCAATGCGCTGGATGCGCCCAATGCGCAGGACCCGCTGGGCCTGAGCCGTGCCCAGGTGGCGGCCGATCCGCGCCAGGCCACCGCCGTGGCGCACCAGTACGACACCCGCAAATCGGTGCGCCAGCAGCAGGCCGGCCTGCGCTGGGCCCGGGAGACCGGGGCCCAGCGCTGGCAGCTGATGGGCTATGCCGGCCAGCGCGCGGTGACCCAATACCTGCCGATTCCGCCGACTGCCCAGGCCAACCCACTGCATGCCGGCGGGGTGATCGATCTGGAGAGCGGCTACGGTGGCCTGGACGCGCGCTGGAGCTGGCGCGGCAACCTCGCCGGCCGGCCGTTGGACCTGGTGGCCGGGCTCAGCGCGGACCGGCAGCGCCAGCACCGCACCGGCTTCGAGAACTTCATCGGCAGTACGTTGGGTGTGCGCGGGCGCCTGCGCCGCGACCAGATCGACACCGTGCAGAACGTGGACCAGTTCGCCCAGGCCTGGTGGCACTGGAGCCCGCGCTGGTCGCTGCTGGCCGGGCTGCGCCACAGCGCGGTGCGCTTCGCGTCCGACGACCGCTACATCGTCGGCGCCAACCCCGACGACAGTGGTCGCCGCCGCTACCAGGCGACCACGCCGGTGGCCGGGATCAGCTTCGAGGCCAGCCCGCAGTGGCGCCTGCATGCCGCCGTGGGCCGCGGCTTCGAGACGCCCACCTTCAACGAGCTGGGGTATCGCGCCGATGGCCTGGCGGGTTTGGCGCTGGATCTGGCGGCGGCGCGCAGCCGCAGCCTGGAGGTCGGCAGCAAGTGGCGCGCACAGGATGGAACCCAGCTTGATATCAGCCTGTTCCGTGCAGATACCGAGGATGAGCTGGCAGTTGCCAGCAACATCGGAGGTCGCAGCACCTATCGCAACATCGGCCGCACCCGCCGCCAGGGCGTGGAACTGCAGTTTCGCCAGCCGCTGGCCGAGCAGCTGGAGCTGCAGCTGGCGTGGACATGGCTGCAGGCACAGGTGCGTTCGCCGTACCTGACCTCGAACACCCTGGTCGCCGCCGGCAGCCGCCTGCCCGGGGTACCGCGCCAGCAGGCCTTCGCCCGGCTGCAATGGTCACCCGGCCAGTGGCAGTGGGCGCTGGAGGCCTCCGCCAGCAGCGATACCGTGGTCAACGACGTGGCGACCGAACGCGCGCCCGGCTTCGCCCTGCTGCATCTGGAAGCCGGGCGTCTCTGGACCCTGCCGGGTGGCGAACTGCGCGCCTTCGCCCGGCTGGAGAACGTGCTGGACCAGGCCTATATCGGCTCGGTGATCGTCAACGATGGCAATGGGCGCTTCTACGAGCCGGGACCTGGACGGCGGGCCAACGCCGGCGTGCAGTGGACGTGGCGCTAGCATGGGACCGCTGCGCCCGCCGGGCACGGCCCGGCGCTACCGTCAATCGGGGGCCTTGGCCGGCACGAACGGCGAGGTCGGGTCGCTGGCCGGGAAGGTCTCCTCCAGTGCCTCGTCCTGGTTGTCGCTGGCGCGCTGCTTGCGTTCGCGCCGCTTGAGCGGGCTTTCCTGGCCGCCGCGATGGCGGTCACCGCCGTCCTTCCGGTCCTGGGCCGCCTGTTCAGCCTCGTGCTTCACCGGTAGATGGTCACCGCCGTGCCCGGCATCGAAGAACGGCGCGCCGGTGCCGCGGTAGTCGGCATTGTCGGCATCGCGCTTGCCACGCTGCTCGCCGGGAATGGGCGGATGGTTCGCGCGCAGCGGGTCGCGGGAGGTCTCTCGGCTCATGGTTCTGGTTACCTGCGCTCGGGGCTCCCACTAGACCGCGACAGAGGTAAAGCCACCGCGAACCTGGCGTCATGAACATCTCGCTCACCCGCTGGTAACGGCACCGCGCGTATTCCTGCCCACCCGCCCCCGCTGCAGGAGCCGGCCATGCCCCGTCTTGAACGACCCGCACCGTCCGTGTTCAACGCCCTGCTCGATCCGCTCGGCCAGCGCACCGCGCAGCGCCGCACGCGTCGCCATGAGGATCCGCAGGCGGTGGCCCAGGACTACCTGCAATACATGCTCAGTGACTACGAGGAACGTCGCGGTCAGAGTCATCGCAACTGGCGCGATCTGTGCCCGGTCTATGCCTTCGCGCTGACCACGCATGCTGCCGACTGGCCGCGCGGTGACGCTGCCGATACCTGCGAGGAACTGGCCGAGCATTGGGAACAGATGCGCGGGCAGTCGCGGCTGGGCTGGTCGCAGGCGCGGCCGGTGGTGGAAGACGCCTGGCGCGCGCTGGACCATATTCCGGCAGCGGCAGTGAGGCCGTTGCTGCAGTAGTGCAGAGGTTGGGAATGCACGCTCGGATGTCCTGTGGTTGCCGGCCAGCGGCCGGCACTACCGGATCTGCGTAGAACCCACGTGCACGGCACGGACACGGCTGGTTTACGCCCTCCGGACCACGCTGGGCACCCTGCCCCGCGCCAAAGGTGTACCCATGGCCCGCCCGATCTGGACCGGCACGCTGTCGTTTGGCCTGCTCAACGTGCCGGTCTCGCTGATGTCAGGCGAACGCAAGGTCGACCTGCAGTTCCGCATGCTCGACTCGCGCGACCGCAAACCGATCCGCTTCGAGCGGGTCAATGCCGATACCGGCGAAGAAGTGCCGTGGAAGGACATCGTCAAAGCCTACGAGTACGACAAGGGCAGCTATGTCGTGCTGGAGGAAGGCGATATCCGTTCGGCCGCGCCGGAAAGCCACGAAGCGGTGGAAGTGGAGTCGTTCGTGGATGCAACGCAGATCGACCCGCGCTACTACGAGAAGCCGTACCTGCTGGTGCCCGGCAAGAAGGCCGAAAAGGGTTACGTGCTGCTGCGCGAAACGCTGCGCAGTACCGGCAAGGTGGGCATCGCACGGGTGGTGGTGCGCACGCGCGAATACCTGTGCGCGGTGATGCCGCAGCAGGACGCGCTGGTGCTGATGATCCTTCGCTATCCGCAGGAACTGGTCGACCCCGAGGACTACAAGCTGCCCACCGGCAACTTGTCCGACTACCGCATCAGCAGCAAGGAAACGGCGATGGCCGAGCAGCTGATCGAGTCGATGGCCGGCGATTGGGACCCGTCCCAGTACCACGACGAGTTCCGCGAGCGACTGCAGCAGGTGTTGAACAAGCGCATCAAGTCCAAGGGCGGCACCACCCGGGTGGAAGATGAGCCCGCACCACGCGAGGATGCGACAACGAACGTTGTCGACTTCATGGCGTTGCTGCAGAAGAGCCTTGATGCGAACAAACGTACGCCGGCGAAGAAGACCGCAACGCGCAAGACAGCCGCAAAGTCGACGGTGAAGAAGGCCGCAAAGAAAACAACGAAGAAAGCTGCAAAGAAGACCGCACCACGGCGCAAGGCAGGTTGAACCATGTCGCTGCACCAGTACCGGCGCAAGCGCCGACTTGGCGGTGGCACCGGGCAGACGCCGGAGCCCGACGACACGCCCGCACGCGGAGATCTGCAGCGGCGGCCGATCTTTGTCATCCAGCTGCATCACGCAAGCTCGCGTCACTACGACTTCCGCTTGGAGATGGACGGTGTACTGAAGAGCTGGGCGGTGCCGAAGGGGCCTTCGCTGCGCGCCGGCGAGAAGCGGCTGGCCGTGGAAGTGGAAGACCATCCGCTGTCCTACGCCGGTTTCGAAGGCGACATTCCTGAAGGCCACTATGGTGCTGGCCACGTGGTTGTCTTCGATCACGGCACCTGGGCCTGTGAAGGCGATCCACTGCAGGCGCTGGCCGCCGGAAAGATCGATTTCGTGCTGCACGGGCAGCGCCTGGCCGGTGGCTGGAAGCTGGTGCGCACGGCAATGAAAGGGCGTCAGGTGCAGTGGCTGCTGATCAAGCGCGGTGACGAGGAAGCGCGCGATGCCGAAGCAGACGATCTGCTGGGCGCGCCCGTGCCCAAGCGCGCATCCGCAGTGATGAAGCGCACTGTGGGGAAGACAGGGCGTGCTGCACCAGCCGCACGCACGTCTCCCCGCAAGGCCGATGCACGCTGGCATGCGCGCGCGCTGAAACTGGACGGCGCGCGTGATGCGCCCTACCCGCATGAATTCAAACCGCAATTGACCGATCATCGCGACAGTGCGCCGGACGGCGCGCACTGGCTGCACGAGATCAAGTGGGACGGCTACCGCCTGCTGGCCGATCTGCACGACGGCGAGGTGAAGCTGCGCTCCCGCAATGGCCTGGATTGGACTGATGATTTTCCCGAGGTGGTACAGGCCGTGCGGGCGCTGCCGGTGCGTGATGCGCGCCTGGACGGTGAGCTGGTGGTGCTCGACCCGGAAGGGCGCAGCGATTTCGCGGCGCTGCAGCGCGTGATCGATGGAAGCTCGAAGCAATCGCTGCGCTACATCGTGTTCGATCTTCCGGGTGTGGCCAACGCGGACATCAGTCGTGCGCCATTGCTGCAACGCAAAGCGCTGCTGAAGGATCTCATCGGACCCATGCCCGGCATCCTGGCCTTCAGCGAACATGTGATCGACCACGGCCCGCAGGTGTTCGACGCCAGTGGCGAGGCGGGATTCGAAGGGATCGTCAGCAAGCAGGTGGACGCGCCCTATGTGAACACACGCGCACGCAGCTGGGTGAAGGTGAAGCACGAAGACACCGACGAGTTCGTGATTGTCGGCTACACGGCCCCCAGGGGCTCGCGGGTGGGTTTCGGATCATTGTTGCTGGCAACGCCGGACAAGGAGGGCCTGCGCTATGTGGGCCGCGTCGGTACTGGCTTCGACGGCGAGAACCTGCGCGCGCTGCTCAAGGCATTGCAGCCACTGGCAGTAAAGACGCCCGTGCTGCAGCTTCCGGCGCATGTGCCGTTCCGCGCCGCCAGCGTGTGCTGGGTGAAGCCGGTGACGGTGGCGGAAGTGGCATTCCGTGGCTGGGGCAAGGAAGGCCTGCTGCGCCAGGCCAGCTTCAAGCGGCTGCGCAGCGACAAGCGGAAGGAGGATCTGGGAATGAGCAAAACAACAGCAGTTGCTGAACCCGGGGGCGAGGTCCAGATCACTCATCCGGAACGTGTGGTGTTTCCCAGGCAGAAGCTCAGCAAGGGCGATGTGGCCGACTACTACCGGCAGATGGCGCGCTGGATCCTGCCCGAAATTGCCGGACGGCCGCTGTCACTGCTGCGTTGCCCCGATGGCGTGGGCAAGGCCTGTTTCTTCCAGAAGCACCATGGCCCGGGCCTGGGTGATGCGGTGCATGCGGTGCCGCTGCAGCAGAAGAGCGGCCGCGAGGACTACGTCTATATCGACGATGCGCGGGGCCTGCTGCAGCTGGTGCAGATGAACACGCTGGAGTTGCATCCCTGGGGCGCGACCGTGGCCGACCCCGAGCATCCGGATCGACTGGTGTTCGATCTGGACCCTGGTGACGGCGTCAGCTGGGCACAGGTGAAAGCGGGCGCACGCGATGTGCGTGACCGCCTGCAGCAGGTGGGTCTGGAGAGCTTCGTGCGACTGTCTGGCGGCAAGGGGGTGCACGTGGTGGTGCCGCTGCAACCCAAGGCCGACTGGGAACAGGCCAAGGCGTTCTGCGAGGCTTTTGCGCAGGCAATGGCGCTGGAGCAGCCTGATCGCTACGTGGCGACGATGAGCAAGGCCAAGCGTGATGGAGTGATCTTCATCGACTGGCTGCGCAACACCCGAGGGGCCACCAGCGTGTGCTCGTGGTCACTGCGCGCGCGTGATTCCGCCGGTGTGGCAGTACCGCTGCGCTGGGAAGAACTGGCGCGGGTGAGCGCGGCCGACGCGTTTCCGATGGGCAAGGCGCTGGCGAGGGCGAAGCGGCTGAAGGGAGACCCATGGCAGGGCATCGCACGGTTGAAGCAGACGCTGCCGTCGCTGAAGCGGTAGCGCTGGCCGCCAACTGTAGGATGGCCGAGGTTGCCGGCCAGCGGCCGGCACTACCTGCATGCGCTCAGCGCGGATCGCGCGAGGCGCGACGGCCGAACCGCCAGCCGACCAGCAGTTGCAGCGGCAGCGATGCCAGCAGCGAAATGACGAACCAGAACGGGAAATCCGCGCCGGCCGTCCACATTGCGTAGCCACAGCCCAGCGCGATCAGCGACCAGATCGAGAAGCCGTGCGAACGCGGCCAGCAGGGCGCGTAGTAGGTGGCGAAGGAAATGCCCGCGATGCCACCGAGCACGCTGAAAGTAAGATCCCAGCCCAGCTGCACGCTGTTGCTGTCCGGCGACATGCCCAGCAACGGGGGCAGCCAGCTGGCGACGCTGCTGACCAGGGCAAGCGACAGCACGCCGCCGATCAGGGCGACGATGGACAGGAACAGGGTCTTGAGCAGGCCGGGCATGCGCGCATTGTACGGCGGCGCGAAGTGCCTGGGGTTGCCGGCCAGCGGCCGGCACTACCGATGGGTCGGCATGGCCGCCGCGTCCGTGGGAGAGGGGGACGGAGCGACGGCGGCCATGCACAGGCGGTCAGGCGGCGAAGTCGAGCACCACGCGGCCTTCAATGGTGCCCGCGTGCATGCGCGCGAACACGTCGTTGATGTTTTCCAGGCGGTCGGTGCTGACCGTGGCCGCAACCTTGCCTTCGGCAGCGAACTGCAGCGACTCCTGCAGGTCCAGCCGGGTGCCGACGATCGAGCCACGCACGGTGATGCCGTTGAGCACCATGCCGAAGATATCCAGCGGGAAATTGCCGGGTGGCAGGCCATTGAGCGAGACGGTGCCGCCACGGCGGACCATGCCCAGTGCCTGCTCGAACGCCTTCGGCGACACCGCGGTGACCAGCGCACCATGCGCGCCGCCGATTTCCTTCCTGAGAAAGGCGGCCGGATCGGTGGTGCGCGCGTTCACGGTGATCTGCGCGCCGAGCTGCCGGGCCAATGCCAGCTTGTTGTGGTCCACGTCCACCGCAGCCACGTTCAGGCCCATCGCGCGGGCGTACTGCACCGCCATGTGGCCCAGGCCACCGATGCCGGAAATCGCCACCCAGTCACCGGGTTTGGTGTCGGTGACCTTCAGGCCCTTGTAGACGGTCACGCCGGCGCACAGCACCGGCGCGATCTCGACGAAGCCCACGTTCTTCGGAAGCAGGCCGACATAGTTGGCATCGGCCAGTGCGTACTCGGCGAAGCCGCCGTTGACCGAGTAACCGGTGTTGCGCTGTGTCTCGCACAACGTCTCCCAGCCACCCAGGCAGTGTTCGCAATGGCCACACGCCGAGTACAACCAGGGGATGCCGACCCTGTCGCCTTCCTTGACGTGCCCTACCCCGCCTCCCACGGCCACGACGTGCCCCACGCCCTCGTGGCCGGGGATGAACGGCGGGTTCGGTTTCACCGGCCAGTCGCCCTCGGCGGCGTGCAGGTCGGTGTGGCAGACGCCACAGGCCTCGATCCTGACCAGCACCTCGCCCGCCCCCGGGCGTGGTACCTGGACTTCCTCGATCACCAGTGGCTTGCCGAACTCACGCACGACAGCGGCCTTCATGGTTGAATTCATGTTCGGATCTCCGTAGTGCGCTTGCCCACAGAATGACGCCGGCACGCGGCCGGCGCTTTGATCACGATCAAACCTTTGAAGATTCCTGCGCCGGGTTCAGCTGGCCAGCACCGAGGCCTCGCGGGCCAAGCGTTCAATGGCATCCCAGTCGCGGGTCTGCAGCAGCGCCGGGGTGGTCAGCCACGAGCCGCCCACGCACAGCACGTTGGGCAGGTGCAGGAACTGCGGCGCAGTCTGCGCGCTGATGCCGCCGGTCGGGCAGAAGCGCACATCGGCGAACGGGCCGTGCCAGGCCGCCAGCAGCGCAGCGCCACCGGCCTGCACTGCCGGGAAGAACTTGAAGGTGTCGTGGCCGTGCTCCAGGCCCAAAATCAGGTCGGAGGCAGTGGCGGCACCGGGCAGGTACGGCAGGTCGGCATCACGCGCGGCGGCATACAGCGTCGGCATGGCACCGGGGGACACCGCGAAACGCGCACCGGCCTGCTTGGCTGCCTGCATCTGCGCGGCGTTGAGCACGGTGCCGGCACCGATTACCGCATCGGGCACGGCCTCGACCATCGCCTTGATCGCATCCAGCGCCTGCGGCGTGCGCAGCGTCACTTCGATCACCGGCAGACCGCCGCGGAACAGCGCCTGGGCCACTTCGACCGCTTCATTCACATCTTCGGGGGTGTACACCGGAATCACCGGTGCCAGCTTCAACAGCGCGCGCAGGCGCGGATCAGCGCTGGACATCGTCTTGCTCCTTGCCCGACCGGGCATCGCGGATCGCTGCCGGGCCCGGCAGCGCAGCGGCGCATGATGCCACGTGGATCGCGAAGGTGCTGGCAGCGCCCTGCCCCGTGCCTGGCTCAGGCGGGGTCGGCCTGCAGTGCCTGGATGCGGCGCTGGTACCAGTCGCCGCCGAGCGGGTCGAATACTGCCGAGCGCTCCATCTGCGCCTCGTACACGTGCACCGAGATCGCCAGTGCGTCATCGCTGGCGTTGCGCAGGGTGTGGTATTCGTGCGGCGGGATCAGGCTGCCGGCACTGCCGCAGCCCCCGCGCAGCGCGGCGTGGCGGTGGAAACGCCAACGCTCGCCGGCGCGCTCCAGCAGCTCGTAACGGGTGATCTCCAGTTCGCCCAACCACACTCCCTCCACACACCACATGGCATCGTGGTCGTGCAGCGGCGTGCCCTGCCCTGGGCCCCAGCTCATGGCAATCACGCTGTAGCCGTGTTCGCGGCTGTGGTACAGCGGACGTCGCGCGTAATGATCACTGACCGGCCGATGCACGCATTCGGGCAACTCGATGCGGCTGTCGGTTATGGCTTCCTGCAGCGCCAGCTGCAGGTCGGCGGTGATCCGACCGGCATCACCGGAGGTCACCGCCGCGTCGACCGCGGCGATCAACCGGTCGCGGCCACGGAACGGCGGATACGGAGAAGTCTGCAGGTCCATGCACCTGACTGTAGCGGAGCATGGTTAAGGGAATGTTGGCGTTCGCGCGCGTCGCGTCTGCATTCAGGGTGAACATGCGCGGAAGAATGGTTAGATGCAGAGGCAGTAGAGCGATCACAATGGAACCTCGCGCAGCAAAACGGGTCGAACACGACGCGATTCAGTTCCGCTGCGACATTCCGCAACTTCGCGCCCGACGGGCGCAAGGCTAGAATTCTCCGACTTACCTGGTTCTATACATGTCAGTGCGAAATATTAGCGATGCCGCGTTGCCGGCATCGAAGGGCAAGGCTGCCACGATCAACGACATCGCACGACTGTCGGGAGTTTCCAAGAAAACGGTTTCAAGAATCATCAACAACTCGCCGCTGGTGCGCAAAGACACCCGCGACAAGGTCGAGGCGTTGATGCGCGAGGTCGGTTACGTGCCCGACCCGCTGGCGCGCGGACTCGCGTTCCGCCGCTCCTTCCTGATCGGCCTGGTGTACGACGACCCCGGCGCCCAGTGCATTGTCGACCTGCAGCATGGCGCGCTGGAAGCGCTGCGTGGCACCGGCTATGAGCTGGTGGTGCACCCGTGCGACAGCCAGGATCCGGACTGCGCCGACGGCGTGCGCCGCTTCGTGCAGCAGCAGAAACTGCATGGCGTGATCCTTGGCCCGCGCGCCTCCGAGTCGGTGGCGCTGGCACAGATGCTGGACGCGATCGACTGCCGCTACATCCGCATCAACGCGCATGCCTCGGACGACGAAGCACAAGCGGTGGTCACCCACGATCGCGACGGTGCCGCTGCGGCTGCGGGCTACCTGCTCTCGCTGGGCCATCGCGATATCGCAGTGATTGCCGGTCCTGGTGACCGACGCACTGCCCGCGAGCGGACCCATGGATTCCTTGATCGACTGGCGCAGGTCGGCTTGACCCTGCCAGGTGAACGCGTGCTGGAAGCGGGCGATACGTTCGAGTCGGGCGTGCATGCCGCCGAACGGCTGCTGATGGGCGGACAACGCCCCAGTGCGATCTTCGCCGGCAACGACGAAATGGCGGCCGGCGTGTACCAGGTGGCGTTGCGTGCGGGCATCGAGGTGCCGCAGCAGTTGTCGATCATCAGCTACGACGACAGCCCGCTGGCGTCGCGGCTGTGGCCGCCGCTGACGTCGGTACGCCGCCACGTCTCCGACATCGGCCGCATGGCGGCGGCGATGCTGGTGCAGACCGACGTACCGGAGGCGCCGACCGCGGCCAGCGTGCATCCGCAGCTGATGGTGCGCGGTTCCTGCCGGGCCGTGGACGGCTGAGTGCCCTGCCCTCGCCTGCGCCGTCGCGACGGAACGGTGCAGGCAACAACGGAAACGGCGCACCAGGGTGCGCCGTTTCCAGTGCGAAGCGGTGTGCGCCGTGCGCTTACACGTCGCCGCCGTCGGCCCAGCCTTCGCCGGTGCCCCTCTGGAACACGCGGTCATCGCCCTGCACCTCGCCGGCCGGCAGATGCGCCTGGTCGGCCAGCGCTGCGTAGATCGGGGTGAAGTCCGGTGACGTTGCCTGCATCAGCTGTTCGAAGCTGTCGATGACGAAGTAGGTCTTCTGGAAGGTGTCGATGCGGTACTTGGTGCGCATGATCCGCTGCAGGTCGAAACCGATGCGGTTGGGCGCGGCCGACTCCAGCGAGTACAGCGATTCGCCCTTCGACGACACGATGCCGGCGCCGTAGATGCGCAGGCCGTCGGGCGTATCGATCAGGCCGAACTCCACCGTGTACCAGTACAGGCGGGTCAGGTTCTGCAGCGCATCCGGGCCGATCGCGTGGGCCTTGACGCCGCCACGGCCGTACGCCTCCATGTAGTCGGCGAACACCGGGTTCATCAGCAGCGGCACGTGGCCGAACAGATCGTGGAACAGGTCCGGTTCGGCGATGTAGTCGATCTGGTCCGGGCGACGGATCCACCAGGTCACCGGGAAACGACGGTTGGCCAGGTGGTCGAAGAAATCCAGTTCCGGCAGCAGGCCTTCGACGCCGACCAGGGTCCAGCCGGTGGCCGCGCCGAGTACTTCGTTGAGCTGGTCGAAGCGCGGAATCATGTGCGCGCTCATGCCCATCTCGTCCTGCGCGTCCAGGAACTCCTGGCAGGCACGGCCGACCAGCAGCTCGCGCTGGCGCTGGTACAGCGTGCTCCAGGTGGCGTGGTCGTCGGCGCTGTAGGTGTCCCACGGCTGCTCGACGAGCGCGGTGGTATACACCGGCACGTAGCCCTTGTCGGTCTGCTGGTGTTCGACGCGGCGGGGCTGGGCGAGATCCATGGGGCACTCCTTGACGGGATACCCACGATGCTAGGGCAGGGCGCGCGCAACAGGGTTGCAAAAGTTGCGTCGATTGGCGTTGTTGGCGCAATATCCTTGCGTACTCACCATGTTGCGGGGCAACAATGGCCGGAGAAGTCCAGTTCGATCGCACGGATATACGCCTGCTGGCTGAAATCCAGCGGGATGGGCGCGCCACCAACGCCGAGCTGGCGACGCGGGTGAACCTCTCACCCTCGGCCTGCCTGCGCCGCCTGCAGCGGCTGGAAAGCGAGGGCGTGATCGTCGGCTATGGCGCGCGGCTGGAACCGCGTCAGCTGCGGCTGGGCCTGCAGGCCTTCGTGCGCGTGCAGCTGGAGAAGCACGACCAGGCCGCGATCGGCCACTTCGTCGACAGCGTGCAGGCCTGGGATGAAGTAGTGGCCTGCCATGCGCTGACCGGCGACATGGACTACCTGCTGCACGTCTACGTGCGCGACCTGGAGCACTTCTCGCGCTTCCTGCTGGACCGGCTGCTCAATGCCGGTGGCGTGGCCGATGCCAATTCCAGCTTCGTGCTGCGCACGGTGAAGGGTTTCCAGGCGTTGCCGTTGTCGCAGCTGGAGCCCTGAGCGGCCACCGGGCGAACCCGGTGGCCAGGCATCACGGCGTCAGCACTTGTCCTTGCGGCCCATCAGCTTGCCCAGGCGCGAGGCTTCCTCGCACTTCGGCGCGGCCACCGGGGCCGGTGCCGCTGCAGCGGCACGCGCGCGCTGCAGTTGCTGGATCTTCGCGCGGATCTGCGGCATGGCCGCCATCGCGGCCTTTTCGCCTTCCAGGATCGCGGTGCCACGCTGGCTGAAATCGGCGGCACCGATGTCCAGTACCTTCGGGCGGATGACGATGTCGGCGCGCGCGAGTTCCTGCTCGCCCAGGCGCTGGCCCATGATCGAGATGGACTGGTTGACGATGCCCAGCATGTCGGTCGGCGCCTTGCCGCTGGCCTTGCTGGAGATGTCCACGGCGATCACGAAGTCGGCGCCGAGCTGGCGAGCGGCATCCACCGGCACCGGGCTGACCACGCCGCCGTCGATGTAGTTGCGGCCGCCGATCTTCACCGGCTCGAACACGCCGGGGATGCTGCTGGACGCGCGCACCGCCTGGCCGACGTTGCCGCGCACGAAGATCGAGCGCTCGCCGGTTTCCAGCTGGGTGGCAACGGCGGCGAACGGCTTTTTCAGGCGCTCGGCGGGACGGTTGGCGACCTGCTCGTTGACGTAGTCCTGCAGCTTCTGGCCCTGCACCAGGCCACCGGAGAACAGGCGCACGTCGCGGATGCTGGCTTCGTCCAGCGCGACCGCCTTGCTCTGCATCTGGAAGGCGTCCATGCCGCTGGCGTACAGCGCACCGACCACGCTGCCGGCGCTGGTGCCCGAGACCACGGCCGGCTCGAAGCCGTTGGCCTCCAGCATCTTGATCACGCCGATGTGCGCGAAGCCCTTGGCTGCGCCACCACCGAGGGCGATGCCGATCCTGATCGGCTTGGCCTGCGGCACCACGGTCGGCGCCGGCGGCGGCGTGGGACGGACCGGGTCGCCACCGCAGCCGGCCAGCAGGCCGATCAGGGCGACGGACAGCAGCATGCGGGGGCGGAACAGGCTCATCGGCAGTGCGCTCGCGGCGCCGGATTCAGGAAAGGGCGCCAGCATACCGAAGCCATGGCGGGGCGGGCAGGGTGGGGAAGCCTCTGATAGCTGTGAATCGCTTCTGGTGGGTGCGGACCTTGGTCCGCACAAATGCCTGGTCGCGCCCTGAAGGAATGTGCCAACCAAGGTTGGCGCCCACCAACGACAGGTCCAGGCGGCCGCCGAGAACCTCCCTATTCAGCAAAAAGGAACCCCGGTAGGTGCCGACCAAGGTCGGCATCTACCGGGATCCTGTGGTCAGAACCGGTTGTCGCCGTCCAGCATCCGGCCCAGGCCGCCCAGCACCGAGCCTTCGCCGCGGCTCTGGCCGCCGCCCTGCGGTGCCGCCATCCACATGCGGCCGGCCAGGCGCGAGAACGGCAGCGACTGCAGCCAGACCTTGCCCGGCCCGGTCAGCGTGGCAAGGAACACGCCCTCGCCGCCGAACAGCATGCTCTTGATGCCGGCGACCCGGCGCACGTCCATGTCCACCGTGGGGTGATACGCCACCACGCAGCCGGTATCCACGTCCAGGCGCTCGCCTGCGGCCAGCTCACGCTCGACCACGCAGCCGCCGGCGTGGATGAAGACCCAGCCGTCGCCTTCCAGCTTCTGCATGATGAAGCCCTCGCCGCCGAACAGGCCGGTCATGATCTTGCGCTGGAACTGCACGCCGATCTGCACGCCACGTGCGCCGGCCAGGAAGCTGTCCTTCTGGCAGATCAGGCGGCCGCCATGCTGGTCCAGGCGCATCGCCAGCACGGTGCCGGGGTAGGGCGCGGCAAAGGCGACCTTGCCCTTGCCGTGGCCGCTCTGGGTGTAGACGGTAGCGAACAGGCTCTCGCCAGTCAGCACACGGCGGCCGGCGGCCATCACCTTGCCCATCAAGCCGCCGCCCTGGTCGCCGGTGGCGGCACCGAACACCGTGTCCATCTGCACCGTTGCGTCCTTGAACATCAGTGCGCCGGCTTCGGCAATGGCGCTCTCGCCGGGATCAAGCTCGATTTCGACGAACTGCATTTCATGGCCGACGATGCGGAATTCGATGTCGTCGGCACGGCCGCTGGCGGCGGCGGGGACCGGCGGCGGGGTGTTCGGCATGCCCGGGGCCGCGGACTGCAGTTCGGGCACCTCGGCAAGCGAGGTCCACCCGCTCATGCCCTGGCACCAGGCCAGCGCGCGCGGGTTGGTCTGCGCATAACGGCGCGCGGCCTCGTCATCAAGCGGGCCGATACGCTCGGCCTGGGCGGAGGCATGGAAGTACCACTGGGTCATTGCGGCGGCTCCGCGGGGCTGGAAAACCCCGAGTCTAGCGAGCGCACCGGGGGCAGGGCGACGGCGCCATGAACGGCCGGCATTTGCGGCGTAGGTGCTGTATTGCAACAATTATCTGGTAGCGCCGTTTTACCACCCCTCCAAACACAGCCTACCGCCATGTCCCCGACCCGCACTTCCCGTGGCCGATTCCCGGTCGCGCGCCCCCTCGTTGCCGCTCTTTCCGCCCTGCTGCCGCTGGTAGCAGCCGCCCAGGAAACCCCCGCTGCCAAGGATCCGGTTGCCCTCGACGCCCTGCAGGTGACCGCGCAGCGCCGCGTCGAGAACGCCAAGGACGTGCCGGTCGCGGTCAGCGCGATCCAGGGCGAGAAGCTGGATGTGCTCGGCTCGGCCGGCGATGACATCCGTTTCCTGGCCGCACGCGTGCCCAGCCTCAACATCGAGTCGTCCTACGGTCGTGCCTTCCCGCGCTTCTACATCCGCGGCCTGGGCAACACCGACTTCGATCTCAATGCATCGCAGCCGGTGTCGCTGGTGTACGACGACGTGGTGCAGGAAAGCCCGTTGCTGAAGGGCTTCCCGCTGTTCGACCTGGCCAACGTGGAAGTGCTGCGCGGCCCGCAGGGCACGCTGTTCGGCCGCAACACGCCGGCCGGCGTGGTCAAGTTCGATTCGGCGCGCCCGTCGCAGGATGCCGATGGCTACATCCGCGTCGGCTATGGCAGCTACAACAGCTGGAACGTGCAGGGCGCCTACGGCGGCCCGCTGACCGACCGCTGGTCGGCACGTGTCTCGGCGATCTACCAGCGCCGCGATGACTGGGTCGACAACACCCGTGCCGGCGCCCCCAACAGCGGTTTCGAAGGCTATGACGAAGCCGCCGGCCGCGTGCAGTTCCTGTACGAAGGCGACGACTTCGAAGCGCTGTTCAACCTGCACAAGCGCAAGCTCAACGGCACCGCCCGCCTGTTCCGCGCCAATATCATCGAGAAGGGTGGCAACTCGCTGGTCGAGAACTTCGACCGCGACAAGGTGGCCAACGACGGCGTCAACTTCTCCGACCTGAAGACCTGGGGCGGCAGCGCGCGGCTGCAGTGGAACCTCGGCTCCATGACCCTGCACTCGATCACCGGTTATGAAACCGCCGAATCGCTCAACCGCGGTGACATCGACGGTGGCTACGGTGCGGCGTTCCTTGGCGCCGGCAACTACGGCCCGGGCCTGATTCCGTTCTCGTCGGAGTCGGCTGACGGCCTGCCGCACCATCGCCAGTGGACGCAGGAAGTCCGCATCGAGTCCAACGAGTGGGGCCGCTTCGACTGGCAGGCCGGCGTCTTCTACTTCGATGAAGACGTGACCATCAACAACTTCAACTACGACTCGCTGGCCCCGGGCAATCCGCAGACCGGCCACGTGGTGCAGAACCAGCGCAACAAGGCCTGGGCGGTGTTCGCCTCGGGTGACTTCGACGTCACCGACCGCTTCAAGCTGCGTGCCGGCGTGCGCTACACCCAGGACAAGAAGGACTTCAGCGCCAGCGTGCTGCAGGCCGTTCCGTTCGGCACCCCGGTCAGTGGCCCGTACCTGGCCAACACCGACGTCAACGACGTCAGCTGGGATCTGAGCGGCGTCTACAAGCTGACCGACGACATCAACGCCTACGCCCGCGTGGCCAAGGGCTTCCGCGCGCCGTCGATCCAGGGCCGCCTGGCCTTTGCGCCGGGTCTGTCGCAGGCCGATTCGGAGAAGGTCATCTCGTACGAGGCCGGCATCAAGGCTGACCTGTTCGAGCGCCGCGCGCGCCTGGGCCTGAGCGTGTTCCGCTACAACGTCGATGGCCAGCAGTTGATCGCGGTGGGCGGCACCAACAACACCGCCACCCTGCTCAACGCCGACAAGACCATCGGCCAGGGCGTCGAGCTGGACCTGGAGGCGTACCTGGCCGACAACGTCCTGCTGACCTTCGGCAGCAGCTACAACGACACCGAGATCAAGGACAAGGATCTGGCGGTGGCGATCTGCGGCGGCGGTTGCACCATCAACGACCCGACCACGGTGATCAACGGCGGCACCTATGCGCTGGTGAACGGCAACCCGCTGCCGCAGGCGCCGAAGTGGATCCACAACGCGACCCTGCGCGTCGGCTTCCCGCTCAGCGATGGCAGCGAGCTGTACGCCTACACCGACTGGGCCTACCGCAGTGCGGTGAACTTCTTCATCTACGAGTCGCCGGAATTCCGTGGCCGCAGTTCGCTGGAAGGCGGCCTGCGCCTGGGCTACAACTGGGATTACGGCCAGTACGACGTGGCGGTGTTCGGCCGCAACCTGACCAACCAGACCCGCGTGGTCGGCGCGATCGACTTCAACAACCTGACCGGCTTCCTCAACGAGCCGCGTACCTGGGGCGTGGAGTTCACCGCGAAGTTCTGATGCGGTTGCTGCGTTGATGCAATGAAGAAGGGCCGGCGCAATGCCGGCCCTTCTGCGTTCCGCGTCCGCCGGGCATGGCCCGGCGCTACCGGGTTCGACGCGTGGGTAGCGCCGGGCCATGCCCGGCGAGCGCAGCGGCGATGGCTTACAGCGCGCTCTGCGGGCGCACCTTCAGCACCGCATTCTCGGTGGCGCAGTCGCGGCTGGAGTGCAGGCCGGTCTTGCGCGCTGCAGCGATCTCCTTGCGTGCGGCCAGCAGGTCCTTGTTGAAGGCTGCGTTGTCATGCAGGCGGGCCACGGCGGCCGCGCCCATGAAGCGGCCTTCGAGGATGTCGCTCTGCCAGTGCACATTGCACACCAGGCGGCTCTCGCCGTAGTTGCGGCCACGGGCCTGGATGGCATCGGCGTGGTCCGGCGCGATCTCCGACAGGATCAGGGCCCAGGCCCAGCCGATCGACGTGTGGCCGGATGGGTAGGAACCGTTCTTGCGCAGGCCTTCCTCATCCTTCGGCGAGCAGGTCGGCTCACCATTGACCATGAACGGGCGCGGGCGCTGGTAGTGGTTCTTGGCGGCCTTGGTGGCGGCGCTGGCGTCGATCCGGCTGCGTTCGAGCAGGCGGTACAGCGCGGGGGTCTTCACTGCATCGACGTCGATGTCGGCGGCACAGGAGAAGTGGTTGGCGCCTTCGGGGAAGCCGAGTTCGGCATCGACACCGGCCTGGGCGAAGCGCGGGCTGCCACGCAGCGCGCGGGCTTCACGGCTGACCTGTTCGTCCAGGGCGAGGGCGGCTGAACCGGCCACCGGTGGTGCCGGCACCAGGTCGAGGCTGGCCGGAACCGCGCTCTTGTCCAGATAGCCCACCGCCTTGGTAGTGATGTTGGCTTCGACGGCGGTCGGCTTGGCGGCGGTGGCGGCACAACCCGCCAGGGCCGCGATGACGGCAAGGCCGAGCAGCGGGCGGGCAGGGTGGGAAATCAGCGACATGGACGGGCTCCGGAGAAAAAACTCGCGCCATGATCGCAGCCCGTATACGACACCGCAGTGGCCATCGGTCATACGGCCAGACCCGGCATGGTCATCACACGAGATGAAGAACGTCATCGAGTGACGTCAGTCTCCTGAATCCGGGCGCAGCGCACGGACTTTCACGCGGCCGCGCCATGAGCATCGGCACAACGGAGATCGACAGGCCGTCCAGTTCCAGCCGGGTCGGGGGGATCCGCTGACAGAGGGAGAGAAGCGATGCGCAGCACCGCAACAGGAAGTACCGTCCTGGCCCTGCTCCTCGGGCTGGCAACCGCCCAAGCGCAGGCCGCCGACGTGGTTGGCGTGGCCTTCGTGCATGGCACCGGCGCGCAGACCAATGCCACCCAGGACTACTGGCAGCCGGCGATCATCGACACCGTGCGCCAGGGCCTGCCGAACAGCAGCAACTACGTCGTCATCAACTGTGACTTCACCCAGTACATGTGGAAGCCGGAAGCCGCCGGTTGCCTGGCCAATCAGTTGACCAGCTTCATCGACAGTCGTGGCATCACCCAGCTGGTGGTGATCACCCACTCCAACGGCGGCAACGTGATGCGCTGGATCCTGTCCAACCCGACCTACGACAGCCGCTATCCGAAGATCATCCGCACGGTGCGCAGGGTCAACGCACTGGCACCGTCTTCGGCGGGCACGCCGTTGGCCGACGCGGTGCTTAACGGCAATACCTTCGAAACCTCGCTGGGCTGGCTGCTGGGATACAAGAACGACGCGGTGCGCCAGCAGCAGGTGGCGAGCATGGCCACCTACAACGCGCAGAACCTGTACGGCACCGCCGGTCGCCCGGCGCTGCCCAAACCATTCCGCGCCGTGGTCGGCAGCGACGTGGAATCGGCGGTGTGGGACAGCAACAGCTACTGCGGTGGCTACGCCGCCAATGTCGGCCTGGAGTTCACCCAGAACTGGCTGTCGTCCTGCTCCGATGGCTTCCTGGAGTGCAGCAGCCAGAAGGCCGCCGGCACCACCTGGTTCACCGACAAGGCGCGTACCCAGGGTGCAGAACCGCTGAGCCACAACCAGAGCCGCCGCGAGTGCTTCGGCCTCGGCACCCTGCTGCGCAAGGACCTGACCCAGTGAGGGAGACGACCATGACGAACCATTCCACTCTGCTGGCCAGCGCGGTGCTGGCGGTGCTGTCCCTGTCCACGGCGAACGCCGCTCAGCCGCTGCAGGCCGCCCGCGCAGGCGATCAGGTGCCCGCCGCATTGGTGGCCGCGCCGTTGCCCGCCGATGAAAGCGAACACGCGCCACTGGCCTTTGCCTGGGCGCTGGACCCGATGCAACCGCTGCAGGCGGCTACGCCGTATGCCTCGGTCAGCCGCAGCTACTGGCAGCAGGTCGATGGCACGCAGCTGCAACGCGGCCTGGACCTGCCGCTGACGGCGCCCGATGCGGTGATCCAGCTGAGCCCGGCCGCAGGTGCCCGCGCGCTGCCGGCCAACACCCTGCAGGTGCGCGACCCGGCCGGCCGCAGCAGTGTCGCCCGCAGTGTCGATGCGCGCGCGCTGCAGGACGCCGGCATGCCGGTGGGTGATGGCAGCAGCATGCTGCGCACCGGCGCGGCCAGTGCGGCCGGTGCGTACACCCTGCAGAGCGCACAGGCGCAGGGCCGCTACGTGGTGCAGGTGCTGGAGCCGAACAGCCCGCTGCGGCTGGAAGTGCAGGCCAGCCAGGCGCAGGTGCTGGCCGGTGGCAATGTGCAGCTGCAGGCACGCCTGCTGGAAGACGGCGCCACCACCGCGCAGCTGGCATCGCGTCGTGGCGGGCTGGGTGGTGAAGCCCTGCTGGTCGCACCGGATGGCCGCAGCTGGCCGCAGCGGTTGCTGCGCACCACCGATGGCAGCCTGCGCGCGCAGGTGCGCATCCCGGCTGATGTCGGCAGCGTGCAGGGGCTGTGGGAACTGCAGGTGTTCGCCCAGGCCGATGGCGTGCTGCGCGATGGCAAGGTGGCGTTCGCGGTGGCACGGCCGACCGCGCGCTTCAGTGGCCAGGCGGCACCGGATCCGTCCAGCCGCCAGGTGGCACTGCCGCTGCAGGTGGCCGCCGCTGGCCGCTATGAGGCGCGGGGCACGCTGTATGCCACTGCCCGCGATGGCCAGTTGAAGCCGGTCGCGCAGGCACATGCGGCCGCGTGGTTCGATGGCCCGGGCGCAGGCCAGCTGGTGCTGCCGTTCGACCAGGCCGCATTGCCGGCCGGTTTCGGCGCGCCGTACGAACTGCGCGACCTGCAGCTGCAGGACCAGAGCCGCATGGCTCCGATCGAGTCGCGTGCGTTGGCGTTGCGGTTCTGAGGGAGGGTGCAGCAGGCCGGATTCCGGTCCGCTGCATTGCGCATTTCAATCACCCCGCGTATGCGGTCAGCCGGCCTTCCTGCTCGCAGACGGTGATCGCGCCGCCGAACACCGCCGACAACGGTTCGTTGCGCAGCAGCTCGGCGCGGGTGCCGTCGGCCAGTACGCGGCCATCGCGCAGCAGCACCACCCGCTCGATCTCGGGAATGATCTCTTCGATGTGGTGGGTCACCAGCACCAGGGTGATGCCCTGCTGCGCCAGCACGCGCATGGTCGCCACCAGCTGCTCGCGGGCGACCAGGTCCAGCCCGGTGGAGGGTTCGTCCAGCAGCAGTGCCTGCGGCCGATTGACCAGCGCGCGGGCGATCAGCACGCGGCGGGTCTCGCCGGCCGACAACTCGGCATAGGCGCGCTCGCGCAGCGACAGGGCGCCGGTCATCGCCAGTGTCTCGCCGACGCGCGCGAGCATGTCGGCGGTCACTTCGCGGAAGGCCGGCACCACGTAGCTGGCGAAGAAGCCGGACAGCACCGCCTGCTCCACGGTCAGCCCGGGCATGTCGGCCAGGTTGCTGCTGAGGTCGCCGCTGACGATGCCCAGCTGCGAGCGCAGCCGGTCCACCTGCCAGCGGTTCTGGCCCAGCACCTTCACCGCCACCGTGCCGTCGCCCAGGGCCAGCGGGTACAGCTCGCGGGTGATCAGCTTGATGAAGGTGGATTTGCCGCAGCCATTGGGGCCGAGCAGGGCGGTGTGCTGGCCCTGCGCGATGCGCAGGCTGAGCCCGTGCAGTACCTTCACCTGGCCGCGCACCACGGTGGCGCGGTCCAGTTCGATCAAGGGAGGCACCTCCGCGCCGGGCGGGGCGGCGGTCATGGCGCTGGCGCGTGGATCAAGGCTCGACAACTCAGGTCCCCAACTGTGAACGGTGCCACGGATGGCGATGAGATACATCGCCGCAGGGATGCAGTTTGCAACGCAAGCGCCCATCATGTCTGCCATCCCCGCGTCGATCCGGAGAGCTGCCATGCCTGATGCCCTGATGTCCCTGTTGACCGGCGGTGTGCTCGGCCTGGGCTGGTGGGCCATGCTGGCGGTGTTGCTGGTCTTCACCCAGGTCACCATCTTCTCGGTGACCCTGTACCTGCACCGCAGCCAGGCCCATCGCGGGGTCGATTTCCACCCGGCGCTGGCCCACGTCTTCCGCTTCTGGCTGTGGCTGACCACCTCGATGATCACCCGCGAGTGGGTGGCCATCCACCGCAAGCATCACGCCAAGGTGGAGACCGAGGACGACCCGCACAGCCCGGTTACCCGCGGCATCGGCAAGGTGTTCTGGCATGGCGTGGAGCTGTACCGCGAAGCGCGCGGCATGCGCGCGGACATCGAGCAGTACGGGCGTGGCACCCCGGATGATGCGATCGAGCGTCACCTGTATACCCCGCACGCCACGCTCGGCCCGGTGCTGCTGTTCGCGATCAATACCGTGTTGTTCGGTGTACCCGGCGTGGCCCTGTGGGCGATCCAGATGGCATGGATCCCGTTCTGGGCCGCGGGCGTGGTCAATGGCCTGGGCCACTGGTGGGGGTACCGCAACTACGAGTCGGCCGATACCTCCACCAACCTCACGCCGTGGGGGTTCTGGATCGGCGGCGAGGAGCTGCACAACAACCATCATGCCTTCCCCAGTTCGGCGCGCTTTGCGATGCGGCGCTGGGAGTTCGACATCGGCTGGAGCGCGATCCGCCTGCTGCAGGCGCTGCGCCTGGCCAGGGTGCTGCGGGTGGCGCCGGCCATGGACGTGCGCCCGAACATCGCCGTGCCCGATGCCGAGACCCTGAAGGCACTGCTGTCGCACCGTTTCCAGGCGATGACCGATTACCAGCGCAACGTGTTCATGCCGGCCCTGCGCGAGGAAGCCATGCAGGCCGGGGCCAAGCTGCGCCGCCTGCTGCCGCGCCGGCTGCGCCGCGGGCTGGTCAACGACGGCCGCTGGCTGAAGCCGGACAGCCGTGCCCAGCTCAGCGCATGGGTGGAACAACGGCCGCGCATCCGCATCCTGGTCGAGTACCGCGCGCGATTGGCCGCGTTGCTGGAAGCCCGTGGCCACGATGCCGCCGAGCGCCTGCATCAGTTGCAGGCGTGGTGCCGCGAGGCCGAGGAAAGCGGTATCGCGGCGTTGCAGGCCTACGCCGCACGCTTGAAGGGCTACAGCCTGGTGGGCGCGTGAGGGCAGGGTACGGGCTTCTGCTGGCGGCGCTGCTGCCGGGCGCGGCGCTGGCCCAGGTCACCGACACCGCCAGCTATCTGCAGCGGATGGACAGCGATGGCGACGGCAGGGTCAGCGAGGCCGAGTACGTGCAGTGGATGCTGTATGCCTTCGACCGCATGGACCGCAATGGTGACGGTGTGCTGAGCGCCGAGGAGCTGCCCGGTGGCAAGGGCAGGGCGATCAGCCGCGAGCAGCAGCGGCAGGTGATCGTGCAGCGCTTCCACAAGCAGGATGCCAACGGTGATGGGTTCCTGGATGCGCGCGAACTGGCGGCGCCTCCGCGCTAAAGATTCCCGGCGCGCTGCCGATGGTGGGTTCGACGCGATCCCGGGTACCGGTCGATCCGCACGGGTAAGGCGAGCTGGCATGTCGACCGCGATGGATCGCGGTAGGGGAAGGACATGGAAGGGAGTGCTGTGCCATTGCGATGATCGATGCTGAACGGAATCGCCTGCATTGGCCCGACACGACCCAAGGATCCCCCATGAAATCGAACCTACCGCTGCTGGCGGCCGCGCTGCTCGGCAGCCTCGTCGTCGCCGCGCCTGTGCTGGCCAATGAGCCGCCCCCGACCGTCCCGTCCGATACGGCGACGGCTGCAGACGTTCCCGCAGCTGATGCCGGCGTTGTCGCCGTCGTGGAAGACACGGCGGCGGCCACCGTGGCGGAGGTGCCTGCCTGGGAGGCCCGGGTGCCGTTGAGCGTGAAGCTGCAGATGGGCGCAGATGGCCAGCCGGTTGGCGACAAGACGCTGCGCCTGGTGCAGCGCTCCACCACCGGCAAGCTGGTGGCCGCGCAGGTGGCCGTGTCATTGTTTTCCGGCACGCTCGGTGGCAGTTCGTTCAAGAAGGACCAGCTGAAGGGAACCCGGGTGGAGACCGTTCCGAACCCGGCCTTCGGTTACCTGCAGGACCAGGTGCGCCTGCGCCTGGCCGAGTACTTCACCGCGCATCCGGGCGCTGTGCCGGCAGAGGTCCGGCCGGTGCAGATCACCGCCGATGGCTTCACCCTGATCTACAAGGAACTGGGCGATGCCGATACCCAGTATGAGCTGCGCCAGACCCAGCACGTCGGCTTCCCGTATACGCGCAAGCTGTTGCGCCTGGTCGGTGGCGAAGGCGTGCAATGCCAGGTCGACGCACCGGTGGCCGCGCCCCTGGAAGCCTGGCAGGCCGACCACTACGCCTTGGTCAAGCAGACGGCCGAGCGCTACAGCGACCAGTGCCTGGCCCGGTTCGTGGAAACGCTGCCGTCGCTGTTCCCGGACCGTTCCGCCGCTGCGGCACCGGTCCCGGCGGAGCCTGCGCGCGCCGGACAGGACGCCTGATACCGGTCGATGCCGGGGATCATTCCCCGGCATCGACGGCCAGGTGCCGGCGGCAGAGCAGGGATAGAATCCCTGCATGCCTGAACTGCCCGAAGTCGAAACTACCCGCCGCGGCCTGGCGCCGCATCTGCAGGGCCGCCGCGTGCACGGGGTGATCCTGCGCCGCGCCGACCTGCGCTGGCCGATTCCACCGGAAGTGGCCGAGCTGCTGCCTGGGCAGCGCATCGAGGACATCCGGCGGCGCGCCAAGTACCTGCTGCTGGATACCGCCATCGGCAGCGCGGTGCTGCACCTGGGCATGTCCGGCAGCCTGCGCGTGCTGCCCGGTGACACTCCGCTGCGCGCGCACGACCACGTCGACATCAGCCTGGACAACGGCCGACTGCTGCGCTTCAACGACCCACGCCGCTTCGGCAGCCTGCTGTGGCAGCCGGCCGGTGAGATCCACCCGCTGCTGCAGGGGCTGGGCCCGGAACCGCTGGACGACGCGTTCGACGGCGACTACCTGTTCGCCCGCAGCCGTGGCCGCAGCGCGCCGGTGAAGACCTTCCTGATGGACCAGGCGGTGGTGGTGGGCGTCGGCAACATCTACGCCGCCGAGAGCCTGTTCAAGGCCGGCATCAGTCCGCTGCGCGAGGCGGGAAAGATCTCGCGCGAACGCTACCAGCGGCTGTCCGACGCGGTGAAGGAGATCCTGGGCTACGCCATCACCCGCGGTGGCACCACCCTGCGCGATTTCATCAGCCCCGATGGCGCGCCGGGCTACTTCGAACAGGAGCTGCTGGTGTACGGCCGTGACGGGATGCCCTGCCCGAACTGCGGCCGCGCGCTGAAGCACGCCACCATCGGCCAGCGTGCCAGCGTCTGGTGCAGCCACTGCCAGCGCTGAGCCGGGCCGCCAGCGGCAGCTGAACGGGCAGGGCGCGTCTCCGCTGCCCGTTAACGTTTGTCTGCCTATGATGGCCGACCTTCCTCCCTGTGCCTGACGCGCCTGCATGCAACGACGCGACTTCATCCGCAATGCCTCCCTCGCCCTGGCTGCATTCGGCCTGCCGTCCCTGCCCGCGTGCGCGGCCAGCAAGAGCGGCCAGATGGGCCTGCGCCGCCTCGGCCAGCCGCAGCCGTTCGACTTCGCCACCCTGAAGGGCCAGGCGCGCGCGCTGGCGCAGGCGCCCTACAAGAGCCACAAGCGGGTGCTGCCGGGCCGCCTGGAGGGACTGGACTGGGACCAGTACCAGTCGATCGGCTACCGGCAGGACCATGCGCTGTGGGCTGACCAGCCGGGCAAGTTCCAGGCCAAGTTCTTCCACCTGGGCCTGTACTTCCATTCGCCGGTACGCATGTTCGACGTGGTCGACGGCAAGGCGCAGGAGCTGGCCTATGACGGCGCGGCGTTCAACTACGGCAAGAGCGGCATCAAGGACGGCGAGCTGCCGGCCGACCTCGGCTTCGCCGGATTCCGCCTGAACACCCGCAAGGACACCGACCGCGACTTCGCCGCCTTCCTCGGCGCCAGCTACTTCCGCGCGGTCGGCAAGGAGGGCCAGTACGGCCAGTCCGCGCGCGGCCTGGCGATCGACACCGGCATGGGCAAGCCGGAGGAATTTCCGGATTTCATCGCCTACTACCTGGAACAGCCGTCGGCCGATTCGGAGACGATCGTGGTCTACGGCCTGCTGGATTCGCCCAGCGTGGCCGGTGCGTACCGCTTCGCCATCACCAATGGCGACGTGCTGCTGATGGACATCGACAGCGCGCTGTACCCGCGCAAGGCGATCGAGCGGCTGGGCATCGCGCCGTGCACCAGCATGTACCAGGTGGGCGAGAACGACCGCCGCATGGCATGGGACTGGCGCCCGGAGATCCACGATACCGATGGCCTGTCGCTGTGGACCGGTGCCGGCGAATGGATCTGGCGCCCGCTGCTGAACCCGCGCAACCTGCGCTTCAACATGTTCGTGGACCGCAACCCGCGTGGTTTCGGCCTGCTGCAGCGCGACCGCAACTTCGACCACTACCAGGACGATGGCGTGTTCTACGAGAAGCGCCCGTGCCTGTGGGTGGAGCCGAAGGGCGAATGGGGCGAGGGCTCGGTGCAGCTGGTGGAGATTCCCACCGTGGACGAGACCTTCGACAACATCGTGGCGTTCTGGAACCCGAAGGAAAAGCCGCAGCCGGGCCAAGAGCTGCTGGTCGGTTACCGCCTGTACTGGGGCGCCGAACCGCCGGCGCGGCCGCCGCTGGCGCACTGCGTGGCCAGCCGCACCGGCCTGGGTGGCGTGGTCGGCAAGAAGCGTGAGTATTTCAGCTGGCGCTTCGCGGTGGACTTCGAAGGCGGCGAACTGGCCAGGCTGATCGACAAGGGCGAGGTTGAAGCAGTGGTGGAAGCCAGCCGTGGCCGGGTCGAGATCGTGTCGGCGCGCCCGCTGCGCGAGATCAACGGCTATCGCGCGATGTTCGACCTGGTGCCGCCGGAAGGCAGCACCGAGCAGATCGACATCCGCCTGTTCCTGCGCAGTGGTGGCAAGACGCTTACGGAAACCTGGCTGTACCAGTACACCCCGCCGCCGGCGGGCGCGCCGGAGCGCACGCTGTATTAAGAGGGGGTGGTGGGTTTGCAGGGCTTGCAGCCCTGCACCTGCTGACGTCAACGTCAACGTCAAAAGCGGGCATTCCGTGGGATGGCGGGGTGGGTCCGGTGGCGGGAGACGCCGTAAACCCATCCCTGGGGGCTTGGCCGCGGCATCCATGCCGCGGACACTCCCGCCACCGGACCCACCCCGCCTTCGACAGATTTCTGCGATCTGTCGGAACAGCTCGTGGGGTCGGATCTATTTCGATATCTGACACATGTGTCGACCAAGGTCGACACCTACCAACAGTCGTGGGGATCTGTCAGAGGTGGGGCGGTGTGGGCTTGCAGGACCGTTGGCGCCATGGATGGCGCCATCGAGCCCCCAGGGACGGGTTTACGGCGTGTCCTGCAAGCCCACACCGCCCCGCCATCCCACGGAATGCCAGCTTTCGCTGTTGCTGTTGCGTTGAGCAGGTGCAGGGCCGCAAGCCCTGCAAAAGAACACCCCTTATAGCGGCAGGGGTGCCTGCGCCGGATCGATACGCCCTTCGCCGCGGGTGATCTTCTTGAACTCGGCACGGCTGACCGACACGTAGCGGTCGTTGCCGCCGATCTCCACCTGCGGGCCGTCCTGCACCGCGTGCCCATGCTCGTCCACGCGCACGGTCATCGTCGCCTTCTTGCCGCTGTGGCAGATGGTCTTGATCTCCTGCATCTCGTCGGCCCAGGCCAGCAGGTACTGGCTGCCTTCGAACAGCTCGCCGCGGAAGTCGGTGCGCAGCCCGTAGCACAGCACCGGAATGCGCAGCTGGTCGACCACCTCGCTGAGCTGCCAGACCTGGGCGCGGGTCAGGAACTGCGCCTCATCCACCAGCACGCAGCCCATGGGGCCGTTGGCTGCCAGATCCTGTTCCACCCACCGCTGCAGGTCGGTGTCGCGGTCGAAGGCCATGCCATCGGCACGCAGGCCGATCCGCGAGGCGACCACGCCGGCGCCGGCACGGTCGTCCAGGCGCGGGGTCAGGATCGCCACCCGCATGCCGCGCTCGCGGTAGTTGTGTGCGCTCTGCAGCAGGGTGGTGGTCTTGCCGGCGTTCATCGCCGAGTAGTAGAAGTAGAGCTTGGCCATCGTCCAATTCTAGTCGCCGCCCGGCCCGCCGTCGCGGATCTGCCTGGGAGCGCAGATCTCGATGCTGGGCGGTAGCCGGTGTTCTGCCAGGTCTGCTCCTGCAGGCCGAAGCAGGCGGCCGGTTTCCCGAAGGCGCCGTGGTAGTAGTCATCGCCGGTGACCGGCCGGCTGGCCTTCGGCCAGTACCCGATGCCGCTGCGCCGCAACCAGCCGGTGCCAGCAGCCCCAGCACGAAGGCCCCGATGGCCCGGCAGGCGAGGTTCATCGCCCGGATCTGGCCAGTTCTTCGTCCTGCCATTGCCGGTAGGCCACCGGGTCCCAGTAACGGGCGAGCTGGTGCTTCTCCGGTTGCAGCACGCGGGATCCCGCATCGCCGCGGCCCTGGCTGCGCATGGCGCCGCTCCAGCCGGCGCGGCTGCCGGTCTGCTGCATGCTGCCGGCGCGCAGTTCGCGTTCCAGCCGCGGCGTGGCGGCGGGGTCGCCGAACTCGGCGTACAGCGTGCGGCCCTCGCGCACCGCGCGCTCGCGTTCGTCCGCCGACAGCGCCTCCCAGAAGCGTTCGCGCTGTGCCACCAGCCATTCGGTGCCGCGCTCGGCCGCCAGGTCCATCCACGCATAGCCCAGGGCGCGGTCGGCGGGGCCGCCTTGACCGTTCCACAGCATGTCGGCCAGCGCCGCCTGTGACAGCTTGTCGCCATAGCGCGCGGCATTGCGGAAGTTGTTGCGGGCTTCTTCGTCGCGGCCCCGTTTGCGGGCCTCCATGCCCAGCTGGCGGAAGCGCAGGTCCGGGTGGTAGACGAGGAACTCGTGCGACTGCAGCACGATCGTTTCATAGGCATCCGTGCGCGGCGGCGGGCCGGACCCGGCCGCCGGCATGGCCAGCAGGCCCAGCAGGACGGCCGCAAGTAGACGGGCGATGACAGTCGAGGACATGGACCACGCTCCTGTGTTCCGGTGCCGATTCAATACCTTACGGGCGGGCGCCATGCAAGTCAGGTGGGCCTGCCGGCACCCCGCTACAATCCTGTCCCCATGCACGGTCTCAATCCTCCCCAAGCTGCTGCGGTCCTGCACATCGAAGGCCCGTTGCTGGTGCTCGCCGGCGCCGGCAGCGGCAAGACGCGCGTGATCGTGGAGAAGATCGCCCACCTGATCGGCTGTGGCCGCTACCCGGCCCGCCGCATCGCCGCGATCACCTTCACCAACAAGTCGGCCAAGGAAATGCGCGAGCGCGTGGCCAAGCGCCTGCGTGAGCAGGACGCCGACGAGGTGACCATCTGCACGTTCCATGCGCTGGGCCTGAAGTTCCTGCAGATCGAACATGCCGCCGTGGGCCTGAAGCGCGGTTTCTCGATCTTCGATGCCGACGATGCCGCCGCGCAGATCAAGGACCTGATGTACGGCGCCAAGCCCGATGACATCGAGGACATGAAGAACCTGGTGTCGCGCGCGAAGAACGCCGGCCTCTCGCCCGAGCAGGCGATGGCCGCCGCGCGCAGCAACCGCGAGAAGGAAGCGGCCAGCGTCTACGAGCGCTACCAGCTGCGGTTGACTGCGTTCAATGCGGTCGACTTCGACGACCTGATCCGTCTGCCGGTGCAGATCCTGGAAGAGAACCCGGAGATCGCCCTGGCCTGGCGCGAGCGCATCGGCTACCTGCTGGTGGACGAATGCCAGGACACCAACGACGCGCAGTACCGCCTGCTCAAGCAGCTGGCCGGTGAGAAGGGCAACTTCACCTGCGTCGGCGACGATGACCAGTCGATCTACGCCTGGCGCGGCGCCAACCCGGAAAACCTGCAGCAGATGGGGCGTGATTACCCCGCACTGGAGATCATCAAGCTGGAGCAGAACTACCGCTGCTCCAACCGCGTGCTGCGCGCGGCCAATGCGCTGATCGCCAACAACCCGCACGAGCACCTGAAGAAGCTGTGGAGCGACCAGGCCGACGGCGAACGTATCCGTGTATGGGAGTGCCGCAACAGCGAGCATGAAGCGGAGAAGGTCGCCGCCGAGATCGCCTTTGTGGCGCAGTCGCGCAACGTGCCGTGGAGTGACTTCTGCATCCTGTTCCGCGGCAACTTCCAGTCGCGCCCGCTGGAAAAGGCGATGCAGCTGCTGCGCATTCCCTACCACCTGACCGGCGGCACGATGTTCCTGGAGCGCCAGGAAGTGAAGGACACGCTGGCCTGGCTGCGGCTGCTGGTAAACCCGGACGATGACACCGCGTTCATGCGTGCGGTGCAGTCACCCAAGCGCGACGTCGGTGCCGGCACCCTGGCCAAGCTGGCCGAGCTGGCCCAGGAAAAGGACATGCCGATGGCCCATGTGGCCGAAACCATCGGTGCCCTGCAGCAGTTGCCACCGCGCGCGGCCAACAGCCTGGCGCGCTTCACCGACATCCTGCGCGACCTGCGCGCGCAGACCCGGCAGATCAGTTCCGGCGACATGATCCGCAAGGTGGCCAAGGAGTCGGGCCTGCTCAGCGAACTTCGCCAACAGGCCAAGGAAGAGGCGAGTTACCAGCGCCGTGCCAACAACATCGAGGAACTGGCGCAATGGTTCGAGGGCGGCCCGCGTGGTGCCACCGCCGCCGACCTGGCCGGCCAGCTGGCGCTGCTGTCGCGCAGCGACAAGGACGAGGGCGGCAACCAGGTGCGCATGATGACCATGCACGCTTCCAAGGGCCTGGAGTTCCCGTACGTGTTCATCGTCGGCTGCGAGGATGGCGTGCTGCCCCACCAGGTCAGCCTGGACGAGGGCAATCTGCAGGAAGAGCGCCGCCTGCTGTACGTGGGCATCACCCGCGCCAAGATCCAGCTGTGGATGAGTTACAGCAAGCTGACCCGCAAGTTCGGCGAGCACGTGCGGTTGAAGCCGAGCCGGTTCTTCGAGGAGATTCCGGCCGAGGAGATCCAGCGCGATGGTGCGGACCCGGTGGCCGATGCGGCGCGCAAGAAGGAGCGGGCGACGGCGGGGCTGGCGGCGATCGAGGCGTTGTTCGACTAGGGCGCTCCAACGGCGCCGCCCCTCCGTGAATGACGCGGCAGTATCCGGGGTGGGCCGGGTGGATGGGCCACGCAGGGGGCGCTGCAAGTACGTCCCTGTAAGCTCGGTCGCCGCATCCATGCGGCTCACGCCCCTGCGCGGCCCATCCGCCCGGCCTCTGACAGATTCCGGGCGCTTCCATCCACGGCAATGCAAAGAAAATCAAAAGCAGCAGCCGGGGTTGAGGCAGAATCGGGCTTTCGGCTGGAGGTCTGCGCGTGCATCCCATCGAAAGCGAACGCCTGCGCCTGCGTGCGATCGAACCTGACCGCGATGCGGCGCCGATGCTGGCGCTGCTCAACGATCCGGGCTTCGTGCGCTTCATCGGTGACCGCAACGTGCGCAGTGAAGAACAGGCGCGTGAGTACATCGCGCTGCGGGTGCTGCACAGCTACGCGTTGAACGGGTTCGGCATGTATGCGATCGAGCGCTTGGCCGATGGCGCGTGGCTGGGCAATGCCGGGCTGGTGCGGCGTGATGGGCTGCCGGGGCCGGATATCGGTTACGCGGTGCTGTCTGAATTCGCCGGGCAGGGCTATGCCGGCGAGGCGGCGCGGGCGGTGTTCGCGCATGCACGTGCGGAGCTGGGCATCGTGGATCTGTATGGCATCACCGACCTGGACAACGTGGTGTCCGGGAAGATCCTGCTGGGCCTGGGCATGCAGGAACGCGGGGTGATCCAGCTGCCGGGCGTGGACAGCCCGAGCCGGCTGTATGCCACGCCGGGCGCGGCCGAGGTTTGATCGTGGTGGGTGCCGACCGATGGTCGGCACGATTCAAATGCAGTGCCGACCAACGGTCGGCACCTACCCCCTCAGGTGCCGCGCAGCTCGGCCAGCTGCGCCTGAAGCTCGGCCACGGCCGCTTCCAGCTGTGCCACGCGCTCGGCCAGGCCCGGGTCGGCGGCCTCGCTGCCCCCACCGCTGCCGGCGTACTTCGCCGCCAGTGCCGCGCCATCCACCTCGCCGCACAGCAGGTGCATGTAGCGGTCTTCGCGCTGGCCGCTGGCGCGCGGCAGCACCACCAGCAGCGCGCGCTGCTGCAGGCGCTCGATGGCGTGGCGGGCTTCGTCGGTGTCGGCGAAGCGGTGCAGGCGTTCGCTGCGCGTCACCAGCTCGCCCAGCGTCTGCGGCCCGCGCAGCAGCAACATCGCCAGCAGCACGGTCTGCTGCCGGGTCAGGTCCAGCGCGGCCTGCAGGCGGTGCTCGTAGCGGTCGGCGCGGGACGAGAAGTGCTGGCGGGCCAGGCCCAGCGTCTCCAGCTGGCGCAGGGCGTGCTGCACGCTGCCGGCATCGACGTTCATCACCGGCTCGCGGGCGGTCTTCTGGTTGGCGGCCGACTGCGCCGCGTTGACCGTCAGCGGGTAGGTATCCGGGGTGGTCGCCTCCTTCTCCACCAGGCAGCCCAGCAGGCGGGCCTGCACGGCGTCGAGCAGGGGGACGTCGGGGGTCTGGGCGGAATCGGTCATGGCGGCCTCCGGAAGGGCAACGGGTCAACCGCCAAGCATAGCCGTCCCGGGGCCGGCTTTGCCGGTAAAATGTGCCGGTATATCTGATTGCCGGTGAACCCATGCGTCGTCCCGTTTCCCTGTCCCTGACCCTGCTCGCCACCGCGGCGCTGGGCCTGTCCGCCTGCAAGCGCGTGGAGGCGCCTGCCGCCGAAGCCGCTGCCGCGCAGACCCCGGCCGCTGCCGCCAAGGCCGATGGCGCACTTGATGCCACCGCCAACGACAACCTCAACGCGGTGCTGTGGATGCAGCGCGCGCAGGAGTACAAGGCGATCACCGAGCAGACCTACCGTGCTGCCGCCGACCACCTGGATGCGGCGCTGAAGGAAGCCCACTGGGACGCACTGGTACCGGAAGAGCGCGGCAACGAGGCCAAGGGCCTGAAGCCGGCCGTGGTGCTGGACGTGGACGAGACCGTGCTGGACAACTCGCCCTACCAGGCGCGCCTGGTGCGCGATGGCAAGGAATACGACGAGCTGACCTGGGACCAGTGGGTGGCCGAAAAGAAGGCCAAGGCCATTCCGGGCGTGGTCGATTTCGCCAAGGCCGCCAATGCCAAGGGCGTGACCCTGCTGTACATCTCCAACCGCGCCGTGCACCTGAAGGACGCGACCCTGGCCAACCTGCGCGAGCAGGGCCTGCCGGTGGCCGACGACAGCGTGTTCCTCGGCCTGGGCACGGTGGTGCCGGGTTGCGAGCAGAACGGCAGCGAGAAGAACTGCCGCCGCCGCCTGGCCGGGCAGAAGTACCGCGTGCTGATGCAGTTCGGCGACCAGCTGGGTGACTTCGTGGAAGTGACCGCCAACACCAACGACGGTCGCGACGCGCTGCTGCAGCAGTACCACGACTGGTTCGGCGAGCGCTGGTGGATGCTGCCGAACCCGACCTACGGCGGCTTCGAGCCGGCACAGTTCAACAACGACTACAGCCAGTCGCGCCAGGCCCGCCACGACGCCAAGCGCGCTGCGCTGGACTACGCGCCGTGAGCCGCGCGCCGCTGCCGCTGCGCGATGACGAGCGCCTGATCTTCGCGCTGGACGTACCCGACCGCGCGCAGGCACTGGAGTGGGTCGACCGCCTCGGTGACAGCGTGGCGTTCTACAAGATCGGCATGGAACTGCTCGCCTCCGGCGAGTACTTCCAGGTGCTCGATGAACTGGCCCGCCGCGACAAGCGCGTGTTCGTCGACCTGAAGTTCTTCGACATCCCGGCCACCGCTGCGGCGGTGATCAAGCGCCTGTCGCAGTGGCCGGTCAGCTACGCCACCATCCATGGCTGGCACCCGGCGATGATGGAGGCCTGCGCTGCCGCCAACGGCAGCGACATGCGCCTGCTGGCGGTGACCGTGCTGACCTCGATGGGCCGCCCCGACCTGGCGCAGATGGGTATCGACCGCGAGCCGGTGGACGTGGTGGTCGAGCGTGCACTGGCCGCCCAGGCCGCCGGCATCGACGGCGTGATCGCGTCGGGCCAGGAAGCCGGCCCGATCCGTGCCGCTACCGGCGCCGGGTTCTCGATCGTCTGCCCGGGCATCCGACCCGGTGGCCCGGTCGGCGATGACCAGAAGCGTACCGTTGGCGTGGCGCAGGCCTTTGCCGATGGCGCCGATGCCATCGTGGTCGGCCGCCCGATCCGCCTGGCGGCCGATCCACAGGCCGCAGCGCGGGCGATCCAGCAGGAGATCGCGTCGGCTCTGGCTGCACGCTGAGCCCAGCGCCGACGCCGGTCACGCCGGCACTTCGAACGCCATCCCGATCCATGCGGGATGGCGTTCGCATTTGTGGGTCTGTGCCTGTCGCAGGCAGCGCAATGCACCGGAACTGTGCGGGCGTTCGCGCTGTGGGCCTCACCACTGCTCCTCAATCGATGCACCGGCACGGACCGCGGCCGTGCCGGTTCCAACCATCGATAGAGGAGTACAGGGATATGTATCGCAGCACCTCTTTGTTCATCGGCCTGCTGTTGGCCGCATCTGCCGTACCCGCCATCGCTGCGCCGCAGGTTCGCGAAGCACCGCGCATCATTGGCGGTGAAGCGGCCCCGGTCGGTGAGTACCCGTTCATGGTCAGCATCCAGGGCACCTCCGGCGGCGATTCGGATCATGACCGCCACTTCTGCGGGGGCACCCTCATCTCACCTTCGTGGGTGTTGACGGCCGCGCACTGCATGCAGGGGGAATCGCCTGGCGGCATCGCCGTTGTCGGCAATGCCACTGCCCTGTCTACTGAAGCCTCGCCCCGCACCTCCAACGTCAAGGCGATCCACGTCCATCCGGCATTCAACAGCGGTAATTCGCTGGAGCACGACGTGGCCCTGATCCAGCTCAGCACACCCGTGGACGGTGTACAGCCGGTGGCACTGCGGCTGCGGCCCGACGCCAGTCATCTCAAGCCGGGCCGCGAATTCACGGTGATCGGCTGGGGGGACACCGACATCGGCGAAGGCCGGGTCTACCCGACCCAGCTGCAGGCCGTGCAGGTGCCATTCGTACCGTTCGAGCAGTGCCAGCAGGCCTATGGCGGCGAGTTGTCGCGCGGCAAGGTGATCTGCGCTGGCCGCGAGGGCATGGACAGCTGCCAGGCCGATTCCGGAGGCCCCTTGCTGCTGCGCCTGCGTGACGGCTGGACCCAGTTCGGCATCGTCAGCTGGGGCGAGGGTTGCGCGCTGGCCGGCTACCCGGGCGTTTATGCCCGAATCGCCGAGAAACACGCCGTAGATTTCATTGAATCTGTTTGGCAGGGCGATTGATTCAATAAAATCAAATACATACATCACATTACGTGAAGTGTTGCCTTAACTTGAAGGGCAGCGTAGGATCGCCGCCATCCGGTCCTCGGACCGGACATGTGCCACAACACTGTCCTCCGGCCCCGTGCCGGTTTGAAGAGCCTGTGATCCTCGTGATCCGGGCTCTTTTTTTATGCCGATCAATGGTTTGTGCTGGCAATGCCGGAAACCGTGACCGCGCGGCTTGCCGCTGTCACGCCGCAGGCCGCAAGATGCGGGCCGGTCCGGGGAGTCCGATTGCATGAGCGTGGCGGTGCGAGGAAGGTCTGCGCGTGGATGGGGGCTGGCGGCCATGCTGCTGCTGGCCGTGGCGGCATGCCGCGAGTCTGCCAACGATCCGGCCAGGCCGGCGGCCGAGCCGGTGGCTGCGGTGCAGGCGATGGCGTTGCGCCTGGCCGAAGATGATCTGGTCGGCTACGCCAAGCTGTCGGTACCGCCGGGCCAGTACCAGCGGCTGCAGCAGGCCTGGGCGGAAGGACACAGCCAGTGGCCGCTGACCGAGCTGCCGCTGGGGGACCAGCTGCTGCCGATGCTGGCCGCGCTGCGCAAGCCCGATGCCAGCGCCCAACTGCAGCGCAGCTTCGACCGCCAGCTGGCCGGCCAGGCCAGCGCCGTACGCCAGGCCGCGCAGTCGATGGGCAACTTCGGTGTGCAGTACCTGCGCCATCAGAAGGGCTACACACCCGGCCAGCAGGCCCATTACATCGCCCTGGTGGAAACCCTTGCCGTTTGGGCGCAGGGTGCGCCGATCAGTGACCGCGCCCGTGCACGCAGCACCATCGCCGCGCTGGTCGGCGCGGCCGGCAAGGTCGGTTTCGATGACGAGGCTGGCCTGCAGGCCGCGGGCATGGAAGGCAGCCTGCAGCAGCTGGCGCCGTTCATCCATACCCTCAAGGCGGTGCTGGGCAGCTACGGGCTGGGCGTGGACGATGCGCTGCGCAGCGTGCGCGGTGAACTGCTCTCGGTGGAGGGCGACAATGCGCTGGTGCGCCTGCACTACGACCTGGCGGGGCGTGAGATGACCCTGCAGCTGCCGCTGAGCCGCCGCGAGGGCCACTGGTACCTGACCCGCACCCTGGCCGACACCGACGCGCTGCTGCGCAAGGCCGACGCGGCCCGCGCGGCTACGTCGCCTGCACCGGCTGAAGACCCCGCCGAGGGTGGGGAAGCGGCAACGCCGCCGCCTAAGCCATAATGGCGCCGATGTCGAAACAGAACCCGCTGCCGTTCCCCGGCGAAGAATCCCAGTCGACGCCCGCCGATACGGTGCCGGCGTCCCCCTCGACCGGTACCGGCCCGAACCCGGTACCGCCGCCCGCGCACGCGCGTCCGGCGGGCCGCCGCCCGCTGTGGGCTCGCCTGCTCGGCCGCCTGGTCGAGCCGTGGCTGTCGCTGAAGATCGAACCGGAAGACCCGGGCCAGTACAACGATGGCCGCCCCGTCATGTACGTGCTGGAGGACTACGGCCTGTCCAATGCGCTGATCCTGGACAAGGCCTGCCGCCAGGCCGGCCTGCCGTCGCCGCTGGTGCCGCTGGCCGGTGACCCGACCGGCCGCAAGCGTGCCTACCTGGCGCTGTCGCGGCGCAGCTCCAGCAACTCGCTGATTCCCGAGCAGCGCGGCGCCAAGACCCACTCCGATTCGCTGGCCAAGGTGCTGCAGGCCCATCGCGTGCGCGATGACCTGGACGTGCACCTGGTGCCGGTGTCGATCTTCGTCGGCCGCGCCCCGGACAAGCAGAGCGGCTGGTTCGCGGTACTGTTCTCGGAAAACTGGGCGCTGGTCGGCCGCTTCCGCCGCCTGCTGGCGGTGCTGCTCAACGGCCGCAGCACCATCGTCCGCTTCGCCCCGCCGATCTCGCTGCGCAGCACCGTGGACGAAGGCCTGGAGCCGGAGCGCACGGTGCGCAAGCTGCAGCGCGTGCTGCGTACCCATTTCCGCCGCATCCGTGAATCGGTGATCGGCCCCGACCTGTCGACGCGGCGCCTGCTGGTGGACCAGGTGTTGGCCGCCGAACCGGTGCGCGAAGCGATCGCCGCACAGGCCAAGCGCGACAATTCGAAGCCGGCCGATGCCTGGAAGAAGGCACACGCCTACGCCTGGGAAATCGCCGCGGATTACTCCAGCCCGGTGGTGCGCTCGGCCAGCTTCATGCTCAGCCACGTGTGGAACCGCATCTATGCGGGCGTGCTGGTGCACCACCTGGACAAGTTCAAGGCCGCCGCGCCGGGCCACGAAGTGGTCTACGTGCCCAGCCACCGCAGCCACATGGACTACCTGCTGCTGTCGTACCTGCTGTACGACCGTGGCATCGTGCCGCCGCACATCGTGGCCGGCATCAACCTGAACCTGCCGGTGGTCGGCACCCTGCTGCGCAAGGGCGGTGCGTTCTTCATCCGCCGCTCGATCCGTGGCAACGCGTTGTATTCGGCGGTGCTCAGCGAATACGTCGCGCAGCTGGTGGCCGGTGGGTATTCTCTGGAGTACTTCGTCGAAGGTGGCCGCTCGCGTACCGGCCGCCTGCTGCAGCCCAAGGGCGGCATGATCTCGATGACGCTGCGCGCGTTCCTGCGCCAGCCGCGCAAGCCGGTGCTGTTCCAGCCCATCTACATCGGCTACGAGAAGCTGATGGAAGGCGGCAGCTACCTGGACGAACTGTCCGGCCGGCCGAAGGAAAAGGAATCGATCTGGTCGCTGTTGTGGGGCATCCCCAAGGTGCTCAAGCAGAACTACGGCCAGGTGGTGGTGAACTTCGGTGAGCCGATCGCGCTGAACGACGTGCTGGCCGAGAAGGCGCCGGAGTGGGGCGGCGAAGCGGTGCCGGAGGACGAGAAGCCGTCGTGGCTGTCGACCACCGTCGATACGCTGGCCGAGCGCATCCAGGTACGCGTCAACGGTGCCGCCGACGTCAATCCGATCAACCTGCTGGCGCTGGCCCTGCTGTCCACGCCGAAGCACGCGATGGGCGAGGCCGACCTGATCGCGCAGATCGAACTGTGCAAGACCCTGCTGGTCGAGATGCCGTACTCGGACCGGGTGACGGTGACCCCGCACTCGCCGGAGCGGATCATCGCCCACGCCGAGGAAATCAACGTCCTCACCCGCATCAAGCACCCGCTGGGCGATGTGCTCAGCGTCAGCGGCGACACCGCGGTGCTGCTCAGCTACTTCCGCAACAATGTGGTGCACCTGTTCACCGCATCGTCGTGGGTGGCCTGCTGCTTCCAGAACAACCGCCGCATGAGCCGTACCGGCCTGGTCCAGCTGGGCCGCACGGTGTATCCGTTCCTGCAGGCCGAACTTTTCCTGCCGTGGAGCGAGGACGAGTTCGCCCAGCGCATCGACCAGACCATCGACGTGTTCGTGCGCGAAGGGCTGCTGCAGAACGTCAACGAAGACGACGGCGGCATCCTCGCGCGCAATACGGGGCAGACCGACGAGGTGTTCCGCCTGCGTGCGATCGGCCATTCGCTGCAGCAGGCCTTCGAGCGCTATTACATCGCCATCTCGGTGCTGGTGAAGAACGGCCCCGGCGTGCTCGGTACCGCCGAACTGGAAAGCCTGTGCCAGCAGGCCGCGCAGCGGCTGAGCCTGCTCTACGCACCGGCCGCGCCGGAGTTCTTCGACAAGTCGCTGTTCCGGGGCTTCATCCAGAAGCTGCGCGAGCTGCGCCTGGTGTGGCCGGACGAGAACAGCAAGCTGCTGTTCGACGATCGCCTGGATGCGTGGGCCAAGGATGCCAAGTTCATCCTCGGCCGTGAACTGCGCCACACCATCGAACGGGTCAGCCCGGAAGCGGCACGCCCGGACGAGCCTGCGCCGCAGGATTGAGGGTAGCGCCGGGCCCTGCCCGGCGAACGGCATGCAAACCAAGGTTGGCATCTACCTGGTCCACACCTGCCAGCCGTGCCGACCACGGTTGGCCCCCACCCGAATCCGGCGTCAGGCCGGCTCGTCGGGAATCTGCAGGCTTTCCAGCCTGGCGATGCAGTCCTTCAGCTGCAGCTTGCGCCGCTTCAGGCGCTTGGACTCCAGCTCGTCCTCGCCGTTGGCGGCCATGCGGGTGATCTGTTCATCCAGCAGGCGGTGCTCGGCGCGCAGGGCGGCGAGGTGCTCGACGATCTCGGCGGGGCTGTAGGTGTCCACAGCCTCCGAGCATACACAGCGATGATGACCGCCGGGAGAGGGGGCCCCGACACCGGGTCCAGGCTGCCGCAAGCCGTTAGAATGGGCCGATGACCGCCGTGATTTCCCTTCCCGATCCCCCGCAGCGCGCGTTGCGTGGTCCGCGCGTGCCCGGGCCCGGGCAGGACAGGCTGGGCAAGCGGCTGCGTCGCCAGGTCGGCCAGGCCATCGCCGACTTCGGCATGATCGAAGCAGGCGACAAGGTCATGGTGTGCCTGTCCGGTGGCAAGGACAGCTACACCCTGCTGGACCTGCTGCTGCAGCTGCAGAAAAAGGCGCCGGTGCCGTTCGAACTGGTCGCGGTGAACCTTGACCAGAAGCAGCCCGGCTTCCCCGGGCATGTCCTGCCGGAGTACCTGGCCGCGCTGGGCGTGCCGTACCAGATCATCGAGCAGGATACCTACTCGGTGGTCAGCCGGGTCATCCCGGAAGGCCGGACGATGTGTTCGCTGTGCTCGCGCCTGCGCCGCGGTGCGCTGTACAACCACGCCAAGGCGCATGGCTTCACCCGGATCGCGCTGGGCCATCATTGCGACGACATGGTGGCTACGTTGTTCATGAACCTGTTCCACCATGCCAAGCTGGCGGCCATGCCACCGAAGCTGCTCAGCGACGATGGCCAGCACGTGGTGATCCGACCGCTGGCCTACGTGCGCGAGCACGACATCGCCGAGTATGCGCAGGCCCGCCGTTTCCCGATCATTCCCTGCACCCTGTGTGGCAGCCAGGAAAACCTGCAGCGTCGGCAGGTCGGCCTGATGCTCAAGCAGTGGGACCAGGACCATCCGGGCCGTATCGAACAGATCGCACGCGCCATGGCCGATGTACGGCCCGCACAACTGGCCGATGCCACCCTGTTCGATTTCAGGGCCCTGGGCCACAGCGGGCATGCAGCGCATGCCGATGCCTGGCTGGCCGACGCAGTCCCCGAGACGCCTGCCGATTAAGGTCGGGCGCCCTTCTCCTTCAGACACCGGAATTCCATGTTCTTTCGCAACCTGACGTTCTTCCGTTTCCCGACCACCACCGATTTTTCCGAAGTCGACACCCTGCTGCCGCACGCCCTGCTGAAGCCGGTCGGCGCGCTGGAAATGAACTCGCGCGGCTTCATCTCGCCGTTCGGCCGCGAGGAGAAGGAACTGCTGTCCCACCGCATCGCCGAGCACCTGTGGCTGACCGTGGGCGGCGAGGACAAGATCCTGCCGGCGGCGGTGGTCAACGACCTGCTCGAACGCAAGCTGGAGGAGATCGAGGAGAAGGAAGGCCGTCGCCCGGGTGGCCGCGAGCGCAAGCGCATGAAGGACGACCTGCTGCATGAACTGCTGCCGCGCGCCTTCGTGAAGTCCTCGCGCAACGACGCCTTCATCGACCTGCAGCACGGCTACGTCGCGGTGGATACCTCCAGCCGCAAGACCGGCGAGTACTTCATGTCCGACATCCGCGGGCTGCTCGGCAGCTTCCCGGCGATGCCGTTGAACGCCGAAGTCGCGCCGCGCTCGATCCTGACCGGCTGGATCGCCGGCGAGCCGCTGCCGACCGGGCTGAGCCTGGGCGAAGAGTGCGAGATGAAGGATCCGGTGGAAGGCGGCGCCGTGGTCAAGTGCCAGCACCAGGAACTGCGCTGCGACGAGATCGACAAGCACCTGGACGCCGGCAAGCAGGTGACCAAGCTGGCGCTGATCTTCGAGGACAACCTGTCGTTCGTGATCGGCGACGACCTGATCGTGCGCAAGCTGAAGTTCCTCGATGGTGCCCTGGACCAGCTGGAGCATGCCGACGAAGACGGCCGCCGCGCCGAGTTCGACGCCCGCTTCGCCCTGCAGAGCGCCGAGATCCGCCGCCTGTTCCTGTTGCTGGAAGAAGCCTTCAAGCTCAGCAAGGCTGACTGAACAGGCAGCCCGACGGCCGCCGGTCATCCGGCGGCCCGAAGCGGCGCTATGCTGGGCGCATGAGCCGTCTGCTGCGCCGCCTGATCAGCCCGACCCCGCCCGCCACCGTACAGCGCGACACCGTTCGCCTGCGCCTGGAGGATGCCGAGATCGAGGTGCTGCGCGTGCGCGATCCACGTGCGCGCCGCATCAAGCTGAGCGTGGACGAGCGCGGCGCACGATTGACCCTGCCGCCGCGGGCCAGCCTGGTGATGGGCGAGCGTTTCCTGGAACAGCACCGCGACTGGTTGGCGCTGCAGCTGCGCCAGTACCAGAGCCAGGGCCTGCCCGCCCCATTGCAGCCAGGCGAGGACGGCGTGCTGCCACTGCGCGGCGAACTGTTGCCGCTGCGCTGGCAGGAAGGCCGCTATGCGCGGCTGGAGATCGACGCACACGGCGCCTGCGTGCAGTGGCCGACCCGTGCCGGCGATGCCACCCTGCGCCGCCTGCTGCGCGAGTTCTACGAAGCACAGACCCGCGCCGATGTCGGCCGCTGGCTGCCGAAGTACCTGCCTACCCTGCCACGTGCACCCAGCCGCCTGCGGCTGAAGGTGATGTCCTCGCAGTGGGGCTCGTTGGCTCCCGACGGCAGCATGGCACTGGACCTGGCACTGGTGCTGGGGCGCCCTGAAGCATTCGAGTACGTGCTGGTGCACGAACTCTGCCACCTGATCCAGCCGAATCATTCGCCCGCGTTCTGGAATGAAGTGGAACAGCGCTTCCCCGCGTGGCGCGAACAGCGCGACTACTTCCAGCTGGAAGGGCGCCGCTTGAAAGCTATGCTCCGGCAACTGCTGTAGCGCCAGCGCTACAGCAGTTGCCCACGCATTGTTCCTCTACCCCCGCCTTCGGCGCGCCCCTTCAACAGAAGGGGCTTCACTCCAGAGCGTGTGCTGAGCAGTCGAGCAAGCCCGATGCTGCGCAAAGAATGGGCATTCCCCGCCATGGCAACGAGCCATGGTGCGCGCGCAGCGCGCGACCCGCTCCTGCTCTTCCTTCTTTCTTCCGTGGTGGGCACACCGGAAACTGTCCGTGGCCGGGCGGGGTGGGTTGCGCAGGGGCGTGAGCCGCATGGATGCGGCGACCGAGCTTACAGGGGTGAAGGCGCTTTGCTTGCGAAGCACTGCTTCGCAAGCGCCTGAACGCACAGCCGCCAGCGGCTGGGCCGGGCCCCGGAGGGGGACTTGCAGCGACCCCTGCGCAATCCACCCCGCCCGGCCGAGCACGGCTTCTGATTTGAACGACCCACCACGAGGGGCTCAGCCGTTGGCCGAAACCCTCACCCCGCCCGCAACGCCGCCGCCGTTGCCCAGCGTGCCGCCACCCGCGGCGCCGTGATGCACACCGCCTGGTCGGTCACCGTCGTCACCGCGCGCTCCAGCAGCTGGATATCCGCCTCGTGCTGGCGTGCCACATGCGGGTCCTCGAAGAAGATCGCGCGCTGGCAACGCCCCTCCAGCACCCGGTCGGCAATCTGCGCATCACCGCCCATCGGGCCGCTCTGGTAGCGCGTCACCCACGGCGTATCACGCGGCCAGCCCCGGCTCCAGGCCAGCTCGTTCAAACGCTGGCCGGTGGTGCCGGTCGCCACCCGCTCGCCGAACCGGGCCAGTACATCGAAGTGCTCATCGGCGAAGGCCAGCATCGCCGGCTTCATCGCATCGTGCGCGATCAGTGCCAGCGTCTGGCTTTCGAACGCATGCAGGTCGTCGGCACCGGTATCGGCCGCCAGCCCGGCGTGGATGCGCTCGACCTCGATCCAGTCGCGTGCAGTGGCCACGGTTGAAATGAACGGCTTGCCGTGGATCACGCACTGCCGTTTGAGCGCGGTTGCTTCCGGAAACACCGAGGACGGATCGACCGGGTCGATCAGGTAGATCGCACCGTCCAGCGTCCGCTCCGGCCCCATGCCGACCACCTCGGCCACCAGCTTCATCAGGCCACCCTCGCGCCCGTAGGGGTACCGGCGCAGGCCGCCGTAGCCGGTCAGGAATCCCTGCCGTTCGATCGCATCGTGCGTGCGCCCGACCGCATGCAGCGACACCCCCAGTTCACGCAGGCCAGCCTCGCTGGCACGCAGCCAACGGAACAGCGCGGCGCGCGCATCGTGGTGATGGAGACGGTTGGCGGCCAGGCCGATACGCATCGAGCGCTCCGTAGGGACGGGTAGAAGCGGCAGTGTATGTCGGCATTCGCCGATGCGGATGCTTTTCCAATTTTTCTCATTGTCGCGGAAGCCTGCCTCGCTAGCGTGGCTGCAGCGGTACCGCTGCGCGGCCGTGGTTCCTGCCCGCGAAATGAGGACGTCCATCGTGAATGTCGCCGGCCGCCGCGCCGTCGCCGCTGTCATGGCATCGCTGTTGCTGCCCGGTATCGCCGCTGCATCCGGGTGTGCGAGCCCCCTGCAGGTGGCATGGCGCTCCGACCGGCCGCCACTGTCATACAGCCAACAGGGCGAGGTTACGGGACTGGCCGCGGACTACCTGCCGCTGCTGGGCACGCAGGCGGTGCAGCATGCGAAGCCGTTGCCTGCGGCGGTGCTTACCGAGGGATCACTGCCGGCCGGCACCCAGGTGCTGCTGGGCTGGCCGCGCGCACAGCTGCCGACCGGCTGGGTGGCCAGCAGCCCCTACCTGGAAGTGCCACAGGTGATCGTGCGGCGCGAGGGCGCCGCTGCGGTGCTGGGACTGGAGGGCCTGCGTGGCCGCAGCGTGGCCAGCCCGGACCGGCTGCCGCTGGAGGCACTGCTGGCCGAGCAGGCCCCGGGGGCGCAGCTGCTGGCACCTGCGCCGCTGGACCACGCGCTGTCACTGCTGCGCGCCGGCCTGGTCGACGCCGTGGTCGCCAATCTCGCTGAAGTGGAAGCCGCGCTCCGCGCGGAGCCGGGCGACGCCGTGGTGATCGCGGCGCCAGCGGGCTTCGGCGATGCACTGGTACTCGCAGCCGCGCCGGCCTGTGCCGACGTGGTCGCCGCTTTCGACCAGCGGCTGATGCGGGAGGGCGATGCACGTCGCGCGTCGAACCGCAGCGCCTGGCTGCCGGATCGGCCACGCGCGCAGCTCTCCGGTTCGGCACTGCGCTGGCTGGTGCCGGCGTCGCTGATCCTGCTCGCGCTCGCGCTGCTGCATGCGTTCGGCTACTGGCGCGTGCATCGCGAGAGCGTGCGTCGTCGCGTGCTGGAGCAGCGGTTGCACGATGTCACCGCGAACCTGCCGGCGGTGGTCTACCAGGCCCGCCGTTCGGCAACCGGCCACTACAGCCTGGCGCAGATCGCCGGCGATGTGCAGGCGCTGTTCGGGGTAAGCGTGGAGACCGCGCGGATTGACCATCTGCAGCTGCTGGCCGCAGTACATGCCGACGACCGCAGCCGGGTGATGGCGTGCATTGAAGCGGCCGCGCTGGTGCGCGGTCCCATCGATGTGACCTTCCGCACGCGGTCGGCGCAGGGCTGGCGCTGGGTCCGTTCGCAGGGACGGCCGCTGCAATGCGATGACAGCAGCGTGGAGTGGAGCGGCTACTGGTTGGATGTCAGCGAAGCACAGGCGCGTGCCGTAGCGCTGGCCGAGGCGCGCCACGCGGCCGAGCAGGCGGCGCAGGCCAAGAGCCATTTCCTGGCGACCATGAGCCACCAGATCCGCACGCCGATGAGTACCCTGCTGGGCATGCTGGAGCGGCTGGCGGGCAGTGACCTGGATGCGGGCCAGCGGCAGGTGCTGACCACCGTGGGTGACGCCGCGCAGATGCTGCGGCAGATCCTCGACGATGTGCTGCACAGCCAGCGCCTGCAGCCAGCGCCACTGCAGCTGCGGCCGACCGACCTTGCGGCGCTGGTGCGCGCGGTGCAGCAGCTGTTGATGCCCGTTGCGGCCAGCCGCGGCCTGCACCTGCACAGCGAGATCGACCCCGCGTTGCAGCGGTGGTCGCTGGCCGATGGGCTGCGCCTGCGCCAGGTCCTGTTCAACCTGGCCGGCAATGCACTCAAGTTCACCCTGCAGGGAAGCGTGGTGTTGCAGGTCCACGTGCTGCAGCGGCGCGACGGCGGGCAGCGGTTGCGCCTGCAGGTGACCGATACCGGCGTGGGCATCAGCGTGGAGCGGCAGCAGGCGGTGTTCGCTGCCTACGAGCAGGCCGAGACCTCGACCACGCGCCGCTTTGGTGGCAGTGGGCTGGGCCTGTCGATCTGCCGCGAGCTGGCGGCATCAATGGGCGGGCAGCTGCACCTGCGCAGCGCGCCCGGCAAAGGCACCACCGTATGGCTGGAACTGGCTCTGGCGGCCTGTGCGGCACCGACGGCGGTAGCGGTGCTCACGGCGGCCGCGCAACGGCCGCTGCCGCCGGCGCGGGTACTGGTTGTCGAAGACCATCCGACCAACCTGCAGTTGCTGGAGCAGCGCCTGCGCGAACTGGGGCTGCAGGTGCATGCCTGCGACGACGGGTTGCAGGCATGGGAGGCCTGGCAGGCACAGTCGTTCGACCTGGTGATCACCGACTGCCATATGCCGCACATGGATGGCTTCGCGCTGGCACGGGCGATCCGTGGCGATACCTGCGCCATCCGCGCGCAGGTGCCGATCATCGCGCTGACCGCCAGTGTGCTGGAGCGCACGCGTGAGGCCTGCCGTGATGCGGGCATCGACCATTTCCTGGCCAAGCCGGTGGAGCCGTGCGAACTGCGCGCGCTGCTGGAAGTGCTGCTGTTGCCGGACTCAGTGCGCCAGTAGGCGGACGATGCTGGCAGCGGCATCGCGGCCTTCGGCCACGGCGGTCACCACCAGGTCTGCACCGCGTACCGCGTCGCCACCGGCGAACAGGCGTGGATGCGCGGTCTGGAACGGCAGGCGGTCCTTGCCCCCGGCGACGATGCGGCCGTTGGACTGGCCTTCCACGCCCAGCTCGGCCAGCCACGCCGGCACGCTCGGCGAGAAGCCGAATGCGATGATCACCACGTCCGCTTCCAGCAGCGATTCACTGCCTTCGATCGGCACGGCGTTCTGGCGGCCATTGGCATCGGGCTCGCCCAGGCGGGTTTCGACCACGGTCACGCCGATCACTTCGTCGTCGGCACCGGCTTCGATCGACAGCGGCTGGCGGTTGAACAGGAAGCGCACGCCTTCTTCGCGCGCATTGGCCACTTCGCGCGCGCTGCCGGGCATGTTGGCTTCGTCGCGGCGGTAGGCGCAGGTGACCTTGGCCGCGCCCAGGCGCACGGCACTGCGCACGCAGTCCATGCCGGTATCGCCACCACCGAGCACCACCACGCGCTTGCCGTTGAGGTCGGGCAGGGCGATGGTGTCTTCCCAGCCGGCAATCGGCCGGCCCTTCGGATCATCACCCCCGACGATGCGGCTGTTCTGCACCAGGAACGGCAGTGCCGGCAGCACGCCCTTCAGGTCCTGGCCGTCGAGGCCACCGTCGGTGTAGCGGTAGGCGCCGGTGCCGACGAACACCGCATCATGGGTATCCAGCAGCTGCTGCACGCTGAGGTCGCGTCCGATCTCCACGCCGAGGCGGAACTGCACGCCCATGCCCTCCAGCACTTCGCGGCGGCGATGGATCACGTCCTTGTCCAGCTTGAAGCTGGGAATGCCGAACTGCAGCAGGCCGCCGATCTGCTCGTAGCGGTCATAGACCACGGCGGCAATGCCGGCGCGGGCGAGGCGATCGGCGCAGGCCAGGCCGGCCGGACCAGCGCCGATCACCGCCACGCTGTGGCCGGTCGGCTGTACCGCACCCAGGTCTGGGCGCCAGCCACTGGCCAGTGCGGTATCGACGATGTACTTCTCCACCGCACCGATGGTGACCGCACCGAACTCTTCCAGCGTGCAGCTGCCCTCGCACAGGCGATCCTGCGGGCAGACCCGGCCGCACACCTCCGGCAGCGGGTTGGTGCTGTGGCACAGCGTGGCCGCTTCGTGGATGCGGTTCTCCTGCACCAGTTGCAGCCACTGCGGAATGGCGTTGTGCACCGGGCACTTCCAACTGCAGTACGGGTTGCCGCAATCCAGGCAGCGACCGGCCTGGTACTGGGCATCTTCCTTGCCGAACTTTCCGTACAGCTCGCCCCAATCGCCGGACGTGCGCAGTTCCACCGGGATGCGCTGCGGCATGGTGCGGGGCAGGTCGAGGAACTGGAAGGCGTGCTTGCGGCTCATGGCGGGCTCTGGAATGCGAGGGGGAACGTTGCCGGCCAGCGGCCGGCACAACCGGAAAACATCACGCAGCGCGGCGCAGGGTTTCGGTCAGCGACTCGATGCTGGCGGCCTTGGGTTTGACCAGCCAGAACCTGCCGATGTAATCGCGGAACTCGTCCAGGATCTGCTGCGCCCAGATGCTGCCGGTCAGTTCGCGATGGCGGCCGATCAGGCGGTGCAGGTGCTGGCGGTAGTTCTCGAAGCCTTCGGCGGACACGCGATGGATGTCGATCAGCTCGTGGTTGTAGCGGTCGACGAAATCGCGGTCCACGTCCAGCACGTAGGCCAGGCCGCCGGTGAAACCGGCGCCGAAGTTCAGGCCGACCTTGCCCAGCACCAGTACCACGCCATCGGTCATGTACTCGCAGCAGTGATCACCGGCACCTTCCACCACCGCCAGCGCGCCGGAATTGCGCACCGCGAAGCGCTCGCCGGCACGACCGGCAGCGAACAGTTCACCACCGGTGGCACCGTACAGGCAGGTGTTGCCGATGATCGCGGTGCTGCGCGCCTCGAAGCGGGCACCACGCGGCGGGCGCACCACCAGCCGGCCGCCGGCCATGCCCTTGCCGACGTAATCGTTGGCTTCGCCTTCCACTTCCAGGTGCAGGCCGCCGACGTTGAAGGCGCCGAAGCTCTGCCCGGCGCTGCCACGGAAGCGCAGTTCCAGCGGCGCCTCGGCCATGCCCTGGTTGCCGTGCGCGCGCGCCACAGCACCGGCCAGGCGGGTGCCGATGCTGCGGTCGGTGTTGTGGATCAGGAAGCGATGCTCGCCACCACGCTTGTGCTCGATGGCCGGCGCCAGCAGGCCATCCATCTGCGTGGCCAGGCTGTCCGGCGATTCGTACAGGCGCTGCGCGGCGCAGTGGCTGCCCTCGTAGCGGCTGTCGGCCAGCAGGCGTGACAGGTCCACGCGAACGCCATCGCGCGGCGCGGCGTCGATCTGCCGCAGCAGGTCGGTACGGCCGACGATCTCTTCCAGCGAACGCGCGCCCAAGTACGACAGCCAGCCACGCACTTCCTCGGCCAGCAGGCGGAAGAAGTTCTCCACGCGCTCGGGCTGGCCGGTGAAGTGGTTCTCGCGCAGGCGGTCATCCTGGGTGGCCACGCCGGTGGCGCAGTTGTTGAGGTGGCAGATGCGCAGGTACTTGCAGCCCAGCACGATCATCGGTGCGGTGCCGAAGCCGAAGCTGTCCGCGCCCAGCAACGCCGCCTTGACCACGTCCAGGCCGGTCTTCAGGCCGCCATCGGTCTGCAGCAGGGTACGCCCGCGCAGGTCGTTGGCCAGCAGCGCCTGGTGCGCCTCGGCCACGCCCAGCTCCCACGGCACGCCGGCATAGCGGATCGAGCTGACCGGCGACGCACCGGTGCCGCCGTCATGGCCGGAGATGGTGATCAGGTCCGCACCGGCCTTGACCACGCCGGCGGCAATCGTGCCGACGCCGGCATGGCTGACCAGCTTCACCGACACCAGCGCGGTCGGATTGACCTGCTTCAGGTCGTAGATCAGCTGCGCCAAGTCTTCAATCGAATAGATGTCGTGGTGCGGCGGCGGCGAGATCAGGCCGATGCCCGGGCGCGCGTAGCGCAGCCGCGCGATCAGCTCGTTGACCTTGTGCCCGGGCAGCTGGCCGCCTTCGCCGGGCTTGGCGCCCTGCGCGACCTTGATCTGCAGCACCTCGGCATTGACCAGGTATTCGGCGGTGACGCCGAAGCGGCCCGAGGCCACCTGCTTGATCTTGCTGCGCTTGGCGGTGCCATAGCGGGCGGGGTCTTCGCCGCCTTCGCCGGAATTGCTTCGGCCACCCAGGCGATTCATCGCAATCGCCAGCGCCTCGTGCGCCTCCGGCGACAGCGCACCGAGGCTGATCGCAGCGGTGTCAAAACGCGGGAACAGTTCGCTGGCCGGGGCCACCTCGTCCAGCGGTACCGGCGTAGCGGCCGGCACCAGTTCCAGCAGGTCGCGCAGTGCCGACGGCGGACGCGCGTGCACCGCATCGCAGTACTGCTGCCACGCACGCGGGTCGCCGCTGCGCGCCGCGCGCTGCAGGGTGGTGACCACGTCCGGGTTGTACATGTGGTACTCGCCGCCGTGCACGTACTTCAGCAGGCCGCCGACATCGACGTCCTGCTGCGCGTCCCAGGCCTGCGCGCACAGCTCGCGTGCGTCGGTATCCAGGCGCGCGAAACCTGCGCCACCGATGCGCGAGGCGGTATCCGGGAAGCACAGGTCCACGACCTCCGGTTGCAGGCCGATGATCTCGAACAGCTGCGCGCCGCGGTAGCTGGCGACGGTACAGATGCCCATCTTCGAGATGATCTTCGACAGTCCCTTGTAGACGCCCTTGCGGTAGCGGCGACCGATCTGCGACTGCTCACCGCCCTTGCTGAGCTTGAGAATGCCGCGGCGGCCAAGGTCGAACAGGGTCTGGTAGGCCAGGTACGGATACACCGCCGTGGCGCCGAAGCCGAGCAGGCAGGCCATGTGGTGCGGGTCGCGCGCGGTGCCGGTTTCCACGATCAGGTTGACGTCGCAGCGCAGGCCCAGCCGCGAGAGGTGGTGGTGGATGGCGCTGGTGGCCAGCAGCGCATGCACCATCGGCCGCCCGGCCACCGGGTAGCGGTCGGACAGCAGCAGCATCACCATGCCCTCGCGCGCGGCCTGTTCGGCTTCGGCGCAGATGCGCTCGATGCCGGCGCGCAGGCCCTCGTCTTCGCTGTAGGACAGGTCGAGCAGGCGGTTGGCCTGCACGTACTGGTCCATCTTCAGCAGCTGGCGCAGCTTGCGCTGGCTGAGCACCGGCGAGTTGAGGATGACGTGGTTCACCGTCTCCGGACCGGCATGGAAGATATTGGTCTCCTTGCCGAGCTGGGTGGACAGGGACATCGCGCAGTCTTCGCGCAGCGGGTCGATCGGCGGGTTGGTGACCTGCGCGAAGGCCTGGCGGAAATAGTCGTACAGCGGACGGCTGCGCTGGCTCAGCACCGCCATCGGCGTGTCGTCGCCCATCGAGCCGGTGGCTTCCTGTTCGGTCTCGGCCAGCGGCCGCAGCACCTGTTCCACTTCCTCGCTGCTGAGCTGGTACAGCTTGTGGTAGCTGCGCAGGGTGCCTTCGTCGAACGGCTCTTCCACCAGCGAAGGGTCGATCAGTTCGGTCTGAAGGTAGGTCACGCCCTGCTGCAGCCACTGCTTGTACGGTGCGCGGCCGCGGTTGATGCGGTCCACCGCATCGGAGTCGAGCAGGTCGCCGCGCTTGAGGTCGATGGCCACCATTTCGCCGGGGCCGAGCTTGCCCTTGCGCACCACGCGCTCGGTCGGCACTTCCCACACACCGGCTTCGGAGGCGACCAGGAAGTGGCGGTCGGCGGTCAGCATCCAGCGCGCCGGGCGCAGGCCATTGCGGTCGAGGGTACATACGGCGTAGCGGCTGTCGCAGGCGACGATGCCGGCCGGGCCATCCCACGGCTCGCTGTTGAGGCCATGGAATTCGTAGAACGCGGCCAGGTCCGGATCCTTGAACTCCAGCGACTGGGTGGCCGGCGGCACCAGGATGCGCAGCGCCTGGATCAACTCCATGCCGCCGGCGACCATCAGCTCCAGCATGTTGTCCAGGCTCTGCGAATCCGAACCGTGCATGGAGATCACCGGGTCGAACTCGGCGATGTCGAAGCGCGGCGTCTTCCACACCTTGCTGCGCGCCTGCGCCCAGCGACGGTTGCCTTCGATGGTGTTGATCTCGCCGTTGTGGGCAAGCATGCGGAACGGGTGGGCCAGCGGCCAGCGCGGCAGCGTGTTGGTGGAGAAGCGCTGGTGGAACACGATCGCGCTGGAGGCCAGCTCGCGCCGCTGCAGGTCCGGATAGAAGCGGCTGAGCTTGTCCGGCAGCACCATGCCCTTGTAGCTGATCGCATCCGGGGTGAGGGTGGTGACGTAGAAGTCGGCGTGTTCGCGCAGCTGCTGTTCGCTGCGGCGGCGGGCCAGGAACAGCGCCAGCGCGAAGCCGGCATCATCCTGGCCGACGCCGGCATCGACGAATACCTGTTCGATGCGCGGCAGGGTATCGCGCGCCAGCTGGCCGCAGACGCTGTCGTCGGTGGGTACCTCGCGCCAGCCGGCGACCTTGCAGCCGACCGCTTCCACCTGCGCCTGCAGCTGCGTGCGGCAGGCGTCGGCGGCGTCGGCGTCGTGCGGCAGGAACACCAGGCCGGCAGCGAAGCGCGCGGCGGTGGTGATGCCGGCTTCGCCGGCCAGCAGTTTCAGGAAGGCATCGGGGCGGCGCAGCAGCAGGCCGCAGCCATCGCCGGTCAGGCCATCGGCGGCGACACCGCCACGGTGGGTCATGCGCGAAAGCGCGGCGATGGCGGTATCCACCAACAGGCGCGAAGGTTGATCGTCGAGCTGGGCGACCATGCCAAATCCACAGGCATCGCGCTCGGAGCGCGGGTCGTAAAGCCCTTGGCGGTTGCGGGGGGCCATCTCTACCTCGATGCGTATAGGGTTGGCGGCGACACTCGTCCCCGCCCAATCCCTGGAGCGCATCGTGAGGCCACCGGATGCCTCGACTAGATCACAGGTTGCTGCAGCGCCGCAATACACGGTTGCAGGTGCAACAGAACGCGCCGGCAACCCAGTGCCGGCGCGGGGTCGAACTCAGCCGCAGCGCACGCCGCTGACCAGGCCCTTGTCGTCCACTTCGATGTTCAGGCGGTCGCCGAGGAACTCCATCGTGGCCACGTCATTGGGCTTCATGACGCGCAGCTGGTGGGCACCGGCATCTTCCTGCGCCTGCTTGCCCAGCGCGTCGGCGTAGGCCTGGCCGACCAGGCTCTGCACCTGGCTGGCATCGCAGGTGCCGACCGGCGGTGCCTCGGTGGCCTTGCCGGCTTCGTCGGCCGGCGCCTTGGCGGCTTCGGCAGCCTGCTGGGCATGGGCCGTGGCCGAATCCTGTTCATCCAGCGCCGGTGCCTGGCAGGCGGTCAGGGCCAGCACGGCCGGCAGCAGCAGGGCGGAGAGCGAACGGGCGCGAATCGGGAACGACATCATGACTCCGGAAGGGATTGTGAAACCCCGAGCATAGCGGCGAACCGATCCTCACGTGTTTGTCTTGTGTTATCGACAGGATCGCGGCAGCACAGCAGCGACACTGCGCGCATGCCAACCCCCTCCACCCCCGAACGACAGGCCGCACGTGCTGCCGGCCTGCGCTATGTCGATGACACCCAGCCGGGCATCAGCCGGCGCCGCGCCGGCAAGGGTTTCAGCTACCGCGATGCTGATGGCCACGCGATACGCGACGCCACCACCCTGCAGCGGATCCGCGCGCTGGCGATTCCGCCGGCCTATACCGCCGTGTGGATCTGCGCCCACGCCAACGGCCACCTGCAGGCCACCGGCCGCGATGCCCGCGGGCGCAAGCAGTACCGCTACCACGCCGACTGGGCGAAGGAGCGCGACGCCGGCAAGTTCGACCGCATCATTGCGTTTGGCGAGGCCCTGCCTACGTTGCGGCGGCGGTTGTCACGGGATCTCAAACGACCCGGGTTTCCGCAGGAGAAGGTGCTGGCCATGGTGGTCGCGCTGCTGGCGGACACGCTGGTGCGGGTGGGCAATGAAACCTACGCCCAGCAGAACCGTTCGTTCGGGTTGACCACACTGCGCAACCGTCACCTGGAACTGCTGCGCGGTGGCCGGGTACGCATGCGCTTCCGCGGCAAGTCCGGGCAGCTGCAGGAGGTGACCGTAGGCGATCGCAGGCTGGGGATGCTGGTGCGGCGCCTGCAGCAGCTGCCCGGGCAGGCGCTGTTCCAGTACCGCGATGACGACGGTGCGCTGCAGCCGGTCGACTCCGGCGCGGTGAACGACTACCTGCGCGGGGTGATGGGCGAGGACTTCACCGCCAAGGACTTCCGCACCTGGGGCGGGACCGTGGCGGCGGTGCAGGCGTTCGCGGCTACCGAGCTGCCGGAACCGGCCAGCCAGCGCGCGTTGGCCCAGGCGCAGCGCGCGGTGGTGTGCGAGGTGGCGTCGCTGTTGGGAAATACCCCGGCGGTGTGCCGCAAGGCCTACATCGACCCGTGCGTGTTCGCCGGCTGGGAGCGCGGCGAACTGGCGAAGCTGGCCGGCCTGCGCGGGCCGCGGCAGTGGGAACAGGCCACCCTGCGCGTGCTGCGCAGGGCGCGCAGGCTCAGCCGAAGAGGTCAGCCGCAGTAGATCGCGGTGATGTTGTTGGTGCGGCCTTTTTCGATGGTCAGGCGGTCACCGCCTTCGCTGGCCGGCGGCACCCGCGGGCCGTCGTGACGCAGCACCCGTACGTGCAGGCTGTCGCTGTCCACGCGTGCGCGGGCCACGGTGGCGTCCGAGGCGGCCAGGCCGACTGCGCCGCGCACCATGTCGCTGTGGCACTGGCCGGAGATCACGCCGTCGATCGGCTGCACCTGGGCCATCGGCGTGCTGCTGCAGGCGGCGAGGACGAGACAGACGGCGGCGGTGGCGATGGCATGTTTCATGGAGGCGTTCCTTGTGTGGTTGGGTGCAGCGTGCGACGGCGCACGTGGTGGCGGAATGAATACCGTGCACATCGTGGACACGGTGCGCTCACCGCCGCCGACAGCCTGGGTGGAGACACTGAAGGCGCGGCGGATGCCGCCCCCGGTAGTGCCGGCCGCTGGCCGGCAGCCCCTTTCCCTCCCGAGGAGACCTGCATGGCCACCAGCAAGACGACCCCCGCCCGCCGCAAGGCCTCGCCCAAGGTGCGCAAAGGCAGCACCGCGGCGAAGACCGCTGCCGACTCCGCTCGCCCGCGTGTGGTGAAGACCGCAACCCGCAAGGCGGCGGCCAGCGATCCCCGCGCTGCCCGCGTTGCGGCCCGGCAGCGGCGCCTGCAGGACCAGGAGAAAGCCAAGGACGTGCGCGCAGCGAAAAAGGCCACAAGGAAGACCGCTACCCAGGCCGGTGCACGCCGGCAACCGGAAGCGATGCCGGCGCAGCAGCTGGCCAAGCCCGGGCATGAACACGAACTGGAGCTGGCGCCGCGTTTCCTTGCACCGGACTACGCCGGCAGCGGCAAGCTGCAGGGCATGCGCGCGATCGTCACCGGTGGCGATTCCGGCATTGGCCGTGCGGTGGCGGTGCTGTTCGCACGCGAAGGCGCCGATGTGGCAGTGCTGCACCTGGACGAGGCCGAAGATGCGGACATCACCCGCCAGCACGTGGAGCGCGAAGGCGGCCGCTGCGTGGTGATCGCTGGTGATGTGCGCGATCCGCGCTTCTGCAACAAGGCGGTCAAGCAGGTGGCCAAGGCGTTCGGCGGCATCGACATCCTGGTCAACAACGCCGCGTTCCAACTGCATTGCGATCGGCTGGAAGACCTGGAAGACGCGCATCTGCAGGAAACCCTGCAGACCAACATCGGCGGCTACATCCAGATGGCGCGCGCGGTACTGCCGCATCTGGGCGAGGGCGCCAGCATCATCAACACCGGTTCGGAAACCGGCATCTTCGGCAGCAAGGCACTGATCGATTACTCGGCCACCAAGGGCGCGATCCATGCATTCACCAAGGCGTTGGCCAGCCAGCTGCTGCCGCGGGGCATCCGGGTCAACTGCGTGGCGCCGGGGCCAGTGTGGACGCCGCTGAACCCGGCCGACAAGCAGGCCGAGGACGTCGCCGAGTTCGGCAGGGACAGCGACATGGGCCGGCCTGCACAGCCCGAAGAGCTGTCACCGGCGTATGTGTTCCTGGCCTCGCCGGTCTGTGCCAGTTACATCAGCGGGGTGATCCTGCCGGTGATGGGCGGGCCGCGGGGCTGAGCGATGGCGTGATCTGCCTGAATGCGGCGTGGCGGCGAAGGTGTGCGATGTGTCAAAAGCCCCAGCACGCGGCTGGGGTAGGCTGACCCCGTACTGATCACGTCCAAGGAACGACCATGCCCGAGATGGATATCGATGCGGCGGCCAACGAGGTCGTCGCCCTGCTGCGGCAGAACGACGCGCGCGCTGCCGCCACCCGCCTGGAGGCCCTGTACGACGGCCAGAGCGCCGTGGTGCAGGAATCGCTGGATCGCTACATCTCGGCGCGTGCCGCCACCGAGCTCGAGGCGTTGCGCCGGAATGGTGGTGTTGCCGCAGTGGATGCGGCCGCGGTGAACCCGATGCTGGATCGCCTGGCCGAGGCGACGCGGCCACCGCGGATGCCCGATGCGGCAGAGACCGCAGCCCTGAGCCAGGCCCAGCAGTACGATGTGTATGGCAGCATCGTGGCCCAGCGCGGCAACACTGCGGCGAATGACGCCATGGCAACACAGGACCGCGTGGTGCTGGGGTTGCGCGACGAAAACCGCACCACCGAGGCACGTGGGCGTGGCGTCTATGACGATCGCATCGTAGTGCTGTGGAAGGATGCGCAGGGCCATGGTCATGTGCGCGAGTTCAACCAGGCCACGACCGAGCCCACCGCGCAGTACGACGGTCATGCCAAGACCACGCCGCGCAGCCCGGGGTTCGGCGACGTGGCGCCGCGCACCAAGACCGAGGGTGAGGATGTCAACGGCGACCGCGTCAAGGACCTCGGGCGCCTGGGCGAGGGCACCACCGAGATGCGCGCAACGACCCATCCGCGCAATGGCCATCCCGATGAGTTTGCGCTGCGCCCCTCGCAGGACGCGATCACCGCAGGCGCCGGCCGGCTGGAGCGTGACAGCAATGGCGACGGCTGGTTCGATGCGCGCGATACCCAGGGCGTGCAGGACCTCAACGACACCTTCAAGATCCATCGTGGCAGCCGCTCCAACACCGATTCGGCGGGCTGCCAGACCATCGGCGGCGGTGAGTACGATGACTTCGTGTCGGCGGTGCGCGGCACGCCTGGGCAGAACCGTTGGCAGTACGTGCTGACCTCGGTTGCACCTGGCCAGGCGCGCGAGCTGGGGCAGGACGTGCCGCTCGCGGCCAATGACGATCCCCGTCAGCCGCAGCATCGCGATCATGCCCTGCAGCAGCAGATCAGCACGCGCCTGCAGGCCCTGGGCGGACGCTACGCCGAGCATGCCGATGACTACAGTCTGGTGATGCTGCGCGAAGCGAAGGCCGCGGGCATCACCCGGGTCGACCAGATCGTGGCCAGCAATCCCAGTGCTGGACGTGCGGCGGGCGAGACACTGTTCCTGGTGCAGGGTAGTCCGGGCGATCCTGCGGCGCTGCGCGCAGGGGTCAATGCAGCCGAGGTGCGTGACACTGCGGTGGAATCCAGCCTGCGCCAGCTGCAGCAGCAATCGCGCGAACAGGCGGCACCCACGCCCGCGCCTGCACAACTGCAGGAAGCGCCGGCGATGGGAGGGCGTTGAGCGATGATCCGATCACACCCGATGCCGGGCGTATCGTTGTTGCTGTTGCTGTTGCTGTTGCTGGCCTGCAGCGCCTGCGCACCCGCTGGAGAGCGCGTCGCGCCGGTTGCGCCCGCCGCCAGCCCGGCGGCGAAACCGGAGGCCGTGCCTGCGCAGGCAAGGCCCACTGATCGCGGATTGCCCGCACTGCCGGAAGCCTCCGGCAGCGCCCACCCCGGCGGCCGCTACGAAGCACTGCCGGAACCGGCCAGGCAGGTGCTGGTGCAGTTGAAGTGCAATGTGGAGGGTGCCAGCAAGGTACAGGTGCTTTCCATTCCCGTGCAGGGTGGCCAGAAGGATTTCATGGTCACCGACAGCAGCGGGCCGCGTTTCCGCTACTGGATGCGGTCGTTCTCCGGCCGTGGCGGTACCACCGGGTATCTGGTGCAGCTGCAGGGCTGCCCGGCAACCACCACGGGCATGCGCGCCTACATCGCACAGGGAGCGGCACCGCTGCAGGATGTCACCGCGTCGTTGCTGGCGCAGGCCGAGCTGCCCGGCGCGGCGGCGATGGCGGCCTATCAGGGCAAGGGCGCGGGCGATCTGTTCGCCTTCATCGGGCAGCTGGACAAGGTGCCGGTGCTGCGCTGGGTGGCCGAAGCCGACCCCGAACAGCCACTGGCCGCCGATGCGCGCAGCTTCGACGATGGCAATGCCATCCACGGCGGTTTCCTGCGCTGGAACCAGGATCACTTCGAAGTGGCCAGGACCGTGCCGGCCGGGCTATGGCCCTGCGATGGCAGCCCGCTGCTGCCGTGCAAGGGCGACCCGTTCGTGACGGGGCGTTGAGGAATCGCGTGCATAGCAGTCGGCGATGCGTGGAATGAACTGCTGCGGATTGGCACCGACAAGATTGGTCAGCACCACCACCGCCACGCCGCGCTCGGGATAGACCACGAAGGCCGAGCGTGCACCGCCGATACCGGCCACCTGCAGGTCGGGCGATGCGCGCAGTACCGGCCAGCCACCCGCCCACGGGCCGGCACGGCCATCGGGCAGACGCTCTGCCGACCACATGCGTGCGCGCGCGGCGTCGCCCAGCAGGCGGCCCTCGGTCAGCGCGACCAGCCAGTGCGCGGTGTCGTCGGCGGTGGTGAGGATGCCGCCACCGGCCCACAGCAAAGGCGGTATGTCGTAGAACCAATGCGACAGGCGGGACGGTGCATCCGCAGCGTCGGTGGCACGCGGGGCCAGGCTGTACATCGTCGCCACATCCGGAACCAGGTCATAGCTGTCGCCGAAGGTGGTGCGGGCCATGCGCGCGCTGCTGAACTGGCCGGTGGCGAGGAAGCGTTCGTAGGACATGCCGGATTGCTGCGCGATGATCCGTGCCAGCAGCACATAGTTGGTCTGGTTGTAGGCGAAGCGCTGCCCGGGCGCCGCTTCAAGCGGCCGAGCTGTGACTGCCGTCCATGCCTGTGCTTCGGAGCCACCGCCCAGCAGTCCGTTCGCATCAAGGATGTCCGGAAGGCCTGAGGTGTGGGCCAGCAGCTGGCGCACGCGCACCTCGCGCCATGCCGCCGGAAGATCGTCCAGGTAGCGCGAGGCGGATGCATCCAGATCCAGTCGCCCCTGCTCTGCCAGCTGTGCGATGGCGACCCCGGTGAAGGCCTTGGTGGCCGAGTTGAGCGGGAAGCGGGTATCACGCGATGCACGCACGCCGTTTTCGACATTGGCCAGGCCGTAGGCCTCGGACAGCACGATCTGCCCGTCCTTGACCACCGTGATCTGTAATCCAGGGATGCGCAGCTCCTGCATGATCTGGCGGATCAGGCGGCGCGCCTGTTCGTTGGCTGGCGCCTGGCTGGCAGAGGCGGCGGCGAAGGGCAGGGCACCGATGAGCATGATCATGGCTCGAAGCAATGGGCGGAACATGCGGAATTCCAGCGGGGCGTTGGGAATCGGATGCAGACGGCGCGTCAAAGGTTTAAGTGCTCGGTGGTGACTACCGTTCGTCGGCCCATGACTTCCGGGGGGTTGACTACAACTGTCGTCACGCAGACAGTGGCGACACGTGTAGTCAAGGGAGTGGTGTCATGCGTGGCAAGACGATCGGGGACCAGGAACTGGCCCTGCTGCAGTACATCGATGAACATGCGCCGGCCACGGTCGGCGAGGTCGCCAGTGGCTATGGGGAGGCCCGTGGCCTGGCCCGCTCCACCGTGCTGACGATGATGGAGCGGCTGCGGGCGAAGGGGTATCTTCAGCGCCAGCAGCAGGACGGTGTCTACCGCTACCAGGCCACCCGTGGCCCGGAGAGCGTGCTGCAGGGCGCGGTGGCGCAGTTCGTCGACAACACCCTGCAGGGCTCGGTGTCGCCGTTCGTGGCCTACCTGTCGAAGCGCCAGCAGGTCAGCGACAACGAACTGGCCGAGCTGGAAGCGCTGGTCGCCCAGCTCCAATCGCGCCGCCACGAGGGCTGAGCCATGGACACCACGATGCTGATCCCGATGTTGGAACGCCTGGGCTGGACCAGCCTGCAGACCGTGCTGCTGGTGGCCCTGGTGTACGGCGTGTGCCGCGCACTGCCGTCGTTGTCGGCGGCGACCCGCTGCCGCCTGTGGTGGCTGGTGTCGCTGCAGGCCGTGCTCGGCCTGTTCTGGAGCCAGCCGCTGCAGCTGGCCTGGCTGCCGGCGCCGCAGGCGGTGGCGATGAGCGCGACCGATGTGGCCGCCGATATGGTCTACCCGCTGGCCCCGGAGGCCTCGGCACAGCTGCTGGCGGCAATGCCGATGCCGGCGCCGGACGTGCCGGCGGTGGCATGGTGGGCCGTCGCACTGGCCGCGCTGTGGGCATCCGGCGTGTTGCTGATGGCCCTGCGCACCTTCAGTGAGTGGCGTCGCTGCCGTGCGCTGCTGGCAGCGGCCTATCCCTGTGAGGACCAGGCGCTGGTGCAGGCCCTGCAGCTGGCTTCCGATGCACATGGCGTGCGTCCTGCGCCGCGGTTGTGGATGAGCACGCAGGTGGACGCACCGCAGCTGGTCGGTCCGTTCCGCCCGGTGCTGCTGCTGCCGGCCGGCGACAACGCCCTGCAGGGCGATGCGCTGGATCTGGCCCTGACCCATGAACTGCAGCACCTGCAGCGGCGTGACCTGCAGTGGGGCCTGCTGCCGGCGCTGGCCCAGCATCTGTTCTTCTTCCACCCACTGCTGCGCCTGTCGGTGCGCGAATACGCACAGGCCCGCGAAGAAGCGGTGGATGCAGCGGTGGTTGGCCAGCACGGTGCCAGCCGCCAGGCCTATGGCCGCCTGCTGCTGCAGCTGGGTGTGGCACCGCAGCCACACCTGGGCGTGGCCAGTGCTGCACCGGATACCACCAGCCTCAAGCGCCGCCTGCTTTCGTTGCAGCCACGCCGGGCCTGCCCGCGCATCCTGGCGATGGCATTGACCGCTGTGGTGCTGGTGGTGGGCGTGGCGCCGATGCGGCTGGTTGCTGCGCCGGTGCCGCCGGCCCCGCCCGCGCCTCCTGCGGCGCCGAAGGCTGTTGTGCCGCCGCCGCCGAAGGCTCCGAAAGCACCGCCCGCACCGCCGTCGTCCGCGCGCGTTCCGGCCGTGCCGGTGGCGCCCGCGCCGCCTGCCGAGCCGGCTGATGTCGAGGCGTTGTCAGGTCCGGACGATGCGGATGTGGCGGTCGACGTGGATGCGGATGTCGATGTCGATACCGGCATGCACAGTCAACATTCGACCTCCCGCACTACCTCCATCACCACCTACGGCCGCCTGGACCTGGGCAAATCGCCGCCGGAGGCCTTCGTGCTGGTCGATGGCGATTCGACCTTCGCCAATGGCGGCATGGACGACGTGACGGTCGCCCGCAGGCAGCTCGGCAAGGGCCCGGCGCTGTGGTTCCGCACGGGCGACAAGCGCTACGTGGTGCGAGACCCGATGATGATCCAGGCCCTGCAGCGTGCCTACAGCGGCGCGGCGGATCTGGGCCGCCAGCAGAGCGAACTGGGCCGCCAGCAGAGTGCGCTGGGTCGCCAGCAGGGCGAACTCGGCAAGCAGATGGGCGAGATGGGCCGCCTGCAGGGCGAGGAGGCGCGCCGCATGGCACTGGCTGCCGCCGAGGCCGCGCGCAGCGCGATGGCCGCGCATGACATCAACCGCGAAGCGGCGGCGGAAGCGGCGAAGGTGGCGCGGGGCGCGACCAACGATGCGGCCGTTGCACGTGAGGCCGCACGTGAGGCCGCTGCAGAGGCCCGTCGTGCGATGCAGGAAGTGGACAACGAAACCGCGCGGGCCACTCACACCCGCGACATGCAGCGCCTGGCCAGCCAGCAGTCTGAACTGGCCCGCCGCCAGGCGTCGCTGGGCAGCCAGCAGGCCGCGTTGGGCGAGCGCCAGGCACGCGTGCATGAGCAGGCGTCGCGGCAGGCGCAGCAGGTGATCGCGCGCGCATTGGCCAGCGGCAAGGCCGAGCGGCTCTGATCGGTAGTGCCGGCCGTTGGCCGGCAATGTGGGGTGCCGGCCAGCGGCCGGCACTACCCTGGGGCAATCAGTGCTGCAGCCAGCGTATCGGGAACGCGTCAGCCATCGCTGCATAGCCGGCATCACTGGGATGCAGATGATCCCCGCTGTCATAGCTGGGACGCAGATGGGTCGGGCGTTGTGGATCGCGCATGATGCGATCGAAGTCGATGACACCATCGACGCCCTGTGCGGACCTGATCCAGTCGTTCACGGCTTGCCGCTTGGCTTCTCCGGCGGCGTCGAAGTAGCCTGATCCTCCGTAGGGCAGCAACGTTCCAAGCATCACCCTGATCCCACGTTGCCGGGCTCGCTGAACCGAGATGCGCAGGGCGTCGATCAGCTGTGCGGCAGACACCGCCTGTGGCGGATGCAGCTGGCCGATACCGATATCGTTGATGCCCAGCAGCAGCACGGCATGGCTTGCACCGGACACCGCCAGCACATCGTGCCCGAAGCGCGACACGCCTGCTGGCCCGACACCATCATGCAGCCAGCGATTGCCGGCAATGCCGGCATTGACCACGCTGACCCTGCGCAGGCCTGCACTGCGGACACGGTCATCGAGCAGGTTGGGCCAGCGGAAATTGCGATCCACTGTAGAGCCGGCACCATCGGTGATCGAGTCACCGAAGGCGACCATGACCACAGGCTTGCCGCCAGCTGCTGGTACCGCCGGTGGCAGGTTTCCGGCGACGTCAATGGCATCCAGCCAATAATAGGCCCGCATGGGGTCGGCGGAGCGCAGCAGGGCCGCGCCGACCTGGTTGCCGGGCGCGCGGTAGTTGGTCTGCAGGCCGACCGAATGGGTGGTGACCACCGGCGTCGGTGCCATGACGTACAGGCTGACGGACAGTTCGGTCTGGTCAGCCACACGCAGGTTGATCCGATCACTCCAGCGTTCTTCGCCGGGGGCGAGCGTCAAGCGCGCTGCACCACTGAAACGCAATGAACGCTGCTTGTGAAGGACGACACCATCGGCGCCCATGCTTGGCGCAATACGGAGGTGTTCCAAAGTGACCGGGGCCTTGCCGAAGCGGTTGGAGAAGCGAACGCGCAGTGTTTCCCCGCCGCGCGAAAGGCGTACGGTCATGCGCACGGTCTGGTCGGCCAGGGTGATGGGTGGAGGCGGGGAAACGATGTTGTCCGGAAAGGTGACGCCGTAGTCCTGCTGGGCGGCGAACCAGGTGGCGGACCATGGGTGCCGGCCTTCATGCGCCGCCAGCGGGAAGCTGGTTGCCAGGCACAGCAGCGTGGCGAACAGACAGCCCAACCACCGTCGATGCGGTGTCCTGTTGTGGAATCCCGACATGCAGCACTCCTTGGCAGTGTGGCCGGAAACCTGTCCCGCTGGCGCAGGTGGATGCCTGGCGCCAGCGGGACCGATAGGGAACATCAACCGCAGCTGGCGCGTTCGATCCGGTTCTGCGCATCCACCTGCACGGTCACGCGGTCCTGGCGGAAGTCCATGGTTACCGCCATGCCCGGCTTGACCACGCGCGCGTTGCGGGCGCCGCTGTCGGCCACCAGCTTCCTGATCGTGGCCTCGTCGGCGATCTTGCCGGTGAAGGCTTCCAGCGCCTCCGGCCTGCATTCGTGCGTGGCGTCGGCCACGGGCGCTGGCGCGGCATCGTGGGTGGTGCTGCTGCCGGCGTGGCTGCAGGCGGCCAAGGGCAGGATGGCGAGCAGGGCAAGGGGATTGAGGTGCATCGTCGGGCTCCAGGCATGGATGGTGGCGGCAGTGTCACCGCTGCCACCGTCAGGCCGCGTCAACGCCTACTGCCCGACCAGCGCCAGGGATTCGCGTTCGCGTCGTTCTTCCCGTACCAGCCGCTGCAGCAGCAGGGCCAGGGTCACCACGTCCTGGTGGTTGTGGTCGGCCACCCGGCGCAGGTTCACCGCGTCGCCTCCGCGCAGGAAGCGCAGCCAGGCGCCCGGGGCTTCGGAGCCAGGCAGGTCGTCCTCGCGCACCACGCGCAGCAGCTGGCGTTCGATGGTGGACAGCTTGCAGTTCTCCCACGTGCCGCGATAGCGACGGCGGGTCGGATAGAGCAGGTCGACATGATCCAGCGCGGTGATCGGGTCCGGCTGCCGGGCCAGCCGGTAGCGTGCCTTCAGTAGTGGCGCATCGTAGCTGCGGCCGTTGTAGCTGCAGAACACGGTGGACGGCTGCAGCCAGCGGGCGAAGGTGGCCAGCATCGCGTCCTCGGCGGCCATCGTCGACATCAGCAACTGGCGGATGCGCAGGCCCTCGCCGTGTTGCGGGCACACATGCCAGTCGGCGGCACCGATCATGAAGGCACGGGTGCCGGTGCCGCCGGCCAGGCCGGTGGTCTCGGTATCGAAGAACAGCAGGTCGCGCGCGGCGACGTGCTCGTGCTCGCGCTTGGCAAAAGCCAGGGAAAGCGGTTCTGCGGGAATCGGCTGCGGCAGCAGCGATTCGATCAGGAACAGGCCCGGTGCGATTTCCTCGCCGGGAAGCTGGCGATCCTGCGCACTGGCGCGTGCCGGTGCGGCTCCACCCCGCGAGCGCAGGCCGAGCAGGCGGTGCAGGCTGCCCACTTCCGGTCGACGCAACGGTGCGGGGGCCGCCAAAGGCGCGGCAGCGCCGGTCGGCTTGTGGCGGATTTCCTGTTCGACCCAGGCGAACACCGATCGCTCCGCTGGTGGCTGCTGTGCATCGTTGGCGGCTACCGGGGCAGGCGCCGCGGTCGGCGGCTCCGGTGCCGCCGGCGTGACTGCTTTCGGGTCGCCGGCCTGCTTCCGCAGCAGGCGCAGCTTGTCCAGGCTCAGGCTCACGGGGCCAGCAGCTCCATCGGGTCGCGCGCGGTCACCACCACGTCGGGTACGTGCTGGCAGGCCTCGGCATCGAACAGGTCCAGTACACGCAGCGCCAGCGCGCGCGGCGAGGTCTCATCCTCTTCCTGTGCGGCCAGCACCGGGCCGACACAGGCCGGGCAACCGGCCTTGCAGTCGCAGCGCTGCACCAGTTCGCGCGCGCGCTGCACCAGCTCGGCCTGGCGCTGCCACAACGGCTCGCTCAGGCCGACGCCGCCAGGGAAGTTGTCGTACAGATAGACGGTCGGCACGAACTCCTGCAGCAGCTCCACCACGCCGGGGTCGCCATTGCTGCCACGCAGCTGGCCACGACCGCTCTGGTCGGCGATCGCGAACCAGGCACCATCGCCGTTGCCGACCGATTTCTGCAGGTCGCGCGCATCGGCCATCACCGCCACGGTGGCGACGATGTGCAGCGCATACGCCGCGCCGAGGAAACCATCGAGTGCATCCTGCCTGCTGGCGAACGCGCGCAGCAACAGCGCCTGCGGCAACTGCCACCACACCGCAGTGGTGTGCAGTTCCTGGTCGGGCAGGTTCACTGGCCCATAGCCGATGTTCTCGTGAGTGTAGTAGCGGATCTTCTTGTAGCCGGCCACGCGCCGCACCACGTGCACTTCGCCATGGTGCGAATCGCCGCGGCCGGCCACGCCGCCATCGAAGCGGTCCAGCACCTTGAGCTTGGTGAAGTCGATGCTGTCGGTGTAGTAATCCACATGCGTGCGGGTGACGTAGGCCTTGCGGCCGTCCCAATCGAGCGTTTCCACCTGGTACGGGGTGGACTGCACCATGTGGATGGCACCCTCGTACAGGGTCAGCGCGGCGGCGGAATAGTCGACCTCGGCGATGATCTGCTGGCGGCCGTCGCTGCGGTCGACCACCACGAAGTTGCCATCGGCCACGGCACGCAGGCTGACCGCGTTGGCCGGATAGCTGTCGGCAATCCATTCCCAGCGCTCGCCTTCGCGATGGATCACCTCGGTTTCGGCCAGCGCTTCCAGGAACACTTCCGGGTCGATCGGGCCGAAGCCATCACCGACCCGGAACGGCAGCTCGAACGCCGCGCAGCGGATATGGTCGAACAGGATCAACGGCTGGTCCGGCGCAATGCGCGCGTGTTCGGGCGAGGCCTCGGCAAAGAAATCCGGATGCCGGACCACGTACTGGTCCAGCGGTTGCGAGCTGGCCACCATCACCCCCAGCGCCGGTTGCTGGCGGCGGCCGGCGCGGCCGAAGCGCTGCCAGGTGGCGGCCACGCTGCCGGGGTAGCCGTTGAGGATGACCACGTCCAGGCTGCCGATATCCACGCCCAGTTCCAGCGCCGAGGTGCTGACGATGCCGTCGATGTTGCCGGCACGCATTGCACGCTCGGTCTCGCGGCGTTCGGTGGGCAGGTAACCGCCGCGGTAGGCGCGGATGCGCGGCGGTTTGCGCGGGTCGTGGTCGAAGATGTCCTTCAGGTACTTGGTCAGCACCTCGACCATCAAGCGGGTCTGCGCGAACACCAGGGTCTTCAGCCCGGACTTGATCGCGATGCGCGCAATGCGGTTGCTCTGCGAGCGCGCCGAGGCGCGCAGGCCCAGGTCTGGATTGATCACCGGTGGGTTCCACAGCAGCACCTGTTTCGGTCCGCTGGGCGCGCCGGATTCAGTGATGGCGGTGACCGGTGCCTCGATCAGCGCTTCGGCATGCGCCTGCGGGTTGCCGATGGTGGCCGAGCACAGGATGAACTGCGGTTGCACGCCGTAGAACGCGCAGATGCGCTTGAGCCGGCGCAGCACGTTGGTGACGTGGCTGCCGAACACGCCGCGGTAGGTGTGCACTTCGTCGATGACGATGTAGCGCAGGTTCTCGAAGAACTGTGCCCATTTGGTGTGATGCGGCAGGATGGCCTGGTGCAGCATGTCCGGGTTGGACACCACGATGTCGCCATGCAGGCGGATGGCCTGCCGCGCGTCGCCGGGGGTGTCGCCGTCAAAGGTGAAGGCCTTTACGCCGAGGTCGCCGGCACGGTTGAGCTCCAGCAGTTCGGCCACCTGGTCCTGGGCCAGCGCCTTGGTCGGGAACAGGTACAGCGCCTTGGCCTTGTCCTGCATCGCCGCGCTGACCACCGGCAGGGTGTAGCACAGCGACTTGCCGCTGGCGGTGGGGGTGACGATGGCCACGTGCTTGCCGCGCTGGCTGGCCTCCCAGGCCTCGGCCTGGTGGCTGTAGAGCTGCTCGATGCCACGTGCCTTCAGGGCGGCGGCCAGGGCCGGCGGAACCGAATCGGGAATGGGCGCATAGCGGCCTTCGCGGCCGGGAATGGCGAAGCTGCCGGTGATGCGGTCCTGGTAGCGGCGCTGCAGTCGCGCGCTGAGCAGGGCGCCGTCGCGGGCGGGCAGGCCATCGCGGGTGGCGAGCTTCTGCTCGGCATCGGCGGTGCGCTTGGCGAGTTCGTAGGCCATGGAAGAGGGAGCCGGGACGGATTGCGAGGGGTCACATGGCACCACATCCACGTCTCAGGATGTGAGACATCGGCATGGGACGGAGTGAACCGTTCAGAGCCCCTGCCCCGCAGCATTGCCGAATCTCCCCCGGCTGAACAGCCGCCGGTGCAGCAACGAAATCTGAAGCCGGCATCCGTATCCTTGATCGCTGGACGCAACCAACAGGGTGGATGGCTGTGGCACGACGTGGAACGCAGGGAGCACTCCTGGCCGGCTTGCTGCTGGCGGGTCTCGCGCAGGCGCAGCAGGCCGCACCGGTAGCGGCGCCTGATCCAGCGCCCACTCCCCCGGTGGATGCGCCAGCTGCAAGCACCACGCCGATCCCCGCGGCTCCGCCGCAGGACAACGTCACCACCCTCGGCGAAGTGCGTGCACTCAAGCCCGATGACGAACCGCTGGACCTGTATCGCTTCAAGAACCCGGTGAAGTTCGGCGACAACCGCTTCAGCCGCGACTGGAGCGAGCCACCGTCACCGGAGCAGGTCAGCATGGGCGGCGGCTACATCATGATGGGCGTGGTCAAGGGCGTGTTGGCGGCGGGCCGGGGCCTGAACAAGCTCACCGGCGGCCCCGACCAGATCCAGTCCGCCATTGCCCGGCCACCGCCGGAGCTCAGTGCCGAACAGCAGCAGCGTGCGCTGCGTTTCTGCCAGCAGCAGGATGGCTGTGATCCGCCGGCGGTGAAGTAGGCCGGTATATCCTGCCGGTTCCTCAACCGGTGGCGCTGCCATGTCTCTGCGTTCGTTCTGCCTGCTGGCTGCATTGCTGCCCGCGTCCGCCTTTGCTTCCGGCATCGCCGGTGATGGCGCCTGCCGCAATGGCGCGTTCCCCTCTGAACAAAGCCGGTTCGCGCTGGCACGCGTGGTCGATGCGCCGCGCCTGTACCTGCTCGGCGACATGGACGGCTGCCCCGCCAAGGGTGAACCGGCCTGCCGCCAGCGCAGCTACGTGGTCACCGGCGATACGGTGGTGACCGGTCGCGACCTGGGCCGCTACCGCTGCGCGTTCTTCCCGAACAAGGTGGGCGGCAGCGCCGGCTGGGTCGACCGCAGCAAGCTGCAGCCGTTGCCGGCGGCCGCGCCAACGCTGCAGGACTGGGCGGGCGATTGGAAGGATGGCGACAACGGCCTGCGCATCACCGTGCAGGGTGGACAACTGCATGTGGATGGCGACGCCTACTGGCCCTCTGCCAACCCCACGCCGGCACAGCGCCCGTATGGGCCGAACCTGGGCCAGGTGGAAGCACGCGCGACGCCGCGTGGCGCTGATGTCGAGTTCGTCGAGGACACGTGCCGGGTGCGCGTGCACTCGCTGGGCGACGTGCTGATCGTGGCGGACAACAGCGAATGCGGCGGCATGAACGTGCGCTTCAATGGCGTGTACCGGCGCGCTGGCACGCGTTGACCCCGTGCAAAGGCGCCAACCAAGGTTGGCATCTACCCGGGCAACCGGCCAGTAGATCCACGCCACGCGTGGATGCCTTCTGCGATCCAATCGGTGGGGTCAGCGCCGCCGCTCCAGCCACCACAGCAGCGATGCGCAGAGCACGAACGCCAGCCACCACGGCCAGCGCGAGCCCGGCACGGGTTTCATCACCGACGTGTTTGCCGGCGTGCTGGATGCCAGCGTACGCGTGGTCGCATCGATCATCGCCTGCCAATGCAGTGCAGGTGCGTCTTTCGGGTCGAACACATAGCGCCAGACCGCGATGTCGCCGTGCTGCAGGCGCTGCCAGCCCGCCTCGCGCGGCCACCAGCCGGCGCAGCGCAGGGCCGACGTCGCGCCGTCGACAATCAGGGGCACGCTGTCGCCGCGCGCGTTGAACACCTGCAGTGGCGCCTGCACGCCGCACAGCGCCTGCCGTTCGCCCGCCCAGCTGAGCGTCTGCGGCGACCACAGCGCATCACCGCTGCCCTGCGCGCGCGCCAGCGTGGCGACCACGCTGCTCCAGAGTTCACCGTGGCGGTCATCGCGCCCGGCCAGCACCCAGCGCCAGCTGTCGGTGATGGGCAGCAGGCCGATGCGGCCCTTGCCGGCAGTGCGCCAGCCGCCGACAGCCTTGCCCGTGACATCCTGCAGCAGGGCGTTGCTGCCCGGCGCCTGCAGTGCGAGTGCTTCCAGCGCAGGCAGGGGAGCATTGTGCGAACTGCGGTCAGCCTCCTCGCCGTAGCCGGTCGGCAGCGTACTCGCGGCGAGCGGGCCACGCCGTGCGGCGAGGACTGCGCTGTCGCCGTCGCCGGGAAGTTCGAGGGCGTGGCTGCTGCCGTCGCCTTGCACCGGTAGACCCAGATCCTGCAGGCGCTGGCGCGCGCTGGCTGCAGGTGTGCCCGCACTACGCACCAGAACGCCGAGGCCGTCGCGCAACGCCTGCCGCACGGCAGCCAGCTGGCCGGCACTCAACGCGGCCAGGCTGCGCTCGTCCAGCAGCAGTAGATCGCTGCGCGCGAGTGACGCTGCCTCCAGCGTGACCGCGCCATCTCCCACGCTGACGCCTGCCCCGGTATCGGCCTGCACCTGCACGCGGATGCCGGTATCGGCCGCCCAGCGGCGCAGGTACTTCAGCTCCGGGCCCGGTGCACTGGCACGCACCAGCACGCGCAGCGGTGCCGCTGGCAGGGTCTGCTGCGGTACCGGCGTGCTGTCCACCACATGACCCTCGGCATCGAGCAGGCGCAGCTGGAACACGCTGCGCCCTTCAGCACGGGCGATGCCGCTGAGCTGCACGCGACCGTCCTCGGCAACGTCCGCGCGATCCACCACACTGTCCGCGGGGTCAAGCAGTTCCGCCCTGGCCTTGGCGACGCCGCGCGCCTGTGCATGCACGTCGAAGCGTGCGCCGGGCGCGGTGTCGGCCGGTGGCTGCAGTGCGATCCACCCGCGCGGCGGTGCTGCCAGTTGCCAACGCACGTCGCGTGGCAGTACCGCGTCGCGGTCGCGCGCAACCAGACCGGCACCGACCAGCGTCAGCGTGGACGCCGGATGCTGGCGCAGCGCTGTGGCCAGATCCGGCACGCGCTGGCCACCGGGCATATCGGCAGCTTCCGGCAACAGCAGCAGCGGGCCTGCGCTGGCCGGCAGCGCGCCGGCCTTGCCGGCATCGATTCCCAGCACGACCAGGCCGACCGCGGGTTGCTGGCGGGTTGGGGGGGCCAGGCAGAAGTACAGCAGTGCGGCGGCGATCAGCTGCAGCGCGATCACGATCCACTGGCGGCCACGACGGGTGGCATTGCCACGCAGCTGGCGCACGCTGGCGATGACCACGATCAGGGCGAGGGCCAGCGCGATCCACAGGGTCACGGCCGAGGCGTTCATGGCTGCGCCTCCAGCGCGTCGAGGTAGCGCTGGCCCATCGCATCGTCGGCACTGCGCCGCATCGCCTGCGGCAGGGGTCGCTGCAGTGCCCGCCACAGCTGCGCGCGCAGGCGCTGGCGGCAGTCGCGGCAACCGGGCTCGATGCGTAGCTGCTCGATGGCGGCAGCCAGATCGAGTGCGTCGGGCAGGTAGGCGGCGTTGCGCTGCTGCCAGCTGGCGAGTGCATCGAGATCGGGCGTTGCCGTGCCATCGCCGAGGCGTTGCCAGGCTTCGACGATGGCTGGATCGGGTGGCGTGCGAGCGGCCAACGGCAGTTCGCGGCTGGCCAGCCCGGCGCGATCGCCGCCCAGCCGGCGGCCTTCATCGATCGGTGGCAGCTCCGGCCCGACCCGGGCCAGGTAGATGCGTTCGGCCTGCTGCACCTGCTTGATGAAACCCAGCGCCTTGTAGGCGAACGGCAGCGCCTGCTCCGGACGGCCCTGGCGCAGCTCGCCTTCGGCCGACCACATCTGGTCCAGCGCGGCCTTCAGCGTGGCACGGGTCTGCGGGTCGAGCAGGGTCGCGGCCTCGGCGTGGTCATGGGTGTGGCCGTATTCGGATAGCACATCGGTGGCGCTGCCGAATACCGGCGGTGTATCGGCATCGGCCGCCTTGCCGCCGTGATCGTGGCCATGCGCGTCGTGCGCGCCGGCCTCGGCGCCATGGTCGTGATCGTCGTCATGGTGGTGGTCGTCTGCGGCGGGCGTATCGCTGGTGGGCAGGTCGCTGGTCGGCGGTGGTTTCGGCGCACCTTCGCTTTCCTCACCCAGGAACTGGCCATAGCGCAGGCGCAGGATGCGCTGGTCGACGCCGATCGCATCGCTGCGCTTCACGAAGTCCTCGGCGGCGAGGCTGCGTCGCTGCCGGATCAGTGCTTCGGCATCGATGATGATCTGGCGCTGGCTGCGGAAGTAGGCCGGCAGGGTCTTCTTGATGCGGCCTTCCAGTTCGGCACCGAGTGCAACCTCGGCACTGGGCAGGCGCAGGATCACGCTGCTGCTGCGCCCGGTCTGCGGTATTGGCGCGTGGTTGTCGCGCACTTCCAGCTGGGCGATGACATCGTTGCCGGGCTGCGCGCCCAGCGCGGCCAGGTCGAGCGTATGCGCGAAACGACGTGCAGTTGGTTCGCCGCTGCCGGCGAGGCTGACGCTGCGCTTCACAAAGGTGATGTTCTCGCCACTGCCCTGCGTGGTGGTGATCGACAACGTCGCCTGCGCGGCCACGCCGTAGTCGTCACTGGCTTCGAAGCGCAGCGACCACTGGCGCTGCCCGGGCGTGCCCAGCACCAGGCTGGCGGCAGGCTCCAGCACGCGTACGCTGGGCGCGCGGTCGGCCACCACATCCAGCCGATGCAGGCGGGTTCCGGCCAATGCCGGTTCGCTCACCACGCGGTACAGCACCGGCATGCGCGCCACGTCCTGCGCCTGCCACTGGCCATCGTGTTCGCTCAGCGCCAGCCGCCGACCATCGTGGAACTGCAGCCATGCCTTGTCCGGTGTGCGATCGAAACGCAACGACCACGACAGCCGGCTGTCGGCGGCGACCTTGGCATCCAGTGCGTTCTGGGTGAGCGTGGCCTGGCCGGTATAGGCTGGCGCGTCGATGCGCAGGCGGGTGGACTGCAAGTGTAGTAGGCCCGCGACAGCCGTGCTGCCAGGCGTCGTCGTACGGGGCGGCGCGGAGCCGGGGCTGGAGCGCGGCCAGCCGAATGCCAGCGCGGCGATCGCCAGGCCTGCGACCCAGCTCAGGGCCAACGGCCTGCGCGGCCAGCGCGGACGCAGGTCCGGGGCCGCGCGCTCCAGCGTGGCCAGCACATGCGCGCGCTGGCGCTGCTGCAGCGGATTGAGCGTTGCGATATCGGCGAACAGCAGGTCGGCACTGTCCTCGCTGGCACCGCCGGCATCGAGCTGGCGCTGCACCCACTGCGGATCCAGCTGGCGGGAACGCGCCGTGGCGAGCGCTGCGCAGGCGAGCAGGCTGACCGTGCCGACCACGCAGGCGATATCGAAGCCCGCCAGGCGCAGCGCCAGCACCGTTGCGGCCAGCGCCCACGGCAGGCCCAGCAGCAGGGTAATGAGTGCACGGCGGCGGCGCGCGCGTTGCCAGGCGTGCTGCAGGGTGTTCATGCGGCCGCCCTGCGTCGGCTACTGCTGGCCATCCAGCGCTCCAGCGCGAACAGCAGCACGATGGCCAGCAGCAACCACGGGGTGAGCTCGCGCAGCGGCGGCGTTGCCGCAGGCAGGGCTGCCTGGCGGGGTGCCTGATCCTGGGCATCGCCGAGGCGTGGCGGCGGAGGCGGCTGCAGGGCCAGCAGCAGGGCACGCGGCAAATGCGGATCGCGCAGCGCGGCGTTGCCTGAGGCATCCCAGTCGCCGGGCAGAGACAGCAGGACACCGTGGCCGATGCGTTGCTGCCACAGCAGCGGGGTGCCCTCGGCGTTGCGCAGCAGGATGTTGGCCTCGGCGGCAGGCTTGCCCGCAGTCACTACACGACCGCCGGCGCGCAGCCACGCCTGCCAGTTCGCTGGCGGTGCGTCGTCGCGGCTCCATACGCCGATCTCGCCGCGTTCGGGCAGGGCATCGGCCAACAGAGGAGCGAGCGGCGCCTGCATGCCCCACGCGCGCTGCAATGCATTCAACCAATGCTGGGCGGAGGCCGAAGCATCGCTGTGCACGCGCAGGCGCGGCGACGTTGCGGCACTCGGTTGCGCAGTGACCGGCATCGGCTGCGGGCGCCACTGCACCTCGCGCGACAGCTGCAGCCGTGCGCCCTCCAGGCCGGGCAGGGGATCGGGAACGTGCACGGTCACTGCGGTGCCGGCGGGCAGCTGTGCGTCCAGTTCGCGCAGCAGGCTGGGCAGGGAGGCCGTGGACGCAGGTGGCACTTGATCAATGGCCGGGAAGCCGGGCGCCAGCCAATGCCAGTTACCCGCTTCGGCGGCGCCGCGTAGTGCGGTCGCGTCCAGCCCTGGAGCAACGACCGTCCACGCAGTGGGGGCTGGCGCAGGTCCGGTCAATGCCGGTCGTGCCAGCAGCAGGGCCAGCGCGGCAAGCAACAGCAGGCGCACCAGCAGCAATGGCCAGTCATCGAAGCGGATGCGCTGGCGCGGCCGGATCTGCGCACGCAGCCAGCGCAGGGCGGCGAAATCCAGCGGTGTGTACGGATGGCGGCGGGCGAGGTGGATCAGCAGCGGCAGCAACCCTGCAGCGAGCGCGGCCAGGCCCAACGGGAACAGCAGGTTCATGCGCCGCCCCCACGGCCGAACAGGGCCTGCAGTGCCTGGTCCAGCGGCTGGTCGAGCCAGCCGGTGGCACTGGCGATGCCACTGGCCTGCAGGCGCGCCTGCAATGCGTTGCGTGCGTCGGCGAAGCGCTGCAGGTAGTCGGTGCGGATCGCCGCCCCATCGCCCAGGAGTTCCTCGCCGGTCTCCGGATCGCGGAAGCGATGGCCGGCGTCGAACGGGAAGTCGCGCTCGTCGGCGGTGAGGATCTGCAGAAGTGCCACTTCACGGCGCGCGCTGGCCAGTTGCTCCAGCAGCACGATGCCGGCCTCGTCGAAGCCATCACCGATCGCCAGCAGCAGGTCACCCGGGCGCACGCGCTCCCACAGAGGACGCAGGCGATCGGCCGCAGGCCAGCCGCCGCGCGCCCGCAGGGCATGCAGTTGCAGATGCACGCGGTCACGCTGGCGTGCGCCGTTCGCTGCGGGCACCAGTTGCAGTCCATCGCCATCGATGGCCAGCAGACCGAAACGGTCGCCCTGCTGCAGGGCAAGTTCCACCACGCAGGCGGCAACGCCGCGCATGTGGTCCAGGCGCGTGCGCTGTGGTGCCGCGCGATCAGCCTGGCCGGCCGAGGCGGTGGCATCGAGCAGCAGCCAGACCGTGATCGGGCTTTCGCGTTCGGATTCGCGCACGAAGAAGCGGTCCGAGCGGGCATACAGCTTCCAGTCGATCTGGCGCAGCTCGTCGCCCGGTTCGTAGGCCCGGTACTGGGCGAATTCGAGGCCGGCACCGCGGCTGCGGCTGGCGTGCTGGCCGATGCCACTGGCACCGCTGGCCAGGCGCGGCCGCAGCCGCAGCATGCGCAGGCGCGCACGCAGTTCCGGTGGCAACGTCAGCGGGGCACCTGCGTTCACGCGTGGCTCAACCCGGGAACGGCACGGCCTGCAGCAGGGCGGCGACCACGTCGTCGGCACGCTTCTGCTCGGCCTCGGCGGCGAACGACAGCAGCAGGCGATGACGCATCACCGGCGCGGCCAGTGCCTGCACATCCTCGCGGGTGGCGGCAAAGCGGCCCTGCAACAATGCACGTGCCTTCGCCGCCAGCACCAGCGACTGCCCGGCGCGCGGGCCGGCGCCCCACTTCACCCACTGGTTGATCGCCGCCGATGCGCCTTCGCCGGGACGGCTGGCGCGCACCAGGCGGGTGATCCAGGCCAGCACATCAGGGCTGACATGCACCTGGCGCACCGCGGCCTGCAGGGCGATCACCGCTTCGGCATCCATCACCTTCGGTACCACGTCGGTGGCACCGCCGGTGGTCTGTTCCAGGATCTGCCGTTCCTCGTCCTCGCTGGGGTAATCCACCAGCACGTGCAGCAGGAAGCGGTCCAGCTGTGCTTCCGGCAGCGGGTAGGTACCGGCCTGCTCGATCGGGTTCTGCGTGGCCAGCACGAAGAACGGCGCGGGCAATGCGTAGGTGGTGCCGGCATAGCTGACCGTGCGCTCCTGCATCGCTTCCAGCAGCGCGGCCTGGGTCTTGGGCGGGGTGCGGTTGAGTTCGTCGGCCAGCAACAGGTGGGTGAAGATCGGGCCCTGCTGGAAGCGGAAATGGCGATGGCCGGTGCCGTGGTCCTCCTCCAGCAGCTCGGTGCCGAGGATGTCGCTGGGCATCAGGTCGGGGGTGAACTGCACGCGCCGGAACTGCAGCTCCAGTGCCTGCCCGAGCGAGCGCACCAGCAGGGTCTTGCCGAGCCCGGGCGCGCCTTCCAGCAGGCAATGGCCGCCGGCCAGCAGGCCGATCAGCAGCTGCTCGACCACGGTGTGCTGGCCCACCACGGCGCGTGCAAGCGCGGCGCGCAGCGCATCCAGGCGCGGCAACAGGGAGTCGAGGTCGGGGGAAGTCATGAGCGTGCAGGTCCTATCAATTGTTCAACGCGTACATCACGATGTTGACGCCGAAGCGGGTGTTGTCTTCGGCCAGGAAACGCTTGTTGCGCCAGTCGTAGTCCCACTCGCAGCCGTAGTCCTTGTTGCTGTACAGCAGGCCGAGGCGGCCATCGACCTCGATGCCCTTCAGGTAGTCGTGCACCAGGTCGTCGCCCCAGCCGTTGAGTTCGAAGCTGGTGGCGGGTGGGCCATCCGGGAAGCGGAAGAAACTGCGGTACAGCGCGTGGCTGTTGGGCAGCTTCTGCAATGCCTTCGGGCCGAACAGGCGGCCCATCTGCGCCTCGAACGAGGTGGCGAACAGGCCGTCGATGTCATGGTTGCAGTCGTCGACGAAGACGAAGCCGCCATTGCGCACGTAGCGCACGAAGTTCTGCCGTTCGGCGGCGTTGAACTCCACCAGTGTGTGCCCGGCCAGGTAGCAGAACGGTGCTTCCAGCATGCGCGGGTCGGCCAGCGCCACCACGTGTTCCTGCGGGTCCACGCGCAGCGAGGTGTAGTCGATCAATGAGGTGATCAGGTTGGACGGCATGCGCGCGTCCACGTCCCAGTCACCGGAGTCGTATTGCAGCCGGGTGAACCAGAAGTCGTAGCGCGAACTGCGCGGGCCTGACTGCGCCCAGGCTGGCAGCGCCGCCGCCGAAGCGGCAGCGGCCAACCAGCGCAGGCAGGCCCGGCGATCCATCAGACGGCGTCGGACAGCGAGGTGAAGGTGAAATCGCGCAGCTTCATCGGCGGGATCATCATCACGTAGCTGGATTCATCACCGGCCACGCGCACCGGCTTGCCCAGCTCTTCGATGTTGTTGAGCATGATCACCGGCGACTCGTTGAAGCGGAAGTTCTTCACCGGGTGCTTGATCTGGCCGTTCTCGATGTAGAAGGTGCCGTCGCGGGTGAGGCCGGTCAGCAGCACGGTCTGCGGATCGACCATGCGGATGTACCAGGTACGCGTGACCAGGATGCCCTTCTGGGTGCCACGCACCAGCTCGGCGGTGCTCTTGTCGCCACCGCTCATCAGCAGGTTGCCTGGCGAGGCCTTGGCGGTCTTGCCCTGCTTCTGTGCCCAGAAGCGCGAGTAGTCCAGGTTGGCGATCTTGCCGTTCTCGATGATGGCCATGCGCTCGCGCGGCATGCCTTCGTTGTCCCACGGCAGCACCGGTGCGTCCGGGTGCCAGGGGTCGGCGATCATGGTCACGCGCGGATCGTAGACCTGCTCGCCCAGCTTGTTGCCACCACCCTTCTTCGACAGGAAGCTGCGGCCTTCATCGGCCGAGCGTGCGCTGAAGAAGTTCATCATGAAGCTGATCAGGCCCGCGGCCGCAGCCGGTTCCAGAATCACCGTGTACTTGCCCGGTTCCAGCGCCTTGGCTTCGGCCGATTCGGTGGCCTTGCGCATGGCGATGCGGATGTCCTGGTCGGCCTTGAAGTCGGCGGCATCCTTCAGGTTGCGGCCGACCCAGCCCGAACCGCGGCCATCTTCGGTGCGCACGGTGCAGGTGTAATCGAAGTTGGTGGTGCGCTGGTAGGCGAAGTTGCCGTTGCTGTTGGCGGTGGCCTGGAAACCCTGGCCGTCCTCGAGGAAGCCGGCGGCGATCAGGCCGTGGCCACGGCACGGGGCGATCGAATCGGCGGCGACCTTGGCACGGAACGCCGGATCGATCGCAGCGGTGGATTCGCTGAAGGTCGGGCTGGCACGGTAGCTCTGCTTGCCGATGGCCGGCATGAACTCCGGGTTCTCCGGGGCCAGGCGGGCCAGGTCTTCGGCACGGCGCACCACGCGTTCCAGCGCGGCATCGTCGAACTCGTTGATCGAGGCCGTGCCGACGCGCTTGCCGAAGGCGACGGTGACCGCCAGCTCGGTGTTGTCGACGATGCCGCTGGTGGAGACATTGTTCAGTGCGAAACGGATGTTGCCGCTGATCGCGCCGGCCAGCACGGCGGTGCACTCGTCGGCCTTGGACAGGGCGATGACCTTGTCGAGGATGGCCTTGGCCTGGGCTTCGGTGAAGATACTCATGGTGTAAGGGCTCCTGACCGGTCAGCCGAGGCTGCGTGCGGTGTTGATGACATTGATGCCGTTGAAGCGCGCGGTCGACGAACCGTGCGAGACCGCCGAGACCTGGCCGGGCTGGCCCTTGCCGTCGAAGAACGAACCGCCCAGGCGGTAGTCGCGCTCGTCGGCCACGGCGGTGCAGGCGTTCCAGAACTCCGGCGTGCGGATCTGGTAGGCCACGTCTTCCAGCATGCGGGTGATCTGGCCGTTCTTGATCTCGTAGAACAGCTGGCCGCCGAACTGCGCGTTGTAGCGCTGCTGGTCGATCGAGAACGAACCATCACCGATGATGTAGATGCCGTTCTCCACGTCCTTGATCAGGTCCGGCACGCTCAGCGGCTTCTTGCCCGGTGCCATCGACACGTTGGCCATGCGCTGGAACTGCACGCTGGACCACGAGTCGGCATAGCAGCAGCCGTCGGACTCGGTCTTGCCGAGGATGTGGGCCTGGTCGCGGATGGTCTGGTAGTCCACCAGCTTGCCATTGCTGATCAGGTCCCAGCGCTTGCACTTCACGCCTTCATCGTCGTACGCCACCGCACCGAGGCTGCCCGGCTGGGTCTTGTCGGCGAAGATGTTGACCAGCTCGCTGCCGTACTGGAAATGCTGTTCGCGCTTGTCCAGGGTGGCGAAGCTGGTGCCGGCGTAGTTGGCTTCGTAGCCGAGCACGCGGTCCAGTTCCAGCGGGTGGCCGATCGATTCGTGGATCGTCAGCCAGGTGTGCGACGGATCGAGCACCAGGTCGTACTTGCCCGGCTTCACCGACGGTGCCTTCAGCTTTTCCTGCGCCTGCTTGGCGGCGGCGATGGCGTCTTCCTTCATGTCGTAGGACGAGCTGTAGTTGACTACGCCGTTGGGGCTGACCACCTTGCCGGCGGCGGCACCATCGAGGTACTCGTAGCCCAGGCCCATCGGCGAGGACAGGCCCGAGCGGGTGCGGAACTTGCCGCTGGTCTTGTCGATGGCGGTGACCGTCATCGGTGCCCAGATGCGGTGCACGTCCTGGTCGATGTAGGAACCATCGGTGGAGGCGAAGTACTTCTGCTCGTTGACCAGGAACAGCATCGAATTGACGAAGCTGGCACCGGCACCCATCGCGGCGGCGTTGACGTCCAGCAGCAGGCCGACCTTGTCCTTGATCGGCACTTCCATCGCATTCTTGCGGATCGGCGTGCGCCAGCTCACTTCACCCACGCCCGGCGCCTTGGCCAGCTGCACGGGGGCGGTCTGCACGCCGGCATTGGCCTTGGCGATCGCCGCGGCCTGCTGCGCGGCCTTGGCGACGTCGGCGGTGCCCAGCGCATTGGTGGCGGCGAAGCCCCAGGCACCGTTGACGATCACGCGGATGCCCACGCCGGTGGACTCGGTGTTCACCACGTTCTGCACCTTGTCCTCGCGGGTGATCACGAACTGCCGCAGGTAGCGGCCGATGCGCACGTCGCAGTAGGTGGCACCGGCGCTGCGCGCAGCCTGCAGGGCGGCGTCGGCCAGGCGCTTCTTCAGCGCCGGGTCGAGGCTGGACTGCAGCTGTTCAGCGGCGATCACCTTGCCGAAGAAGGAGGGCACGATCAGCCCGCCCGCGGTAAGCCCGGTCAGGGCCAGGAAGTCACGTCTTTGCAAGGCTGCTCTCCATGTCGAAGGATGGGTGGCTTAAGCGCCGAGACTGCGCGCGGTGTTGATGATGTTGATGCCGTTGAAGCGGGTGGTGGACGATCCGTGCGATACCGCCGAGACCTGGCCGGGCTGGCCCTTGCCGTCGAAGAACGAACCGCCCAGGCGGAAGTCGCGTTCATCGCAGATGGCGGTGCAGGCATTCCAGAATTCCGGCGTGCGGATCTGGTAGGCCGCATCCTCGACCATGCCGGCGATCTTGCCGTCCTTGATCTGGTAGTACAGCTGGCCGCCGAACTGCGCGTTGTAGCGCTGCTGGTCGATCGAATACGAACCGCGACCGTGGATGTAGATGCCGTTCTCCACGTCCTTGATCATGTCCTCGACGCTGAGCGGCTGCTTGCCCGGCGCCAGCGAGACATTGGCCATGCGCTGGAACTGCACGCTGGACCAGGAATCGGCATAACTGCAGCCATGCGAGGCATCGCGGCCGAGGATGTGGGCTTCATCACGGGTGGCCTGGTAGTCGACCAGGATGCCGTCGCGCACCAGGTCCCAGCGCTGGGTCTTCACGCCTTCGTCGTCGTAGCCGACCGCACCGAGGCTGCCGGGCTGGGTCTTGTCGGCGAAGAAGGTGACGATGTCGCTGCCCCAGCGGAAACCCGCATCGCGCTTGTCCAGCGTGGCGAAGCTGGTGCCGGCGTAGTTGGCTTCGTAGCCGAGCACGCGGTCCAGTTCCAGCGGGTGGCCGACGTTCTCGTGGATGGTCAGGAACAGGTTGGACGGGTCCAACACCAGGTCGTACTTGCCCGGCTTCACCGACGGCGCCTTCAGTTTCTCGCGCGCGTGGCGGGCGGCCGCAATCGCGTCCTCGACCGGGTCGTAGGAATCGCGGTAGGCGGTGATGCCAGCGGGCAGGTGCACCTTGCCGCGCGCATCGCCATCAAGGAACTCATAGCCCATGCCCATCGGCGACGACAGGCCGGCGCGGGTGCGGAACCTGCCGCTGGCCTTGTCGATGGCGGTGGCGGTGAACGGCAGCCAGATGCGATGGATGTCCTGGTCGATGAACGAGCCATCGCTGGACGCGAAGTACTTCTGTTCGTTGACCAGGAACAGAGTGGAATTGATGTAGTCGGCACCCGCATTCAGCGCGGCGGCGTTGAGCGCCAGCAGCAGCTCGACCTTGTCCTGGATCGGCACCGCCATCGCGTTCCTGCGGAGCGGGGTCTGCCAGCGCACCTCACCCACCGAGGGCGTCGGCGCCAGCTGCACCGGCCGGGTCTGGATGCTGGCGTTGGCGCGCGCGATTGCCGCGGCCTGCTCGACCGCCGCGCGCACGGCGGCCTCGGTCTGCTGATGGGTAGCAGCGAAGCCCCAGGCACCGTTGACGATCACCCGCACGCCCACGCCGGACGATTCGCGGTTGGTCACATTGCCGACCTGGTGCTCGCGGGTGATGACCGACTGGTTGAGGTAGCGGCCGATGCGCACATCGCAGTAGCTGGCCTTGGCCGTGCGTGCAGTGGCCAGCGCCACGTCCGCCAGGCGCCTGCGCTGGAGGGTGTCGACCGGGGCGAGCAGTTGCTCGGCGGCGATGGCACGGGAATGCGGCAGCAGCAGGCCCGCCAGGCCCAGACCGGAAAAAGCCAGGAACTCACGTCGTTGCACAGCGTTTCTCTCTCTCGCTTGCGTGCGGCCGGCAACAGGCCGAGCCGATCACGTCAACCACTCGACTTTCGCCAGCGCAGCGCGTCCGGGCAAGTGACTGCAGTCATGGTTGGGGAGGGTTTCGGCAGGGCTTGCAGCCCTGCACCAGCTCAATGCAACGGCAACGGCCAAAGCCAGAGCCAGAGCCAAAGCCAGAGCCAAAGCCAGAGCCAGAGCCAGAGCCAGAGCGGCATTCCGTGGGTTGGCGGGGCGGTGTCGGATTGCGGGGACGCCGTGAACCCGTCCATGGGGGCTTGGCCGCGGCATCCATGCCGCGGACACCCCGCAATCCGACACCGCCCCACCTCTGACAGATCTCCGCGGCTGTTGGTAGGTGTCGACCTTGGTCGGCACATCTGTCAGATATCGAAATGAATCCGGGGTCAGATCCGTTTTCCTACGGAAAACGGATCTGACCCCAAGAGCCGTTCCAACAGACCGCAGAAAACTGTCGAAGGCGGGGTGGGTCCGGTTGCGGGGGCGTGAGCGCCATGGATGGCGCGACCGAGCGTCCATGGACGGATTCACGGCGTCTACCGCAACCGGATCCATCCCGCCATCCCCAGGAAGCCCGCTGTTGCTGTTGCTTTGGTTGTTGCCGTTGCTCCGGCTCCTGCGGGTGCAGGGCGCAGCCCTGCCGAGCAACACCCCCTCGTGCACAATGGGGCCGACCCCGCCTGGACGCCGCCCTGATGTCGAGCAAGCCGTATTCAGAAGCCTGCGAGCGCAACCGCGAACCGATCGCCGCCGCACTCGACCCGTGGATGGGCGACCGCCATCGGCTGCTGGAAATCGGCAGCGGTACCGGCCAGCACGCGGCCTTCTTCGCCGAGCGTTGGCCGTGGTTGCGCTGGCAGCCCAGCGACCATCCGGACCATCTTCCGGGCATCGAGGCCTGGCGCGCCGAGGCGGCGCTGCTGAACCTGCTGCCGCCGATGGCACTGCAGGTGGAGCTGCCGCCAGCGACCGGCCTGAGCCTGCCGGAAGGCAGCATGTTCGACGCCGCATTCAGTGCCAACACACTGCACATCATGAGCTGGGAGCACGTGCAGGCGCTGTTCGCCGCGCTGCCACCGGTGCTGCGGCATGGTGCGCTGCTGGCGGTGTACGGCCCGTTCAACTACGGTGGCCGCTACACCAGCGACAGCAACGCGCAGTTCGATGCCTGGCTGACGGCGCGCGATCCGCGCAGCGGCATCCGCGATAGCGAAGCGGTGCAGGCGCTGGCCGCCGACAGCGGGTTTACCCGCCTGGGGGATCTGGCCATGCCGGCCAACAACCGGTTGCTGCTGTGGCGGCTGGGGTGATCAGGCGTCCGGTGCCATGCTGGAAAGGCGTGCCGCCGCATCACGCAGTCCCTGGAAAATAGGTCCGGACACGTTGGAAGGGAAATCATCCGGGAGCTGACGCGTGACCTGTTCGATGGCAGGTTCTACGGTCTCCAGCAGTGTCTCGATCCATGGTTCTGCGCCATCGCTTACACCGCAGGCGCGAGCTGTTTCGTTCCAATGCCGTCGTCGAATGTCCAGCAGCCTGCGGTGTCGATTCCGTCCATTGATACTCATTGCGAGCTTCGCATCACGAGGCTCCAGTTGGCCGGGGCCGCGGCCGAGAATGGGGTAGACCGAAATCACGTCATAGATAGGAGTCAATCTGAAGCGGCCGCCAGCTTCAATGTGAACGCTGAAGTTCTTGGCATGGCCATCGGTTGCAGCCAACATCCAGAAAAGAATCTGCGTCTTGAAGAAGGTCGCGCGATCCTCGGAATGCTCGGATTGTCGAAGCAGATCCATGATGGCCACGATCCCTGGGCCACCATCGGATTCATATTTCTTGGCAGCGGGCAGACCAAAGACCTGGCACATGTCTTCCTGCGGCAGCCGCAGCCACCATCGGCGGTCCGCAGAAAGACGGCGGTCGAATCGCTCGACAATGAGCGCGCGTTGGTCCTGGAAACGTCCCATCTGCGTCTCTGCAACGGGAATTCCGCAGGCGGAAAGCAGATGCATGCACAGCCACTCGTTCTCGACTGACTGGTGCATGTCTGCCCTCATGTTACCGACCAGGCCTAGGGGCAACTTGAAGATATGAGTAGAGGGCGTGCTGCCGATTGGAATGCACCACTGACCCTCGTGCAGAAGTAGCCCTGTCTTCTCCTGCGCACCGGCGATAGAGATTCGAAACTCGTCACTCGGATGGTGTCTTGATCCTGGCAGGGCGGGTGCAGTAACTCCTCGCAGGATGGCCGCAACTTCGCCCTCATCCAATGGTTGGAATTGGATGCTCTGCAGATCGTTGGGTGTGGCTGCATCGGGTAGCAGCTGCACTGCGCCAACGCAATCCCGACCGATGGCCTCAAGAAGGTCAAAGGTTCCCGCTGAGCGGGTTGAAAAGCGATCACGTAGCCTGCTTCTGATCTCGCTATTGTCAGGAAGAAGGTTGTCGAAGTAGTCGACAACTTTCTGTCCACGGTGACTTTCACCAAGTGGCAGCAATGGGAGTGAGAGGGAAAGAGGGCGTGGCGAACCAGACTCAAGCCAGTTCTGGGTATAGGTAAGGCGCGGAGAGCTGTTCCAGTTCTGCTGCCATTTCGCTACCTCTACACCATTCATCCAGATCGTTAGCTCACTCATCGCTACCATTCCATATCTTGAGTGTTCGAGCGCTCCGCCCCCTGTTGTAGAGTCACCTCGATCCCTAGTACCGCCCACACCTTCATCAGGCGCCCAAACGAAGCTGTTTCTGGTTCGTGCTCGAGAGCTGTCACTGCTTGGCGGCTGATACCAAGTTGTTTGCCAAGTTCTGTTTGCGTCAGGCCCGCCTGCTTGCGAAACGCTTTCATGAGGGAGCCCAACTGTTGGGGAGTTCGGACAACAAACTTGACGGCCACAGAGCTTTCTCCTTCATCGGCGATCCGCTGGTTGGGCGAGCGCGGATGGTATGCGCCCCGATACAAGCCCTTCCGCTGCAAACGAGTCAGTTACCCTGCGCTCGACGATAGCAACCCATAGGTTGCTTTTTTTGTAAGGCAACCTATAGGTTTCTTACTTAAAATGCAACCCATAGGTTTCTTATTTAAAATGCAACCTATAGGTTTCCTATCTGAAATGCAATCTATAGGTTTCTTATTTGAAATGCAACTTATAAGTTGCACTCCCACTTCTTGTGTCCTTTCTCAAGCCACCTGCACGATATGCAGCGCCTTCGGGTTGCGCCACTGCGCCAGCAGGGCGGCTTCGCGCGCCTTGGCCTGCTCGACATGCGCTTCCTTGACGTGGCCGAAGCCGCGGATGTGCTCGGGTACGCTGGCGATTTCCACCGCCAGCGCCAGGCGGTCGTCATCCAGGCCGTCCAGCAGCACCTGCACGGTGGCCTCGTAATCGCCGATCAGCTTGCGCTCCATGCGGCGTTCCGCGGTGCGCCCGAACGCGTCGAAGCGGCCGCCACGCAGGAACTTCAGCCTGGCCAGCAGGCCGAAGGCCTTGAACATCCACGGGCCGTATTCCTTCTTCAGCAGCCGGCCCTGCTCGTCCTTCCTGGCGAACAGCGGCGGCGCCAGGTGGAAGCGCAGCTGGTAATCGCCCTCGAACTGCTGCTGCAGGCGGCGCTGGAAGTCGCCGCTGGTATACAGGCGGGCCACTTCGTACTCGTCCTTGTACGCCATCAGCTTGAACAGGTAACGGGCCACGGTCTCGGTCAGCGCGGTGGAACCGCCGATGCGGTCGGCTTCGGCGGCGCGCACGCGCTCGACCAGGCTGCGGTAGCGGTTGGCGTAGGCAGCGTCCTGGTACTCGACCAGGAAGGCGGCGCGGCGCTCGATCATTTCATCCAGCGAGCGCGACAGGCGGGCGTCGTCCAACGGCAGGAACGCAACATCGCCACCGTGCGAAGGCAGGCCACGCAGTTCGCGTTCGTCGCCGGTGTTGCGCGGCGCCGCAGTGGCGCCCCATTCGTTGCCCTCCCACTCGCCCGGCGGCAGCGGATGCAGCGGGCCCGGGGTGGATTCGGTATCGGTATGGCGGTTGCGCACCAGGCCGGCGGCCTGCTGCACGGCCTGCGGGTCGACCACGGCCAGGCGGCCCCAGGCGAAGGCCTGCTGGTTCATCGCCACGGCGGCGCCGTTGAGCTCGATGGCGCGCATCAGTGAATCGAACGACAGCGGCACCAGGCCCTGCTGCCAGGCGTAGCCGAGGATGAACAGGTTGGCGGCGATCGCATCGCCCAGCAGCGCGGTGGCCAGCTGGGTGGCATCCAGCAGCAGCGGTTCCTGGCCGCCCAGTGCCACGCGCACACCGGCCACGATGTCGGCGGCGGGGAACTGCATGTCCGGGCGGGTGGTGAAGGTGCCGGGCATCGCTTCATAGGTGTTCAGTACCACCTGCGAACGGCCGGCGCGCACCTTCGACAGCGCCCAGTAATCGTTGACCACCACCATGTCGCAGCCCAGCACCAGGTCGGCCTCGCCGGCGGCGATGCGCACGGCGTGGATGTCTTCGGGACGACGGGCAATGCGGATGTGGGTGGTCACCGCGCCGCCCTTCTGTGCCAGGCCGGTCTGGTCGAGCACGGTCGCGCCCTTGCCTTCCAGGTGGCCGGCCATGCCCAGCAGCGCACCGATGGTCACCACGCCGGTACCGCCGACGCCGGTGATCAGGATGTTCCAGGGCTGCTCCAGGGTGCCGCGGAGGGTCGGTGCCGGCAGGTTGTCCAGCAGCGTGGACGCATCGCGCTTGCTGCCCTTGCGCGGCTGTCCACCGTGCACGGTGACGAAGCTCGGGCAGAAGCCGTTCACGCAGGAGTAGTCCTTGTTGCAGTTGGACTGGTCGATCTCGCGCTTGCGCCCGAACTCGGTTTCCTTCGGCAGCACCGACACGCAGAAGCTCTTCTTGCCGCAGTCGCCGCAGCCTTCGCAGACCAGTGAGTTGATCAGCACGCGCTTCTGCGGATCTTCCAGCTTGCCGCGCTTGCGGCGGCGGCGCTTCTCGGTGGCACAGGTCTGTTCGTAGATCAGGATCGAAACACCCTTCACCTCGCGCAGGCGCTTCTGCACCGCATCCAGTTCGCTGCGGTCATGGAACTCGACATCGCTGGGGAAGTGCTCGCGCTGGCCGGTCCACTTGCTGATGTTGTCCGACAGCACCACGATGGTGTGGATGCCCTCGGCACGCATCTGCTTTGCGATATCCGGCACGCTCAGCGGGCCGTCCACCGGCTGGCCGCCGGTCATCGCCACCGCATCGTTGTAGAGGATCTTGTAGGTGATGTTGACACCGGCCGCGACTGCCTGGCGGATCGCCAGCGAACCGCTGTGGAAGTAGGTGCCGTCGCCGAGGTTCTGGAACACGTGCGGGGTATCGGTGAACGGCGCCTGCCCGGCCCAGGTCACGCCTTCGCCGCCCATGTGGGTGAAGGTGTCGGTGCTGCGGTCCATCCAGGTCACCATGTAATGGCAACCGATGCCAGCCAGCGCACGCGAGCCCTCCGGCACGTTGGTGGAGGTGTTGTGCGGGCAGCCGGAGCAGTAGTGCGGCACGCGCGGGAAGCTGGCGCGCGGCAACGCAAGCTCGGCTTCCTTCTCCTGCATCCACTGCAGGCGCTGCTCGATCGATTCGTTGTTGAAGAACTTCTGGATGCGGCGGCCGATCACACCGGCAATGGTGGCCGGGGTCAGTTCGCCGGTGGACGGCAGGATCCACTCGCCGCTCTCGTCGTACTTGCCGACGATCGACGGACGCTGGCCCCAGCTGGCCGGCCAGTTGAAGAACTGTTCCTTCATCTGGCGCTCGATGAAGGCACGCTTCTCCTCCACCACGATGATGTCTTCCAGGCCCTGCGCGAAGCGCGCGATGCCCTGCGGCTCCAGCGGCCAGGTCATGCCGACCTTGTACACGCGGATGCCGATGTCGGCGCACGCCGCTTCATCCAGGCCCAGGTATTCCAGCGCCTGCAGCACGTCCAGGTAGCTCTTGCCGGTGGTGACGATGCCCAGCCGCGCGCGCGGCGCGTCCATCACCACCTTGTCGATGCCGTTGGCGCGGGCGAATGCCTGTGCGGCCTTCACCGCATAGCGGTGCAGGCGCATTTCCTGGTCCAGCGGCGGGTCCGGCCAGCGGATGTTGAGGCCGCCCGAGGGCATTTCGAAGTCTTCCGGCAGCACGATGCGGCGCGCCATCGGGTCGACCTCGACCGAGGCCGACGATTCCACCGTCTCGGCGATGGTCTTGAAGCCGACCCAGCGGCCGGTATAGCGGCTCATTGCCCAGCCCAGCAGGCCCATGTCGAGGATGTCCTGCACGCCGGCCGGATTCAGCACCGGCATCATCGCGCTGACGAACTCGTCCTCGCTGCCATGCGGCAGGGTTGAACTGCGGCAGGCGTGGTCATCGGCGGCCAGCGCCAGCACGCCGCCGTAGCGCGAGGTGCCGGCGGCATTGGCGTGCTTGAACACGTCGCCGCAGCGGTCCACGCCCGGGCCCTTGCCGTACCACATGCCGAACACGCCCTGCACGTTGGCGCCGGGGAACAGGTTGGTCTGCTGGGTGCCCCACACCATGGTGGCGCCCAGGTCCTCGTTCAGGCCGGGGGTGAACTTCACCTTGGCCGCGTCCAGGTGCTTGCGCGCGCGCCACAGTTCCAGATCGAAGCCGCCCAGCGGGCTGCCACGGTAGCCACTGACGAAGCCGGCGCTGTCGATGCCTTCGTGCGCGTCGCGCAGCCGCTGCATCAACGGCAGTTTCACCAGCGCCTGCACGCCACTCAGGTAGATCCGCCCCTCGTTGCGGGTGTACTTGTGGTCGAGCGTGTAGTCACGGTCGATCAGGTCGGCGGAAGAGGGCGAAGTGAGTTGCGCGGTACTGGTCATGGCTGGCCCGGTCAGGATCGGCTGGCACCGGCCGCGTGCGGGCACGCGGCGGGAAAGGCGCGAATTGTAGCAGTGGGGCCCTTCCGCCCCGGCACTCGCGCGGGCGGCCATGCTGCGGTTAGGATCAGGGAGAGAGAGGGAGGCTGCGGTTGCGGCCTGGGGAGAAGGGATGTCAGTTGCAGGAAAGATCCTGGGCAGCATGTTGCTGGTCTCGGGAACGGCCCCGGTGTGGGCCGCGCCGGCGGTGCCGGCACCACAGGAGTTCTACTTCGACAGCGATGCGGCCGCCGTGCCCATGATCGTGGTCCAGTCCGACGGGGATGCGCTGGTGGCGCAGCTGCTCAAGCAGCGCGAGCGCGGCCGGCGTACCGTGGAGGCCACCGTGCAGCTGGCGTCGGTGGCCATTGCCCAGGGCCGCACCGAACTGGGCGAACAGCTGTATCGCGAAGCGCTGAAGGATGCGCCGGTGCAGGGCAGCCTGGGCCGTGGCGTGCGCTGGAACTACGGCTGGGACCTGCTGCGTCAGGGCCAGCCCGAGGCAGCGCTGGAGCAATGGCAGGCCGCCGCCGGCGGTTCGCTGAGCAAGCCGGGCTGGTTGCCACCCACCTATGCGCTGGCGTTGTGGCGGGCCGGGCAGAAGCAGGAGGCGGTGCAGTGGTATGCCGCAGCGGTGCGTACCGAGCCGACGCAATGGAGCGACAGCAGCCGTTATGCGGAATTGTTGCCGTTGTGGCGTGACGACGAGCGGGCCTCGCTGGCGGAAGTGCAGCAGGCCTGGGCGGCCGCCCCGCCGGCCTGGCCCTGAGGGAAGGGGTTCGGCCGGGTTGCACCCGGCACCCGCAGAGGCAACAGCCGAAGCAACAGCCGAAGCAACAGCCGAAGCAACAGCCGAAGCAACAGCAACAGCGGGCAATCCGCGGGATGGCGGGGCGGTGTGGGTTGGCAGGACACGCCGTAAACCCGTCCCTGGGGGCTCGATGGCGCCATCCATGGCGCCAACGGTCCTGCCAACCCACACCGCCCCACTTCTGACGGTTCGACGCTGCTGTTGGTAGGTGTCGACCTTGCTCGACACGGTAGATCCACGCCATGCGTGGATGAATCTGCATCGGAATCGATTTTTCGATATCTGAGCGAAGCGCAGTCGAGCGTGGGCTCGGCTCTACAAAGAGCGGCCAGCCAAGCGCTTTTGCTTTTGCTTCTGCTTTTCTTCTTTCTTTTCCGTGGCGGACGCACTCGGAAATTGTCAGAGGCCGGGCGGGGTGGGTTCGCGGGGGTGTCCGCGGCATGGATGCCGCGGCCAAGCCCCCATGGACGGGTTCACGGCGTCCCCTGCGAATCCACCCCGCCCGGCCAAGCGCGGCGTCTGATGTTCGCGGCCAACCAACAGCCACGAGGGGCTGCGCCGTTCGCTGGAAACCCCTCAATCGTCCGCGGACACCGTGCGCCCCGACGCCCATGCCCGCAGTGCCTCCACCTGCTCGGCCATCAGCACCGACAGCGGCCGCGTCGCACGGATCTCGTTCATCAGCAGCTCGGTATCCAGCGGCCGGCCTTCGGCGTGTGCCGCATACAGCCCGGCCACGATCGCCTGCTCGATCTCGGCGCCGGAAAAACCATTCGCCGCCGCCGCCAGCGCCGGCAGCGCGAAGTCGTCGCCATTGAGCTGGCGTCGCCCCAGGTGCAGCCGCAGCAGTTCCACGCGTACCTCCGGGGTGGGCAGGTCGACGAAGAAGATCTCGTCGAAGCGGCCCTTGCGCAGCAGTTCGGCGGGCAGCTCGTGCACCTGGTTGGCCGTGGCGACGATGAAGACCGGCGCCTTGCGCTCGGCCATCCAGGTCAGCAGGTAGCCGAGCACGCGGCGCGATACGCCACCGTCCTCGCCACCGCTGGCCAGGCCCTTCTCGATCTCGTCCATCCACAACACGCAGGGCGCCAGCTGCTCGGCCGAGGCCAGCGCCTGGCGCAGGTTGGCCTCGGTCTCGCCGTGGTACTTGTTGTACAGCGCGCCCACGTCCAGGCGCAGCAGCGGTACGCCGAAGCCGGCGGCGGTGGCCTTGGCCAGCATCGATTTGCCGCAGCCCTGCACGCCCAGCAGCAGCATGCCGCGCGGCGGGTCCAGGCCGGCCGGTGCCGAGCCGGCGATGAACGCCACCCGGCGCTGGCTGATCCAGCGCTTGAGCCGGTTGGCACCGGCCACGTCGCCGAAGCGCGCACTGTCATGCTCGAAGAACAGGTGGCCGCTGCGGTTGAGCAGCTCGAACTTCAGCCGTGCCAGCTGCGGCAGGTCGTCGTCGCGCAGCGCGCCGTCGGCGTAGATCAGCTGGCGGGCGATGCGGCGGGCATCGACCAGGCTCAGGCCCTGCAGGTTCTTCAGGATCTTCTTCACTGCCTCGCTGTCGACCTCGACGCGGCGGCCGCCGTGTTCGCGCGCATAGGCGTCGGCCTCCTCGCGCAGCATCTTCAGCAGGGCGTTGGCATCGGGCAGGCGCGGGTTGAAGCGCACCGCCAGTGCTTCCAGCTCGGCTGGCAGCTCGACCTTGGCGCCGATCAGCACCAGCACGTGCGGCTCGCTGTGGCGGCGCTGGATCAGGTCGCGCAGCGCGCGCTGGTGGCTGGCGTAGCCCAGGTAGGGGTGGAAATCGAGCAGCAGGTAGACGCCACGCTGGTCGGCCTGGCGGATCATCTGCAGCGCGGCGCTGGCATCGGGCGGGCCGACCGGCGGATCCTCGCGGTCCAGGTCGATGCGACGCAGGCCCTCGGTGATGGACCAGCGGTGCAGGGCCCGCCACACGTGCATCAGCGTCTGCCGGAACAGCTCGACGATGCGACCCTCATCCTGGGTCTCGATCACGATCAGGGGGGTGTTGGCGCGGATCAGTGCGCTCAGGTCCTGCAGTTCGCTCATGCCGGTTCGATCCTTCGGGGGCGCCACGATAGCAAAGGCGATGGCCACTGGTTCAGCACGGCGCTACCTCCCGTCACCACCGCCGGTGTACGCTCGGGGCACGTACCCGGAAGCGAGGCTGGCATGAAGACGATCCTGGTGGCCGGTTCCAAGGGCGGGGTGGGCAAGACCACCGTCGCCACCCACCTGGCCGCGTACGCGGCATTGCAGGGCAAGGCCACGGTGATCGCCGATGCCGACCCGCAGGGTTCCAGCACCCGCTGGGCGCAACGGCGTGCCGGGCTGGAAAGCGCGGTGCTCCCCATCGATGTGTATCGGAAGAAGCAGTGGGCGCAGAAGCTGCCCGACGGTACCGATACCGTCATCATCGATGCACCAGCCGGTGCGCTGGCCGACGATATCCCCCATTTCCTGGACGCAGCCGATGCCGTGGTGGTGCCGGTGCTGCCCTCGGCGCTGGATATCGAAGCCATTGTCGGCTTCCTCAACAGCCTGGCCCAGAACCCGCGCGTGCACAGCCGCAAGCTGCCGGTGGGGCTGGTCCTCAACCGCACCAAACCCTGGACCCAGACCTCGCAGCAGGCGCTGCAGATGCTGGGCGAGTGGCCGTACCCGGTGGTCGCGCAGCTGCGTGACAGCCAGAGCTACGTGGTCATGACCGGCCTGGGCCGCAGCCTGTTCGACTACCGCTCGGCGCAGGTGCGCGAGCACCAGGCCGACTGGGAGCCGCTGCTGTCCTGGTTGAAGCTGTAACGCTGCACGTCTCCACCCTCTTTTCATGGAAAACCGCGATGCGTGAATTGATCCTGCTGCGCCATGCCCATGCCGAACCCGCCGTTTCCGGCCAGGCCGACCTCGACCGGCCGCTGTCGCCGGTAGGGCTCGCCGAGGCCGAAGCCGCCGGCAAGTGGTTGAAGGAAAACAACCTGTTGCCCGACTGCGTGCTGTGCTCGCCGTCGCGACGCACCCGCGAGACCCTGGAAGCGGTGATGACGGCCATCGGCTATGTCGAAAAGCGCCTGGAAGACCGTATCTACGAAGCCACCCCGGGCACCCTGGCGGCGCTGGTGGACGAGCGCCGTGACCTGGACCGGGTGTTGATCGTCGGCCACAACCCGGGGCTGGAGCAGCTGGTGGCCCTGATGACCGACGGCACCAGCAGTGACTATCGCGGCATGCCGCCGGGCGGCGTGGCTGTCCTCGGTTTCCCGCGCGAGTCCTTGATCGAACCGGGCGTGGCCAGCCTGAACGCGTTCTGGTGGCCGTGATCCGATGAGCCTGGCGCGGCGCAGCCGCTTCCTGCTGCCCGCGTTGCTGGCGCTCGGCCCGGCCTGGGCCGCGGCGCCCCCACCGACCCCGTTGCCGCCCGTGTCCGCCGAAGCGCCACGGGTATTGCGCCTGGATACCCAGCGCTCGCGGATCGGCTTCGAGGTGCGCACCCGCTTCGGCCAGCGCATCGAAGGCGTGTTCCCGCACTTCGAGGGGCGCATCGAGATCCTGTCCGATGGTCGCCACCAGGTGCACCTGAAGATGTTCACCCGTTCGGTGGAGATCCCCGGCAAGCCGCGCTATACCGGCTGGATGCGTGGCGAGGAGTTCTTCGATGCCGGGCGCCATCCGGTGGTCGAGTTCGACTCGCTGCCGTACTGGCCGGAGACCGTGGAACAGGGCGGCGACATCAATGGCCGGCTGACCCTGCGCGGCGTCAGCCATCCCGAGTCGCTGCGGGTCGAGAAAGCGGAGTGCGCCCGACCCGGCTATGATTGCGACGTCGTCAGCCGCGGTACCGTGCAGCGAGGCCGGTATGGAATGGACAGCTGGCAGCTTGCCTTGAGTGACCGAGTGACTTTCGTATTGCGTGCGCGCCTGAGCGAGGCGCCGAAACCGTGAACCTCCTGCTGCGTGTACTGGCGCTGGCAACCGTGTTGCTGGGCAGCGGTTGTGCATCGCTCTCGCATGCCGAGCGTGACCGTGCCGAAGCGATCGCCGTGCAGGCGCGCTCGACCGACGTCGACTGCCAGCGCGCCGACCGCTGCGCGCAGGACTCGCCGCTGCGTGCGCTGGCCGGGCGGGCGTTCACCGAATCCACCCCGGAACAGCCGCGCCACTACGCCACCCTGCTCGACGAGGGCGAGGGCGCCCTGGTGGCGCGCCTGAACCTGCTGCGCAGCGCCACCCGCAGCATCGACCTGCAGACCTACATCTTCGACAAGGACGACAGCGCCCGGCTGGTCATCGACGAGCTGCTGGCCGCCTCGCGGCGCGGGGTGAAGGTGCGGGTGCTGATCGACCAGCTCTCGGCGATCTCCGACCTGCAGATCCTCGGCGCGCTGTCCGGCGCGCACCAGAACTTCCAGCTGCGGGTCTACAATCCGACCTTCGGCAAGGCCAGGCTGAACTACTTCGACTACGCCGGCAGCGTGCTGTGCTGCTTCCGCCGCTTCAACCAGCGCATGCACAACAAGCTGCTGGTGATCGACGATGCGATCGGCGTGGTCGGTGGCCGCAACTACCAGGACGACTATTACGACTGGGATCGCGAGTACAACTTCCGCGACCGCGACGTGATGATCGCCGGCCCGGAGGCGCGGGCGATGGCGGCCAACTTCGATGCCTTCTGGCGCGCCAGGCGCAGCGTGCCGGCCGAGCGCCTGAACGATGTCGGCCGCACCCTGCTGCGCGAGGGCGTGCCGACCCTGCCGCCGGCCAGCTTCCGCCGCCCCGAACGGGTGCAGCGGGTCAGTGCCGAAGCCAACGACATGGACTTCGTCAGCCGTTCCTTCGTCGATACCGCGTTGCCGGTGGCCTCGGTGCGCTATGTCGCCGACCTGCCGCGCAAGCACCGGCGCGAGAAGGCCGATGCGCCGCTGGCCGGACAGCACGTGACCGAGCCGCAGCTGGATGCACTGATCGCCGGCGCGCAGAAGGAAGTGATCCTGCAGACGCCATACCTGGTGCTGTCCAAGCCGGCGCAGAAGCTGTTCCGCGAGCTGCGCAAGCGCCCGCAGCCGCCGCGCGTGGTGGTGTCCAGCAACAGCCTGGCGGCTACCGACAACCCGATCGTCTATGCGCTGTCGTACAAGTACAAGCGGCGCAACATGCGCGAACTGGGCTTCAACATCTTCGAATACAAGCCGTTCCCGCTGGATGCACCGGTCGATTACCGCAACCTGCTGCCCGACCCGATCGCCGCGCCCGAAGGCGATGATGACAGCGGGCGTAACCCGCTGATCGGCGGCAGCGCTGCCGGCAGCAATGCCGGCGACGGCCGCGATGAGCCGCCGGCACCCACCGGCAAGCAGGGCCCGGTGAATCCGCGCACCGGCAGCGCCTACCAGAACGCGCGCGAGCGCCGCCGCGCGGCCGGCAGCGAGGTCGAAACGCGCCTGCTGCGCACCGAGACCCGGCCTTCGTTCCTGGGCAGCAAGGCGGTCAACAAGCCGTTGCCGGTCACCCGCAAGGGCGCGCGCATGGGCCTGCACGCCAAGTCGCTGGTGGTCGATCGCCGTATCGGCGTGGTCGGTACCCACAACTTCGATCCGCGCAGCGAGAACTACAACACCGAAGGCGCGGTGATCATCGACGACCCGGCCTTCGCCGAGCAGCTGGCCGAGAGCATCCTGCGCGACACCCATCCGCAGAACTCGTGGACGGTGGCGCCGCGGGCCAAGCCGCCGGTGCTGTCCGGGCTCAACTACAGCGTCGGCAAAGCCTCCGAAGCATTGCCGATCCTCGACTTCTGGCCGTGGCGCTATGCCACCGACTACGAGTTCAAGCCTGGCCCGGACTGCCCGCAGCCGCTGCCACGGCAGGACCCGGGCTTCCACCGCTGCTATGTCGCCGTGGGCGACTTCCCCGAGGTCAATGTCGGCCCGAAGTGGCTGCTGGTACGCATGCTGACCGCATTCGGCGCTGGCCTCGTTCCCATCCTCTGAAGGTGCCCGCATGACCCAGGTGTTCCGCGAAGCCGTTTCCCTCGAGCAGCTCAACACGCTCAGCCGCAACACCGCGATCGAGTCGCTGGGCATCGTCTTCAGCGCGGCCGGTGACGACTGGCTGCAGGCCACCATGCCGGTGGACGAGCGCACCCGCCAGCCCTACGGCATCCTGCATGGCGGCGCGTCGGTGGTGCTGGCCGAGACCCTGGGCAGCAGCGCCGGCAACCTGTGCGTGGATACGGCAAAGCAGATCTGCGTGGGCCTGGAAATCAACGCCAACCACGTGCGTGCGGTGCGTTCGGGCACGGTGACCGGCACCGCCCGCGCGCTGCACGTGGGCCGCAGCACCCAGCTGTGGGAGATCCGCATCGAGGACGAGCAGGGCCGGCTGGTGTGCATCTCGCGGCTGACCCTGGCGGTGGTGGCGGCCGGCCACGGCTGAGCCCCGGACGGACGGCGACGGCAGCGGAACCCAGCGTTCCCCGCCGATTGCCCCGGTCGATGGGTGTTATGGCCTAAATCGGCTGGCAGCGATGACGGCCCTCCGGTATCGTGCGCGGATGACTTCCCCCACTCCGGCCCCCCGCGGCGGCGTGGCGCGTGTGTGCCGTTACCTGTACCGCGTACCGCTGCTGTTGGTCCACATCGTCGTGTTCCTGCCGCTCATCCTGATTGGCATGCTTCGGCCGTGGGGCGAACTGCGCGTGGGCGAAGCGACCTTCGGTGCCAAGGTGGTCAACTGGTGGCAGGGCGGGCTGATGTGGATCTTCGGCTTCCGCCTGGTGCAGATCGGCAGGCCGTTGTCCGGTGCCGTGCTGTTCGTCGCCAACCACGTCAGCTGGGTCGACATCTGCATCCTGCACAGCCAGCGCATGATGGGCTTCGTCGCCAAGCGCGAGATCGCCAGCTGGCCGCTGGTTGGTTGGCTCGCTGCGCGCGGGCAGACCATCTTCCACCAGCGCGGCAACACCGAATCGCTCGGTGGCGTGATGCAGGTGATGGCCGATCGCCTGCGCGAAGGCAAGGCGGTGGGCGTGTTCCCGGAAGGGCGTACCCGCGGAGGCCATGAAGTGGGCCCGTTCCATGCCCGCATCTTCCAGGCCGCGGTTGAAACCGGCGTGCCGGTGCAGCCGGTGGCCCTGGTGTACGGCGTCAAGGGCGATGCGCAGACCATTGTCGCGTTCGGCCCCGGCGAGAGTTTCTTCGCCAATTTCCTGCGCCTGCTCGGTGAGCCGGCGCGGCGTGCGGAAGTGCATTTCCTGGCACCGATCGGTGCACAGGACCTGGAAGGCCGTCGGCGCATCGCGGAGACTTCGCGCGCGCGCATCGTGGCGGCCATGAGCACGCAGTGAGGCTGCGGTGGCCCTGATCCCGCCACCCGTCCCGGACGCCGGCACGCCGACGCTGCATGCGGCTGACTACCAGCCGCCGCGCTGGCTGCGCAATCCGCACCTGCAATCGATGCTCAGCTCCAGCCGCATGCGCCTGCAGCGCGGCCTGCTGCTGCTGGCCGCGACCGGCGCGATCAGTGAAGAACTGATCCTCGACGGCGGCGATGGCGTGCGCCTGCAGGGCTGGCACAGCCACGTCGAAGGCCGCGAACCCAAGGGCATGGCTCTGCTGCTGCACGGCTGGGAAGGCAGCGCCGAATCCAGCTACATGCGCATGGCGGCCGCGCGCATGCTCGAACAGGGTTTCGACGTGGTGCGGCTGAATTTCCGCGACCACGGCAATACCCATCATCTCAACCCCGGCATCTTCCACTCCAACCTGATCGACGAAGTGGTGCATGCCGCAGGCGATATCGCACAGCGCTGGCCGCAGCTGCCGCTGGTGGCGGCCGGTTATTCGCTGGGCGGCAACTTCGTGCTGCGCCTGGCCCTGCGTGCGCCGGCCGCCGGCGTGCCGCTGCTGCGCGTGGCCTCGGTATGCCCGGTGCTGGACCCGGCGCTGACCATGGAAAGCATCGAGAATGGCCCGGCGATGTACGACTGGTACTTCCGCCGCAAGTGGGCCGGTTCGCTGCGGCGCAAGCGTGATCTGTTCCCCGAACTGAGCGACTGCGACGACCGCGTGCTGAAGCTGGATATCCGCGCGTTGACCGCCTGGCTGGTCGAGCGCCACACCAGCTTCGGCTCGTTGCAGGCCTATTTCGATGGCTACTCGATTGCCGGCGATCGCCTGTCCACGCTGCAGGTGCCGGCCGACATCCTGATGGCGCAGGACGATCCGGTGATCCCGTACGCGACTTTCAGCGACTGGCAGCTGCCGCGCCAGGCGCACCTGGAAACCGCCTGCTGGGGTGGCCACTGTGGCTTCCTGGAAAACTGGCGCGGCGACGGCTTCTCCGAGCGCTGGGTGGCGCAGCGCCTGCAGCGCGTGCTGCAAGGCTGAACCGGCACGGGCGCGCAGGCCGCTACAATGCGGGTTTGCCCTTGAACCGGACCGCCATGCAAGACCAGATCATCCAAGCGTTGCGCCAGAACGAGGCCGACCAGGCCGTGCAGCTGGCCCAGGCGTGGACCCGTGATGAACCCGGCCAGGCCGAGGCCCACCGCTGGCTGGCGCTTGCGCTGCAGCAGCAGGGCAACGCCGAGGACGCGATGCAGGCCCTGCAGCAGGCGCTGCAGCTGGCCCCGGACAATGCCCAGCTGCACCTGCAGCACGCCGGCCTGCTACTGGCCCTGCGCCAGTTCGACGGCGCTGGCGAGGCACTGACGCGCACCACCGGGCTGGACCCGAACGCATTCGCCGCCTACCTGATGCAGGCCCACCTGGCGATCGGCCGCAACGATTTCGATGAAGCGCAGCGCCTGTCCACCCTGGCCTCGCGTGTCGAACCGGACCACCCGGAACTGCTGACCATCGACGGCATGATCGCGCTGCGCCGCGATGATCCCGATCGCGCGCTGACGCTGCTGTCGGCCGCCAACCAGGCCCAGCCCAACGACATTCGCGTGCTCTACGCACTGGGTTTCGCCTACCTGGGCAAGAACATGCTGGCCTTCGCCGAGCAGGCGTTCCGCCGCGTGCTGGAGCTGAACCCGACCATTGCCTCGTTGCATGGCCTGGTGGTGCAGCTGGCCATGCGCCAGGGCAACCTGGAAGCCGCCGCCGAAGCGATGCAGATCGCGCTGCAGCAGCAGGGCCTGGATACGCCGTCGATGCGCCGCCTGGCCGGCGAACTGGCACTGCGCAGCGGCCAGCCGCTGCAGGCGCTGGAGCACCTGCTGCCGTTGCTGGAGTCGCTGCCTGACGACCGCGACGTGCTGCAGCTGCTGCTGATGTCCTGGCAGCGCCTGGGCCGCGAAGACGAGGCCCGCGCCCGCCTGGATGCCGCCCTGGAGCAGCACCCGCAGCTGCACGACCTGTGGCTGGCACGCCTGGCGGTGGAAGAGGTCGGCAGTGCCACCGCCGCCGCCACGGTCGAGCGCTGGATGGACGCGATGCCGGGCCACCTGCCGGCGCTGGAAGCGCGCCTGCGCCTGCACGACATGGTGGGCGAACACACCCAGGCCGAAGCGATCGCCGAGCGCATCGTCAGCCTCGAACCGGGCCGCGTCAGCGGCGAAACCCGCCTGGTCGAAGGCCTGCTGCAGCGCGATCCGGCCGCCGCGGTCGCCCGCGTGCAGGCGCTGATCGACATGGCACCGGAAGGCCACCGCGCCGACCTGCGCACCTGGCTGGGTGAGATCCAGGATCGCGCCGGGCAGCACGAAGACGCGCTGCAGACCTGGCTGGCACTGCAGGCCGACCAGGCCTCGCAGCGCCTGCCGCTGCCGCCGCAGGCCAAGGCGCCGCCGAGCTGGCCGGACAAGGGCGAGATCGACGGCGATGCCACCTCCGCGCCGATCTTCCTGTGGGGCGCGCCGGGGTCGGGCGTGGAGCGCGTGGCGACCGGCCTGGCCGCGGCCAGCCCGGTGCTGCGCAGCGACCGCTATACCTCCAACGCACCCGACGACGCCTTCCAGAACTACCACACGCTGCAGGACCTCGCCTCCGGCGTGCTGACCCCGGAGCGGCTGGTGCAGCGCTGGCGCGAACAGCTGCCGTCGCGCGGCGTGCAGGACGACGCGGTCATCGACTGGCTGCTGTGGTGGGACAACGCGCTGTTGTGGGCGCTGCGCCCGCAGCTGCCGCAGGGCCGCCTGCTGGTGGTGCTGCGTGATCCGCGCGACATGCTGCTGGACTGGGTGGCCTACGGTGCTGCCGCGCCGCTGGCGATGACCTCGCTGGCCGAAGCCAGTGAATGGCTGGCACGCGCGCTGGCCCAGGTCGCCGCCCTGCACGAGGACGACCTGTACCCGCAGGTGCTGCTGCGCATTGACCACATCGGCAACGATCCGCAGGCGATGGCCGATCTGCTGGGCCGCCTGTTCGAGCGGCCGATGCCGCCGGCTGCGCAGCTGGGCGCGCCGCGCTTCCCGCCGGGCCACTGGCGCAACTACCGCGACGTGATGAGCGCCGCCTTCGCCAAGCTCACCCCGATCGCGGTGCGCCTGGGTTACCCGGAAGAGTGAGGACACGCCGATGCAACTGAGCAGCCACAGCCTGACCAACGGTGCACCTATTGACCGCGAATTCGCCGCCGGCGATGCCGCGGGCTTCGCACCGGACCGCAATCCGCACCTGGCCTGGAGCGACGTGCCGGAGGGCACCCGTTCGTTCCTGCTGGTGTGCGTCGATCCGGACGTGCCGACCGTGCCGGAAACGGTTGGCCGCACCGACATGAGCGTGCCGCGCGACCAGCCGCGCTGTGATTTCGTGCACTGGGTGATGGCCGATATTCCGGCCTCGGTGCAGGAGATTGCCGCTGGCAGCTGCAGCGATGGCTTCGTGGTGAAGGGCCGGGCCACCCCGGCCGGCCCGGCCGGCAGCCGCCAGGGCCTGAACGACTTCACCGGCTGGTTTGCCGGCAACCCGGACATGGCCGGCGACTACCTGGGCTACGACGGCCCGTACCCGCCGTTCAACGACGAGCGCGTGCACCGCTATTTCTTCCGTGTGTTCGCGCTGGACGTGGCCTCGCTGCGGCTGCCGGCACGCTTCACCGCTGCCGACGCCTACCGCGCCATGCACGGCCACGTGCTGGCCGAAGCCGCGCTGCATGGCACCTACACGTTGAACCCGGCGCTGGGCTGAGGCTGCATAGCGGCCGGCTCTACCCACCATGAAAAGGGCGGCCTTTCGGCCGCCCTTTTCATTCGTCCGTACCGGATACCGGCGCGAACTCCAGCACATCGCCATGCGCGTTGCGCAGCAGCAGGCGGCCACGCGCATCCAGCGCAAGCGTCATCTCTGCGCGCGCATTCACCATCGTGCCGGCGACACGTTCCTGTTCGGCCACCTCGGCCCGGATGCAGGCGGCCGTGGTGATGATGCCGCCCTCCAGAACCAGCCGGTTGCCCTGCAGGTGATAGGTGCTGCTTGACTGGTTGCACAGGTTCAACTGGCTCATGTAGCCGGGTTGAAAGCGCAGCGTGTAGGGCGGTCGACCGCGTACGAACAACGCATCGATGCGCCGGCCCTGCGCGTCGGTGGCGCGCGCCAGTTGCCACCGGTGTGCCTCGAGCTGATCGGTGCTGGGCGTGCTGGCAGCGGCCACATCCGCAGGCATGGCCAGCAGCGCAGCAACGATGAGGGCGAGGACGTGCTTCATGCCGATCTCCCGATGCATGTGGCTGGTGCCGGCCGCTGGCCGGCAACATCCGTGTGTTGGCAGTGCCCCGCAGGGCAGCCGGCCAGCGGCCGGCTCTACCCACAACGAAGAAGGGCGACCTCGCGGCCGCCCTTCAAGAGCCAGCCGACTAACAGTCGGCTCTACATCACTTCTCGATGGCCGACTCGACCACCATGTCCAGCACGTACGCCTGCGACGGCGCATCGGCCGGCGGGTTCTTCACTTCGTAGCGCTTCACGCGCACCACGTTGCGTACGCCGTCTTCGTGGGTGTAGCCCTCGATGTTGCCGTAGAAGTTCTCGAACTTGCCCGGCTCACCCTGCTTCAGGCCCTTGTCGTCGAACTTCACTTCGCGCACCTGCAGGCACTGGTAGTCCGGGATCAGCGGGTGCGAGCACTTCTCGGTCTTGGCGGCCACTTCCAGGAACACGGTTTCGCCGGCGCCGCCGTAGCGGGTTTCAGCGGTCGGCTCCGGGTTGAACACCAGCACGTCGCCCTTGGCGTTGGTCAGGGTCAGCTTGCCATCGGCATCCTGCTCGGCCTTCAGCTCGCCCTGCAGGCGGCTCGACACGGCCTCGTCCAGCGCCATCAGCGCCTTGTCGGTGCAGGCCATCAGGGTCGAGGCCATCGCCGACACGCTCAGCTTGCCGTCGGCCAGCGTGTAGCCGCCACCCATGCGGTTGCAGGTGTTGCTGACCGACAGGCGGCCATCCGCGAAGTCCAGGGTGACCGGCTTGTCTTCGCGGGCGAACAGCGCGTCGATGCGCTTGCCGTCGGCACCGGTGGCCTGCTGCAGCAGCCAGTGCTGGCTCTGCAGGCGCTGCGCATCCAGGTGCGCCAGCGTCTGCTGGTCTGCTGCCTTGGCCGCGGCCGGGGCCACGTCGTCGCCGCCGTTGCCGGCCGGGGCCGGGGTCTGGCTGCAGGCGGCCATCAGGGCCAGCGGGAGGAGCAGGGTGAGCTTGCGGTTCATGGTGATTCTCCTTGGGGAACCGTGGGGGAAACGGGGTGGGGCCGGCAACGGGGTTACCGTGCCCCGGCGCTGTTCAGCTGCCGGAGGGCAACCACAGCAGCAGCGCCGCGCCCAGCGCGATGCGGTAGATCGCGAAGGCGGTGAACCTGTGGGACTTGATGTAGCCCATCAGCCACTTCACTACGACGAAGCCGGTGACGGCCGCGGCAAGGAAGGCCACGCCCACGTCGGTCCAGTTCTCGCTGCCCAGCTGCCCGGCCTTGGCCATTTCCAGGAAGGTGTAGGCGCTGGCGGCGAACATGGTCGGGATGCCGACCAGGAACACAAACTCGGCGGCGGCGGCGCGGCGGCTCAGGCCCAGCAGCATGGCCAGGAAGATCGCCGAGGCCGAGCGCGAGGTGCCGGGGAACACACCGGCCACCACCTGTGCCAGGCCCACGCCGATCGCCACCGTCCAGGTCACCTGGTCGCGGTCGGGCAGGCGCGCGGTGTAGGCCTCCACGAGCAGCATCCAGACGCCGCCGATGATCAGTGCCCAGGCCACCGGGCTGACCGTCTCCGGCAGCGACCAGCCGGCCTTGCGCACTACCAGGCCAACCACCGCGGTGACCAGGAAGGCCGCGCCCAGCTTGAATACGTACTCGCGGTTCTCGCGCTGCCCGAAGCCGGTGGCCAGCTGCAGCAGGCGCTGGCGGAACACCAGTACCACCGCCACGATCGCGCCGGCCTGGATGACGATGTTGAAGAAGTCCGAGCGGGCACCCAGCCAGTGCTGGGCGATGAGCAGGTGGCCGGTGCTGGAGATCGGCAGGAATTCGGTCAAGCCTTCGAGGATGCCCAGCAGCAGGGCGGAGAGCAGGTCGGACATGGACGGTGCGTGCACGCGCGGCAGAAGGAAGAAGGTCGGGAGGATAGACGATCCTCGCTGCACCAAACGGGTGCGTCTGGTGACGGGTGCACCCGTTTGGTGCGCAGGGTTCTGCACCGCCCTGGGGCGCCCTTTTTGAAATCAATGACTTGCGGTCAGCGAAAAGTTGGCACGGTCGTTGCTGTACCTCAGCAGGCATTCATCCCCATCCGAGGTCGTACCGATGTCCGTGGAAAACGTAGAAAAGCTGATCAAGGACAACCAGATCGAGTTCGTCGACCTGCGTTTCGTCGACATGCGTGGTGTCGAGCAGCACGTGACCTTCCCGGTCAGCATCGTCGAGCCGTCGCTGTTTGAAGAAGGCAAGATGTTCGATGGCAGCTCGATCGCCGGCTGGAAGGGCATCGCCGAATCGGACATGGTGCTGCTGCCGGATACCGCCAGCGCCTACGTCGACCCGTTCTACGCCGATCCGACCATCGTGATCAGCTGCGACATCCTCGACCCGGCCACCATGCAGCCGTATGGCCGTTGCCCGCGCGGCATCGCCAAGCGCGCCGAGGCCTACCTGAAGTCCTCCGGCATCGCCGAAACCGCGTTCTTCGGCCCGGAGCCGGAATTCTTCATCTTCGACTCGGTCCGCTTCGCCAATGAAATGGGCCACACCTTCTTCCAGGTCGACTCAGAAGAAGCGGCGTGGAACAGCGGCGCCAAGTACGACGGCGCCAACAGCGGCTACCGTCCGGGCGTGAAGGGTGGTTACTTCCCCGTTCCGCCGACCGACACCCTGCACGACCTGCGCGCCGAGATGTGCAAGACCCTGGAACAGGTCGGCATCGAAGTGGAAGTGCAGCACCACGAAGTGGCCACCGCCGGCCAGTGCGAGATCGGCACCAAGTTCAGCACCCTGGTGCAGAAGGCCGATGAACTGCTGCGCATGAAGTACGTGATCAAGAACGTCGCGCACCGCAACGGCAAGACCGTCACCTTCATGCCCAAGCCGATCGTCGGCGACAACGGCAGCGGCATGCACGTGCACCAGTCGCTGTCCAAGGGCGGCACCAACCTGTTCTCCGGTGACGGCTACGGTGGCCTGAGCCAGCTGGCGCTGTGGTACATCGGCGGCATCTTCAAGCACGCCAAGGCCATCAACGCCTTCGCCAACTCGGGCACCAACAGCTACAAGCGCCTGGTGCCGGGCTACGAAGCACCGGTGATGCTGGCCTACTCGGCCCGTAACCGTTCGGCCTCGTGCCGCATTCCGTGGGTGTCCAACCCGAAGGCGCGCCGCATCGAAATGCGCTTCCCGGATCCGATCCAGTCCGGCTACCTCACCTTCACCGCGCTGATGATGGCCGGCCTGGACGGCATCAAGAACCAGATCGACCCGGGCGCACCGAGCGACAAGGACCTGTACGACCTGCCGCCGGAAGAAGAGAAGCTGATCCCGCAGGTCTGCTCTTCGCTGGACCAGGCGCTGGAAGCGCTGGACAAGGACCGCGAGTTTCTGAAGGCCGGCGGCGTGATGAGCGATGACTTCATCGACGGCTACATCGCGCTGAAGATGCAGGAAGTGACCAAGTTCCGCGCGGCCACCCACCCGCTGGAATACCAGCTGTACTACGCCAGCTGACCGGGGGCGATGGCGGTGGGCATCCCCCTCCCACCCGCCGCCATCGCACCCGTTTCCGCGGCTGGGGAGCCGCAGGGCGGGCCTCGGCCCGCTGCAGTAAAGCGGACTGCTCGTCCGCTGAAACAGGGGCAAGAGAGACCGGATACGCGACCAGGGCCGCCCTCCCTCCCGCGTCGGTCGTGCAAGGAGAGAGGCACGGCCGTCCCGGCCCTGTACGTGTCCGGTGCAACAGCCACGGCCATCACCCTGATGGCCCGTGGTTGCCTGATGCCAACGCGCGCTGGCGCGCTGGCCCCATCCACCCTCGGGACATGCGCATGAAACTGATCTCCGCCATCATCCGACCGTTCAAGCTCGACGAGGTCCGCGAGGCCCTGTCCGACGCAGGCGTGTCGGGCATCACCGTGACCGAAGTGAAAGGCTTCGGTCGCCAGAAGGGCCACACCGAGCTGTATCGCGGCGCCGAGTACGTCGTCGATTTCCTGCCCAAGATCAAGATCGAAACCGTGGTCACCGACGAGCGTGCCGACGCGGTGATCGAAGCGATCCAGTCGTCGGCAGGCACCGGCAAGATCGGTGACGGCAAGATCTTCGTCACCGCCGTCGAACAGGTCATCCGCATCCGCACCGGCGAAATCGGTGCCGACGCGCTGTAACCCCCTTCCGGAGACTCCCCCATGAAGATGCGCCTTCTCACCGGGTGGCAAGCCCGGTTCCATCTGGTGTGCCTGTTGATGCTGCTCAGCGCGCTGGCCGCCGGTGCCTGGCCGGGCAGTGCCCACGCCCAGGTGCAGGTGTCACCGCTGCCCAGCGAAAGTGTGGCGGTCGAGCCGCTGCAGGATCCTGCAGCGGCCGCCGCTGCGCCGGCCGTGGCCGAAGCGGCCGCCGCCTATGACCGCGGCGACGTGGCGTGGATGCTCACCTCCACCCTGCTGGTGCTGTTGATGGTGGTGCCGGGGCTGGCGTTGTTCTACGGCGGCCTGGTGCGTTCGAAGAACGTGCTGTCGGTGCTCAGCCAGATCCTGGTGGTGTTCTCGCTGGTGCTGCTGCTGTGGGTGTCCTATGGCTACAGCGCGGTGTTCAGCGCCGGCAATCCGTTCTTCGGCTCGTTCACCGAATTCGCCTTCCTCAAGGGCTTCACCCCCGACTCGGTCGGCAACACGCCGATCAAGGGCCTGCCGGATTACCTGTTCGTCGCCTTCCAGTCGACTTTCGCCGGCATCACCACTGCGCTGATCGTCGGCGCGTTCGCCGAGCGCATCAAGTTCCGTGCGGTGCTGCTGTTCTCGGCGCTGTGGTTCACTCTCAGCTACATCCCGATGGCGCACATCGTCTGGGGCGGCGGCTATCTGGGTGAACTGGGCGCGATCGATTTCGCCGGTGGCACCGTGGTCCACATCAATGCGGGCGTGGCTGGCCTGGTGGCCGCATGGTTCGTCGGCAAGCGCCTGGGCTATGGCCAGACCGCGCTGAAGCCGCACAACGTGCCGTTCACCTACATCGGCGCGATGCTGCTGTGGGTGGGCTGGTTCGGCTTCAACGCGGGCTCCGCCGCCGCCGCCGATACCGTCGCCTCGCTGGCCTTCCTCAACACCGTGCTGGCCACCGCCGCCGCCGTGCTGGGCTGGACGCTGGTGGAAGCCATCGGCAAGGGCAAGCCGTCGGCACTGGGTGCGGCCTCGGGTGCGGTGGCCGGCCTGGTTGGCATCACCCCGGCCTGCGGCACCGTCGGCCCGCTCGGCGCGATCATCATCGGCTTCGTCGCCGGCGTGGTCTGCGTGTGGGGCGTGACGGGCCTCAAGCGCATGCTGAAGGTGGACGACACCGCCGACGTGTTCGGTGTGCATGGTGTCGGCGGCATCGTCGGCGCGATTCTCACCGGTGTGTTCAGTGCACAGTCGCTGGGCGGTACCAAGCCCGATCTGGATATCGCCCATCAGGTGTGGGTGCAGGTGATCAGCGTCGGCCTGACCGTGGTCTGGTCGGCGGTGGTGACCACGCTGATCCTGCTGGTGGTGCGCAGCGTGGTCGGCCTGCGCGTCACCGAGGAAGCAGAGCGTACTGGCCTGGATGTGACTTCGCACGGCGAGTCCGCCTACGAGGCCTGAAGTAGCGGCGGAGCTACTGCATTGATGGTGTGGGTGCCGACCGTTGGTCGGCACTTCTACTGTTCTGGTGGGTGCCAGGCTTGCCTGGCACTGCTCCTGCTCCGGTGGGTGCCGACCGTTGGTCGGCACAACGGCATGCATCGTCGCGCCTGATCGCGCACAATCGGGCCATGCACCCGACCCGCACCGCCCTGATGCTCTCGGCCTGCCTGCTGCTGGCCGCCTGCGCCTCTACGCCGCAGGAAACCCGCAACCCGCTCGCCACCTGGGTGCCGTCACCCAACCAGAACGCGCGCACGCCGGTCATCATCGTCATTCACCACACCGAGCAGAAATCGGTGCAGCAGAGCCTGCGTACGCTGCGCACCGCCAACAGCGGTGGGCCGGTCAGTGCGCACTACCTGATCGGTGCCGATGGCCATCGCTACCAGCTGGTCGCCGATGAGCGCCGTGCCTGGCACGCCGGCGCCGGGCGCTGGGGCACCATCACCGATCTCAACTCGGCCTCGATCGGCATCGAGCTCGACAACGATGGCCGCAGTCCGTTCAGTGCGGCGCAGATCGAATCGCTGATCGTGCTGCTGCGCGATCTCACCACCCGCCTGAACATTCCGCCGCGCCAGGTGATCGGCCACGCCGACCTGGCGCCGACGCGCAAGCAGGACCCGAGCCGGTTCTTCCCGTGGCAACAGCTGGCCGAGGCCGGTTTCGGCGTCTGGCCGCGCGCGGCCGACGGGGCTGCGCCGGAAGGCTTCGACGCGTGGAATGCGCTGGCCCGCTTCGGCTATCCGCTGGACAACCGCGACGCCACCGTCGCTGCCTTCCACCGCCGTTTCCGTGGCCGCGACGACCTGCCGAAGACGCTGGATGCCGAGGATGCCCGCATCCTGCACTCACTTCTGCTGCAGATGCCCTGAACACTTCTGATTGTCGCGGCTTGCCGCCTGACGACCTGCACGACACCATGGCGGCATGACCGAATCCGCCTTCTTCTCCAAGCACAAGCACTGGGCACTGCTCGCCATCGTTCTGCTCGCCGGCTGCGCCACCACGGGTACTGGTCCCGAAGCGCCGGCTGCAGCCAAGCCGGCTGCCGCTACCTACGCCAAGGTCGACTGGAAAACGCTGCCAGCGGTCTCCGATGCCGATCTGCAGGCCGGTTTCATTGCCTGGCGCAGCAGCTGCACCCGCCTGAAGAACGATGCGGTCTGGGCAAAATCCTGCGCCACCGCCGCAGCGGTGTCAGACAAGGACCCGGCCGCGATCCGCCAGTTCCTGCAGCGCGACCTCGAGGCCTATGCGCTGCGTGCCGGCGGCCACCAGGCCGACGGGCTGATTACCGGCTACTACGAACCGATCTACCCCGGCAGCCTCACCCGCACCGACAAGGCGACGGTGCCGGTCTACGGCACGCCGGATGATCTGGTGGTGGTGCAGCTGGACAGCCTCTACCCGGAACTGAAGGGCAAGCGCCTGCGCGGTCGCGTCGAAGGCAAGGTGCTCAAGCCCTATGACGACGCCGGCACCATCGCGGCCAAGGGCGCCAAGGCCCCGGTGCTGGCCTGGCTGACCGATCCGATGGACCTGCAGCTGCTGCAGATCCAGGGGTCGGGCCGGGTACGCCTGGCAGACGGCACGCAGGTGCGGCTGGCCTATGCCGAGCAGAATGGCCACCCGTACCGTGCCATCGGCCGCTGGCTGGTGGACCAGGGCCAGCTGAAGAAGGAAGACGTCACCATGGACGCGATCCGTGCCTGGGCTCGGGCCAACCCCGCGCGCGTGCCGGAGCTGCTGCGCAGCAACCCCAGCTACGTGTTCTTCGTGCGCAATCCGGACAGCCCGGAGGGTCCGCGCGGTTCACTGAACGTGCCGCTCACCGCCGGCTACAGCGTGGCGGTGGATCGCACCGTGGTGCCGCTGGGCAGCCTGCTGTGGTTGTCGACCACGCGCCCGGACGGCACCCCGGTGGTGCGCCCGGTGGCCGCGCAGGACACCGGCGGCGCCATCGCCGGTGAAGTGCGCGCCGACCTGTACTGGGGCAGCGGCGATGCCGTCGGCAAGCTGGCCGGCGACATGAAGCAGAAGGGCAACATCTGGATGCTGTGGCCGAAAGGCATGGCGTTGCCGAACTGAACCGGCAGGGGGCGGATCCCTTTCCGCAGGAAAGGGCTCTGACCCCGGATGCCTGATAATGGCGCCATTCCGAACTCTCCGGCCGCCGCAGCGGCCAGGACCCCTGCAATGAAGAACATCAAGAACAACAACGCAAAGAAGTACTACAAGCACTGGGCCGAATCGGGCCTGGGCAAGGGCAACGTGCTGATGGAAGCCCGTGGCGAGAAGATCGTGCGCCAGGTGGAGATCTACGGCACCAAGATGGTCTGGGCCGACGAGCATGCCCACAGCGACGACCGTTTCCTGCTGGCCGACCAGCCGGTGTCGTTCCTGGATTTCGACGAAGACGACGAAATCTCCGCGCGCGAATTCGAAAGCGCCTGGAAGAAGGCCCGGGAAGCCACCGGCTACCCGGTGTAACGCTGCCCGGCCGGGGTCAGAGCCCTTTTGATCCCATCACCAAAGTAGGTGCCCACCGGAACCACAAAGTCTGTGCAGCCTGTTAGGGTTTGGACCATGCTTTGCCCCCCGTTGAGTGGCAAAGATTGTGTCGTGCGAGGCAAACGAGCGTAGCCCGCCGCAGCAGACAATGGTCCAGAACCATTGCGACAATGCGAGGCGGCCTAACAGCACTAGGTACTGGCTTAAGAGGGTCTATGCGTCGGAGTCAGGGTGCATCCGAGACGGGCGGCAGGCACCTGCCCAGAAGACAAACAGAACAGGGGGAGAGGGAATATGCTAGTGATAGTTAGGCATGCGCAAAGCATGGCTAATGCGGGATTTGCAACCGCCGATCCCGAATCCATTGCCCTTACTGCCGCAGGGGAGGAGCAGGCTCGCGCATTGGCAATGACCTGGTCGGCTGCGCCTGACCGCATCTTTACCTCACCATTCCTCCGGGCTAGACAGACATCACAACCACTCGCCGAACGCTTCAAGATGGTCGTTGCGCCCCTGGGGGTCCACGAGTTCACTTATCTGTCGCCTGAGCGGTGCGTGGGCACCTCGGCAGCAGACCGCAAGAAGTGGGTAGAGGACTACTGGTCCCGTTGCGATCCAAACTATGTGGATGGACCTGGTGCCGAGTCATTTGCCCAGCTAGTTGCCCGCGCTGCGCGAGCGCTGCGCATTCTTAAATCCTATTCCGCGCATGAGCAGGTGGTCGTGTTTAGCCACGGCCAATTGATGCAGGCGATGCGCTGGATTTGCGGGAGCAAGGCTCCCTCAGTGGTGAACGCTGCAGCGATGGGCGCATTTCGAAAGCTGGATTTGGATCAGCCTATAGCCCATTGCCAGAGGGTATCTTTCGAATAGAAGGCGATCGCGGATACTGCCAACCTCCCGGCCCCGCTCCCCGGCCGCAGATCTTTGGCCTGGTCGGATCAGAAGACTACCCGTTACGCGCGAACAGCAAAGGCTGCTGATGAGGGGCGCACTTTTGGTATCGGTAGGAGATGATTGGGCTCACAGGCTCAGGGATGTGAACGCCACGCCTTTCAGCAGCCCGCCTCATCAAGTAGGAGGGCTCGTGGACGTCGTTTCGGATCTGATCCCAGATCACGTCGTCATTCACGTGAATTGGAAAGCTCGTGTCCGGCAGCAGGCGAAGAAGTTGCTTCGTCTGTGTGATCAACTCATGAGCGTATGGGCGCACTCTGGGATCTCTGCATGCTCCAGATAGTGCTCGTATCATGTGGCTTGCCGCATACCACTGGCGATCAGCCAACCGCTGCAAGTGGAACAGCCGATACGTGCACGTCAGCATGAGAAAGCCATAGATGTCACCTCGTTGGTAAAGGCCATCCAGGTCATATGCCATCACAGGCACGCGGTTCTCATCAGTACTGGTCCTATCGCCCGGGAATGAATAGCGGTCTCCGAGTAGTCCGGCGCTGGACGTAAATAGGCGATTCCAGCCAACAACTGTCCTCATATCCCACTCTCGATGGCTGAGGGCTGCAAAGGGCCACTTAACCACCTCCTCAAGCTGGGGATGCTGCAGGGCAAGGTGTTTGCGCCGCCTGGGTGATAGTGACCGCAATCCCTGCCGATATGCACTGAACTCATCGCTGCGCATCATTAACGGACCATCTAGGCTGTGGCGCCGAAGAACATAGCGTGCCCTCAGCTCTTCCTCACCGCCTTCCACCATAGACCATGTATTCCAGACAATCCTGGAGTGCAGCCTGTCCGATGCATCAGAAGCAGGGCGACCTAAACTGGAGCACTGCATCGCTTGGAGTGCTAGGCAAGCTTCGTGTAACTCCCCCATCGGAAACCTCCAAAAAAACTAGACGTTGGAAGGGCAATTTCTCTGGATGAAAAGGCTACGGTAGAGCGCTAGGGTTACCTGGAACTTAGCATCACTGGAGCTTACGTGAGCCTACCAAGTAAAGAGCCGGATGCATTGTCTGTGGCTTGGGTGGCGCAAACCTATGGCGGGCTGGTGCCGGCCAAAGACCTGTCGCGACTGCTCGGGTTCAATAGCCCGGCAGCACTTAGGCGGGCAAGCGCCACAGGTCGTTTGCCAGTGACGCTGTTTCGTCCACAAGGTCGTCGCGGATGGTTCGCTCACGCCGCCGATGTCAGCGCATACCTTCGATCTCAGGCACCTCAATCTCCGAGGGAGGCAGGCAGCCCATGACCTAGCCCAATCTGAACTTCCCTTGCCGGAAGTTGGAAAGAAAAAACCCGTGAGGTAGGACTCACGGGTTCTCAGATCGGCGACTTTGCAGGTCTTGCCGATACTTTCCCCTTCCCTGACTCCCCTGTCAAGCCTGCGCAGGCCTGCCACGGGCACCTATGTCCGACTCGCCTGGTAAGGCTCGCCCAGGCATTCTGGACGGTGGTCCCGTGGGGTGCGCATGAGGAATCGGCATGTCCACAGACGCTCAATCTGATGGCCTATCGTTTGAAGACCGTCACCAGCTTTACACCCGCATAAAGGCAAGTGAGCTCAGTATCCGGCAGATCGAGAGCATGGTTGCCGGCAGCGGAACAAAGACTGTAGGCAAGGCGGCGCTAAGAAACGTTCGCGTTAGGCATAACTCAATCCGGAACGGTGGTGCGCGAACAGTTGAAAGCCATACGTGCGAGCTGGTCTTTGCCTATGAGCTTGAGCTTGACCCCGAGGTGCTGGGCTACTACGTACAAGTACCATGCCGCCGCGTGCAGCGCACCACGGCGTCCGGGCGCAATCACATCAGCACTGCACATGTGGATTTTCTTGTATTTCGCAGGGACCACGTAGAGCTAGTGGAGTGCAAGCCGCTATCGTGGCTGGAGAGCCAACTGGGGCTTCCGGACTCCCTTTGGGTCAAGCAGGACGCGGTATGGACCTATTTGCCCTACGCCCAATGGGCACAGCAGCATGGCCTGGTGTTCAGAGTCTGGGTACCGCCCACTCCAACCGGTGTGTACCTCCAGAACCTTGAAGCGTGCTACGCGGTAGCCGGTGATGCCCTTCAGCAACATGAAACTACCGCAGTATCCAAGGCAGCTCGGATAATCGCCAAGCGCCCCGTACTGCTGGACAGTCTCCTCACCGAGGTGCCCGGATTCACACCGCGCCTAGCGCTTTGGATGCTGGGAAGATCGGCGGCCTTCGGTCCATTGCAGAGCACTCCCGTGGCTAGGACTGACCGCTTCCATCTGTATGGCACGAAGGAGCAGGCCAAAGAGGCGGACGGGCTACTGTTTGGAGCCATTGTCAAAGGTCAGTCGCAACCAGCTGTGGACGATCCATTGCTGGTCGCAACCGCTACCGACCTCCAGCGGGCACGCCAGCGACTCAGTAGGCTTGCGCTGATTGAGGCCGGAAGTCTGCCCGCAACACGACGGATGGGCGCTCTACAGCGACAGGTTCGAAAGGCTGTTGCCGAAGGAAGATCCGCGCTTTCGGCTTGTCTTACCAAATATGCCTTTAGCGGAAACCGAGCATCGCGCCTGCTTCCGGAACACGAGCAAGCCATAGAGACCGTCATCGCGCTGCACTGGAACACCGGGAGGGTACATAGACCGAAGGACTTGCTCTATGTGTTCGAAGAGGAGTGCCTTCGGTTAGGAGTTGAGCCTTGCGGTAGGGGCCGACTGGATGCCAGACGAAGAAGCGAGAGCCCAACGCGCCATGCCCTATCCACGGGCGGCTTTCGCGCCTACCACGCGACGCGTACACGCACCGATCCTCGCCATCGCTCGCTGCCTCCGATCGGATATGGCCACACACTGCACGTGGATGCGTCGGATCTAGATGTTCGCTGCGCGCCGAACCTGATTCACTGCTTCCCAGCAAGCAAAGCAAAGTTCTACATCGGCATAGATGGAGCAACGGGCTATCCGATGGCTCATGCATTGGTATTTGGCTCAGCAAGAACCGACGCATTGGCATTGCTCATGCGTGAGTACGTCAAAAGACAGGGCTTCCTACCCAAGTTGATCCATCTGGACAGAGGGCCGGAGAACACCTCCCGCTGGCTACAGGACTTCTGCCATGGCGAGATCAGTCTAAGGTTCTCACCAACGGCTGGTAGTGCCTGGAATGGCATTGCCGAGAACGCCATCAAGCAGGTCAACGAACAAGTAGCACAGCGATTCCAAGGAAGCACGCGGCCCGACCAGATGGGACGTAAGGTCGACGGCAAGTTCAAGAGCCGAAACAATGCCAGAACGGACTTTGTCCGCGTACACGAAGAATTCCTGAACTTCGTCTATCACGACCTTCCGATGACGCCGGGCCCGGATGATACAACGCCGATCGAGAGAAGGGCTGACGCGCTTGCAGCCTATGGCGCTCTAGGCACACCGTGCGAATGGAATGACGGATTCCTGATCAGAACTTCGATCAAGGTGGAGATCAAGAAGCGAATCGATCGGCAGCGTGGTGTACGTACCATCGATGGCTGGTTCACCAGCGACGAGCTCCTACAAGAGCTGCGAACTGAGGATGCCAGTGAAGTTCGTAGCGACTGCTGTGACCCAAATGTGATCTACGTGAAGGTTCACGGAAATTGGTTCAAGGCCTTCCACAACAAAGTGCAAAGCGATGCGCTTTTGTCGGATCAGGAGCGATTGTTTCATCTGCTCTGGGCACCCTCGTTGCGCTCACAATCGGCAAAAAGAAAAGAGGAAGTTGCCCGTGCGCGTCATTCACGCCGAGTGCAAGCCCAAGCGGCAAGGCCCGCAACAGAGCACCTTGCCCCGGTTCCAATGACCGGCAGCGATGAGAGGCTAGATATCGAACCAGTGCCACCCGCGATCGCACAGGACATCGTTCCGTTCGATGAACGGGAGGACTACTGATGAAGATGGTTCAGCACCCAGCCTACGAGGGCCCACGCAAGCGATTGCGAATGGCGCTCGACCGTCATAGGCCAGGACATATGGTGTTCATTATTGGGCCATCGGGCGTGGGCAAGACCACGATGAGGCGCTCGGTAATGCAGGAGATGTTTGGCAATCCAGCATGCTGGGATTGTGGGCGGATACCCCTGGTCGAGACATTCGCCACACTTCCTCACGGCGCGTACTTCAGTTCGCGTCAGCTCGCTGTCTCTATTCTGCAAGAGTTGCACGCGCCCACGTTGGCGTGGCTACTGGACGGAAGCTATCTCGGGGAGGATGCAAAACTGCGAATACGACGCGAGCTCGCCGCAGCAACATCGGAGTGGGCGTCCTTAGCGCGAACAAGACAGACAGAAGGCGAGTACTGGGGGATGGTGCAGCGAAGCCTGAGAGCGCGTAGTTGCAAGTACGTATCAATCGATCAGGTCACAGCGCTACTAGTCAACCACAGAGACAAGTCCCCCGCTGACCACACCCTCCATCTGATGGCGATAGCTGAAGCCACAGGCGTGATGTTCGTTATGACTGGGGTGCACAAAGCCACGCAGTTGTGGTCGGTCAACTCCGAGTTGCGACGCCGAGTCACAACTGTTTGGGTGCCTCCATATAGCGATAAGCGTCGGGATGACAAACTGCCGTTCCTTCGTTTGCTCAAGTCATTGGCCACTCGCTACGGGCTATCACAGGATGATCTGCTAATCCGGATGGCCAACGATATCCTTGCCGCTACCGGCGGCGTATTCGCTGAGGTGGTCGAACTACTGGGGCGGGCAGATATTGCTGCGAAGCAGGAGGGATGCAACAGAATTCTCAAGCGACACATCGAGATCTCCTACTACGGAAGTGAGGATCTTAGGAATCTATGGCGGGACATCGACGCCTTTGAGATGAGCATGGTTGCCGGCAGTGTCACTGAGCGATCAGAACATGTGAAGGCGCGCTGGGGATCTCCAACCTGAGGGAAGGAAATGGTGACTACCGACTCAAATCAGTTCCGGTGGGGCGCCGATGCAAGGCGGCGGCGCGACGATCTCGCGCGAAAACTGCACGCCAGGAGGCGGTTCGCGGCTGCATTAATCATTGCGATTGCACTCCTCTCCCACCTGGCAGAGCTGGCGGAATCCACCAGTCACGAGGGCCAAGATATAGGCCCTTCGCAGGAAGGTGTAGAAGCGCTCGACAAAGCGGAGGATTTCTGATGGAACTTCTCCAGCACTCAGCATACAGACGGCCGCGAGATCGACTGAGGGCAGCCCTAGACAATCACAGACCGGGGCATATGGTCTACGTCATCGGTCCGTCCGGTGTAGGGAAGACCACGATGCGTCGGAGCGTTATGCGTGAGATGTTTGGGAATCCAAACCTGTGGGAAAAGGGAAAAGTTCCTGCCATCGAGACGTTTGCGTGCTTGCCAGTTGGAGCATACTTCAGTTCGCGATATCTCGCCCGCGAGTTGTTGCAAGAGCTTAACGCGCCGACTCTGACTTGGGCGCTGGAGGGCAGATCACCTCGGTCAATTCCCCCTTCGGACATTCAAGCCGAAGTGCGCGACAGAGACCTTCAACTTGGACGGTATCAACTCAGGCTCACCGAAGCGGAGTGTTGGTCGTCTGTGACGCGGTCCATGATTGCGCGTGACTGCAAGTATGTCGCTATCGATCAAATATCAGCGCTTCTGGTGAATCACAAAGACAAGTCACCTGCAGACCATGCATTGCACTTGATGACGTTAGCAGAGTCCGCCGGGTCGATGCTGATAATGAGCGGAATCCACAGGGCAGTTCAACTCTGGTCGATCGGATCCGAGCTTCGCCGAAGTGTGACGTCTATATGGGTTCCGCCATATAGCGTTAGAAGAAAGGAGGACCGGGCTCCATTCTTGCGCCTCCTTATGTCGCTAAGCGAAAGGCACAATTTCTCTAAACAGGACCTATTGATTCGAATGGCGGCGGATCTACTGGTCGCGACGGGAGGTGTCTATGGAGAGGTGGCTCAACTTCTGTCGCGAGCTGCGGATGCGGCCAAGCAGGAAGGAAGCGAGCGGATCCTTAAACGTCACATAGAGGCCTCCTACTATTCAGACAACGATCTTGCCAACCTTTGGCGAGATATCGAGGAATTCGAGGATGCAATGGAAGCTGGAAGCGTCACAGCCAGAGCGAAACAGCTCAAGTCTAGTTGGGCCTCCTCTTATGGGGAGGTGTGCCGTGAAGTCTAGCATTCACCGATTTACCTGGTCGTCCTTGCCTCCACTTCAATTGAAGGGTGTGGGAACGTCGCGAGTTGAATCCTTGGAGCACTACGTTCTACGGCAAGCGTGGACAGTCGGCGTGACCATGGCCAATATGATGTCGATAGTCGGTCCAGCTATTGCTGGTGGGCGTAGAGGACAAGTCATGGGCTCGGGCAAGTATTGCGGTCCCAGCCGTGACTTCAGTCACCGTATCAGCACGCTCAAGATGCTGACCGCCCAGGACGACCTGCAGTGCGGCACATTCTGGGTTTTGGAGGACGTACTGGCAACCTACGGAGGAGGCCGAGACACAACGCGCCGCCGCTGGTGCCCAGTGTGCTACCGCGATTGGGACGATGATCTCTCATATGAGCCGCTATCGTGGATCGTCGACATTCAAGCTGAGTGTGACCTGCATAAATGCAAGCTCGAAACCACCTGTTCAAGGTGTGGCGCGGACCAGCCGAGCTCAACAGACTACCAGCGGCGCAGAAGATGCCACAAATGCAAGCAATCGCTTTCCGGTGATGGCGCCGCCGCAGCGATTACTGGCGACGAGGCATGGGGTCAGCAGCAGCTTGCATCCATAATCGAACTTTGCGCGACGCCCTCACAACCCCAGATTCCCTTCGAAAACTACGTTCGATTCGTGAAACTGCTCGTTGACGGCCATCCGATGAGGCGGGCATATCCTAACGCTCTCAAGGCGGAATTCTACCGCGCTACCAAGAACTTGAGCAGGGGTCGGACGACCATTCGTGCCATTGTCAATCTCTGCGCTCTCCAGTCCATCTCAGCACGCGACATCTTGCTAAGCCCGGATGCGGCGGCTTCCGAGCCGCTGTTGGATCTTTGGTTTAGCTATGCAACGTTAAAGCTACCTGTTGGGAGGCATGCGGAGCGGCTCGAGCGATGTGCCAAATGCTTTTCAGATGTTCTGAAAGCATCCGAGAAAGACCACTATGTGCCGCAGATGAAAGTTGTACTTAGACGCTTCAGGCTCAATAGGCAGTTGCTACGAGAGATGCACCTTGACGTCTACGAGGAGTACAAATTGAGATACGAAGAGCAAGGTCCGTACAGTCAAAGAGTTCACTTGAACAGGGCAATGGATCTTGCGCTACAGATGGTTGAAGGAGATGCAGACCAAGCGGGATCCCACCGCAAACTTCAGCAGGCAGCCAAGCAAATCGGCCAGCGATGCAATGTGTCGCTGGATGTGGGATTCTCGGTGATGCTCGGAGCACGAAACGTGCTGAAGGCGCTAAGTGAAAACCGCTTACGAAAACAGCCGTCTGGTGGCCGGCGACGACATAGCGTCGCCTAGCCCTCGCGGCCTCTGTCAATTTTCATTCGTCTCGTGAGCCAGCCCCAACTCGGCGCGAATACGCTTCAAGACCAGATCGCGCAACGGTCTACGGAGCGAACCATCAATGGCTGCGGCATAGATGTCATCATCTCGATCTCCGATGGGCAGGCCCTCCAAGCGTAGCGAAGCCTGAGCTTCAATGATTGCTTGGCGAAGCTGACTTCTACTGGCCATTGCCGCCCCGGAGGTTTAGCTGATTCTAGCGAGAGTTCACATGACGAGGGTTTGCCATGAGGGCTCTAATCCTTCGGATCCGACGCAACTTTGACCTAACGCCGTTGCTTTCGCTGACGCTAGTAGGCTGTACCGCTCGACACCGGCGTCTCTTGGAACCTGGTGAAGTGACCGAGTTGCCTAGGATCGCAGCGGCCCGAAGCTATCCCGGCCGCATTGGCCCTGATCCAGGTCCGCTTCTGGCCAGAAGCGGATACTGCAATCATTGCTGCCTGAGCGCACTCTCCAAAGGCAAGGGGAGCGCCTGCTGTTCGCCCGCTGTCACATCAACTGCGACTAGCTGAAATCTTTGATCGCCAACCTGGCAGGGCATTCCGCGCACCAGCATCCTGTTCGATCTGATGACTAATGATTCTCAGGACTTGCTGCGGTACCGGTGTACGGCTGCCCCGCTATCACTACTTGATCAGGAAGTCATTCAGTGATTTTCCGCTTGCTACCAGCTCGGCTATCCATCGCGGTTGCCGCCCTCGACCGGACCACGTCTGGCCGCGCACTGCAGGATTGCGGTACTTGGGGGCGGTGTTGGGCACTGTCGATTTGGCAGACCTCCGATCACCTCGCTTCTTGGCGGTTTCGGAGGGCACGATCACTGAAGCGCCGTAGAGTTCCTCTATCGTGTATCCATGATCCTTGACGTACTTGTTGATCTTGGCGCGCATCGCTGTGGCCTTAGGGCGTGACAGCACTTTGGACTGCTGCTTCTCCGCCTGAGCAATCAGTGAGCGAAGTTCCTTGGCAGAAAGGCCGCTGATATCAATAGTCATGAATTCTTCCCCGGTGTCGAGGCCCTAGCCTATTCTCAAATGACATTGCGTGTCACTCCACATCCACTATGAGTCGCTCAATCACAGGATCGACTACTAAAAAGTGGATCGTGTTAGCTACTCTCTCACTGCACATGATTTTCACGTGGCGTCGCCAAGAGTTCTTTGAGAACGCCAGTTTGAGGCATTGGATGAATCGACGTTAGACTCAAGTGCTTTCCGTAGCAGATCAGGGAGGCAAGGCGCATAACCGTGAGATCAATTCCCTTCATTGTCGCTGCCGCGTTGGCGGGAACTTCGCTGGCTGCAGATGCTTCTGAGGATAACCTCCATAGAGATCCTTACTTTGATCCAGGAGGCGCCGTCAGGTTCAACTATGGCTGGCTCGACTACGGGCCGACCAGCCGCCTGCAGCTTGAACTGCTGCGCGCAGATCTTGACGCTGGAACCGGACCGTTTTCCTTCTCTGCCCAGTACCGCTGGTACGATGGTTTCGACGCCGTGCATCACGCGTACGCGGGCTGGCAGTTCTCCGATGCTACCCAGCTGAAGGTAGGTATCCAGCAAGTCCCGTTCGGGCTGCTCCCTACCGTTTCGCAGAGTTTCTGGTTCGGCTCCGGCTACTACCTGGGCGTCGAGGATGATTACGATCCGGGCCTTATAGTGATTCACCGCAGCGGCAGCACAACTTGGCATCTTGGCTGGTTCTCCGGAGACGAATACGGGTCCGGGGCTCGCTACGATCGCTACTCCTTTGATGTCGCGCAGACCGAGGCGTTGCCGTATCGCGAGCGGCAACGACTGCATGCACGCGTGGAGAGCGCGCGCGACTGGGGCGGCGGCGAACTGTTGCTGGGCGCATCAGCGTTTGCTGGCAAGGTGCAGAACACTCAGACACGGCGTCACTACGGTCATCAGGGCGCGGCCCTCCATGCACAGTGGCAGCGCGATGGTTGGACCGCGCAGCTGCAGTGGGCGCGGTACCGGTATGACGTGCCCGGAGATCGCATCGCACTGTCGGCGTTCCAATCCCCCTTCCAGGTTGCAGCGCAGGCGGATGTGCCAAGCGCCAACATCGCCTATTCGTTCGGCCAGAAGGGCTGGCTGGATGACATCACCTGCTATAACAACCTCAGCATGACCCGCCCGGTCGGGCACCGCGCGGGGCTTCGTGATTCGTGGCAGAACGTGACCGGTTGCAGCCTGCAGAAAGGCATCATGCTCACCTATGTCGACTGGATCGCTGGCCGCAACATGTGGTTTGCTGGTGGTGATGGTATCGGCATCGACGAAGGAGGCCCTTCCAGCTGGCATTCGCGGCTGAACCTCAATATCGGCTTCTACTTCTGATCGGCCTCGCGCAAGCCGCAGGTTCTTCCACCCAATAACACGGAGGTATCCATGCAGAGCACGGCTCCGCAACATCCCCCCGTTCGCCAGCGGATCCTTCCGCAGGTGTTCATTCCCACGGCAGCCATCGTCATCGCGCTGCTCGCGCTTGCCGCCTTCGCGCCCGAAATGGCCACGCGGTGGTTCACCGCGGCCAAGTCATGGGCCGCCAACGATGCAGGTTGGTTCACCATCCTTGCAGTAGCCGGCTTCCTGGTCTTTGTCGTCGGCGTCGCCATCAGCAGTTACGGCCGCATCAAGCTCGGCCCTGACCACAGTACGCCGGACTACAGCTACGGTTCCTGGTTCGCAATGTTGTTCGCTGCCGGCATGGGCATCGGTCTGATGTTCTTTGGCGTTGCCGAGCCCATCATGCACTACGCCACGCCGCCGGTTGGTTCGCCTGAGTCCGCCGCCGCTGCCCGCCAGGCGATGCGCATCACCTTCTTCCACTGGGGCATCCACGCATGGGCGATCTACGCGGTGGTAGCGCTGTCGCTGGCGTACTTTGCGTACCGACACAATCTCCCGCTGCGTGTCCGCTCCGCGCTGTATCCGCTCATCGGCGACCGTATCCACGGCCCGTTGGGACATGCCGTAGACACGTTTGCCGCGCTGGGTACCATCTTCGGCCTGGCCACCTCGCTGGGACTGGGCGTCATGCAGATCAACGCCGGCCTGAACTACCTGTTCGGCCTGGAGGTCAGTACGCTCGCCCAGGTTGGCTTGATCACCGTCATCACACTGGTGGCCACCGGATCGGTCGTGGCTGGCCTGGACAGCGGCGTACGCAGGTTGTCCGAGCTCAACATGATCCTGGCGGCGGCGCTGCTGGCCTTCGTCCTGGTCTGTGGACCCACCGTGCACCTGATGCAGGCACTGGTGCAGAACACCGGCATGTACGTTTCCCAGCTGTTCTCGATGACTTTCAACCTTTATGCCTACGAACCCACCGGTTGGCTGGGTGGCTGGACGCTGTTCTACTGGGGCTGGTGGATTGCGTGGTCGCCCTTCGTTGGCATGTTCATCGCGCGCATCTCACGTGGACGCACCGTCCGTGAGTTCGTGGTAGGGGTGTTGCTTGTGCCGCTTGGCTTCACATTCCTGTGGATGACCATCTACGGCAACACCGCGTTGCACATGGTGCGGGCAGAGGGCATCCAGCAGTTGGTGCAGGCGGTCTCAACCGACAGCTCGATGGCGCTTTTCGAGTTCCTGGAACACCTGCCCCTGACCATGCTGACCTCTTCGCTTGCTGTCATCCTGGTTGCGCTGTTTTTCGTAACCTCAGCGGACTCCGGCGCCCTGGTAATCGACATGCTCACCTCGAAGGGTGAGGAGGAATCGCCGGTCTGGCAGCGGATCTTCTGGGCGCTGCTGGTCGGCGGCCTGGCAATTGCCCTGTTGGTGGCCGGCGGGCTGGAGTCGTTGCAGGCAGCCACCATTGCCAGCGCGTTGCCATTTACGATCGTCATGATCCTGATGTGCTGGGGACTGCTGAAGGCCATGCATCTCGATGCGACCAAGCGCTCGATCCTGCGGGAGGCACGTATCCTGCCGGGCACCAGCGAGGATTGGCGGGCGCGCCTGCGCCTGCTGGCGCACAACCCGTTGAAGATCGAGGTGACCGGCTTCATCGAGCAGCGCGTCATTCCTGCATTGGAAGAGGTTGCGGCTGAGCTGCGCAAGCAGGATCTTCCGGTCCAGGTCTCCAAGGGGGAGGATGGTCGTGCGTGGCTGCAGGTTGGCCATGGCGAGGAGATGGACTTCTTCTACTCCGTACGGCCCCAGCCCTATGAGCCGCCGACGTTCGCCCTGCAGGATCCCCGTCGACCGGTCAGCGAGGGTACCCGTCATTACCGAGCGGAGGTCTATCTGCGGGAGGGCGGGCAGGACTACGACGTCATGGGGTGGACCAAGGTTCAGCTTATCCACGATGTGCTCGATCAGTACGAGCGCCACCGTCAGTTCCTGGACAAGGTGCGCTCGTAGAATCCGTACACAGATGCCGCCCGGAGGAGCGGCATCTGCCTTGGGCCGGGCGTGACCCTGCGTTGACGTGTCCTCGGCGCCCGACCGTGTTATTGATGGCGCAACTGCCCAGGAAGTTGCCCGTGCTCACCAGATTGAGGCTTGCAGCCAGCAAAGTTACAAAGCGGATGTGGTTCCGCTCGACCCTGTATGGCGCCCTGGGCATCATCACGGCGTTGGCCGGCGCGTTCCTGAAGTTCCTCATTCCCACCGGCCTTGCCGCACGGATCGGCGCCGATTCCGTCGGTAACATTCTTGGCATACTTGCCGCGTCGATGCTGACGGTCACCACCTTCTCGCTGTCCACCATGGTCTCGGCCTACGGGTCCGCGTCGAGCAGCGCCACCCCGCGCGCGGCCCGCCTGCTGATCGAAGACACCCGGGCCCAAGGTGCGCTGGCCACCTTCATTGGTGCCTTCCTGTTCTCGATCGTGGGCCTCATCGCGCTCAGCACCGGCATCTACGGAGACAGCGGCCGGCTTGTGCTGTTCGGGGCAACCATCGCGGTCATCATCGTCATCACAGTGACGTTGCTCAGGGCTATCGAGCAGTTCTCACGCTTTGGCCGCGTTGGCGAAACCATCGATCTGGTGGAGCGGGCGACCAAAGCGGCAATGAAGCGCCGCGCCGAGGAGCCTCGACTCGGCGGAGCCAGTGCGGTCCCGGTAGGGGAGGGGGCGGTACTGCTGGTTGGCGATCAGGTTGCGTACGTTGAACATGTGGACGTCGCCCGGATCGACGGCATTGCACGGGAACATGATCTGCGCGTTCATCTGCTCTGCCAGCCGGGTACGTTCGCGACCCCAGCCCGTCCCTTGATAGCCATCGAAGGGAGCCCGCTTCCGGAAGTGCAGAGTGAAGTGATCTCAGCCATTTCCTTCAGTGACACGCGCTCCATCGAGAATGACCCACGGTTCGGGCTGGTCGTGCTTGCGGAAATTGCCCAGCGAGCCATGTCACCTGCGGTGAACGACCCTGGCACCTGCATCGACGTCATCGGGACCTGTGTCAGGCTGCTCTGTGCATGGGCCAGCCACACCGGGGACGCTGAGACGTGTGATGTGCTCTATCCGCATGTGCACGTGCAGTGCCTCGATGTCCGCGACATGTTCGAGGATGCATTCACACCAATCTCCAGGGATGCGGCCGGCTCGCTGGAGGTCAACATCCGGCTGCAGAAGGCATTCGGGGCGCTAGCACGGTCAGCAGACCCCGCCGTTGTGAACGCGGCAGTAGAGCACGCCCGTACAGCACTGTCCCGAGCTATCCAAGCACTCGAATTCGAACTTGATCGAAGGGCAATTCAAGCCGCGGCGTTGGAGCGATGATCCTGCTGCGAGGTACTCTCAAGCTGGGGACAACCTGTGGCAGCTGGTTGAATTGGGCTTGCTAGCGAGCGTGAGTTGGTACCCGGGCGGTTCAGCCCTTGCTTGCGCGCAACCCTAAGTCCAGGCGCTCAGCGATGCCCTGCGGGCCGATGTCTCCAGCGCGATTGACAAGCACTACGACGGTTCGCCGCAGCGAACGAACGTGTCGGATGTATCCCGTAAAGCCTGCCGTCCCGCCGCCATGCCCCACCACGTCGCCGTCCTCAGCCAACTCCCAGCCAGCGCCCCAGCTGGCTGTGGTACCGTCGGCAAGGCGTGTGCCGCGCCACATCTCACGCAGCAATGTATGGGGCAGCAGATCGCCCCGGTCCAGCGCTACGGCGAAACGTGCCATGTCGTCGATGCTGGCGAGCAGCCCTCCAGCAGCCCAGGCGGAGCCCGGTGCGGTGAGGGGCGGATCGAGCCAATGTCCATCCTGGTAGAGGTGTCCTTGGGCAATGCTGCGGCGGTCGCCGGTGCGACGGGGCCCGGCATCGCGCATGTCCAGCGGCCCCAGGATTTCGTCCTGCAGAAACTGCCAGTAGTCCATGCCCGTCACCCGCTCAATGGCAAGGCCGAGAAGTATGTAGTTCGTATTCGAATAAGCGAATCGTGTTCCTGGGGCGAACTCGAGGGGCGCTTTCCCGACCATTGCCAATAGTTCTCTAGGCGCAGGATCCATCGGCATCAATTCGAGAAAGTTGCGCTCGTTCAGGTAGTTCGGAATGCCGGATGTATGGCTCAGCAGGCGCGACAGTGCAATGGGCTCCCATGCCACTGGTAGTGCATCCAAGTAGCGTCCTATAGGGGCGTCCGTATCAAGCCAGCCCCACTGCCGGAGCCGGAACACCAGCAGGGCAGTGAATACTTTGGTGATAGAGCCGATTTCGAACACGGTATGCCGATCGACCCGCGCGGCGCTGGCATCCCTGCGCAGTCCCGCAGTGCCTGTTTCGGCGACCCGTCCTCGCTCCACGACGACTGCAGCCATTCCCGGCTGGTGCTCAGCCTCAAGCAGGGCCGTCAACGACTGGCGGCTCCCAGACAGTCGCCTGCTTGCTCGGACGCCAGGCACAATCAGCCCAGCACCTGCGGTGAGCAGGGCGGTACAGAGGCGGCGTCGTGTCGGGGCGTTCGGCATCGGCGATGAGTTGTTGGCTCCGTAGGTGGCGATGATATAGGGACAATGACAGCCACGACTATTGACGGACCCTTTCCAACGCGCCGACTTTCCCCGTCTCTACGGATGGCATTCGCTGTGCACGCGATGAGGCGGTCCCACGTCGTCGGGCCGGCTGGGAGCTCAAGATCGGGAGCTTAGCCGCGAGGCCAACCAACCTTGAAAACGCGGATGCAGCTCGACAGTCTCGGATACCGCCACGTCTTCGCGCTTCTGCCGGAATACCGTAACGGCGCCGGAAAGTCCACGCCCAAGCAGTGACAGCTTCAGGCCCCTTCCACGTTGGTGGACGTTTCAGGCCCCTTCCACGTTGGTGGACGTTTCAGGCTCCGGCGTTGCAAGACCGATGAAGCCGAACGGTGCACGGAAGGCGGTCGAGTAGCCCGCAAACAGGGCGATGCCGGGAGCGAGATCGTACGTTGCCCCGAAGTGGGGAGACACATGGCTGAGGGTCTTGCCGTTGGCCACGCCGATATTGCTGTTCTCGACGGACTTCAGCGACGTCCAGCGCAGGGCGCCGGTACCAGCTTGAGCCGGTCGATCGGGTATATCACCGCCTGCACGTACGCACCGCGCGTATCCAGATCGAAGTCCCAGTCGCGCAGGGTAGCCTGGCGCTGGCGCTGGCGCTGGCGCTGCACGGTGCGGTAGCGCTGGACGATGTTGTCCTGCCATTGGCCATCCACACCAGCATTCACCACCAGCTCGGCCAGCGCGGTGTCCGGCCGCCAGGTGGCATTGAGGATCGGGCCGCGCTGGGTTTCATCGTTGAACTGCTCCTGCTGCGCGCCGCCCTCGGTGAAGGTGACCCAACGTAGGCCTTGGCGGGGGCTGGCATACATCCGGTCAGCTCACCTTCCACAGCATGTATGCGGCAGTAATGAAGATCAGTACTGCAAATACCGTGTTCAGGGCTCCACGATAGCTGGCAAGCTTCGTCGAAGTTGCTGCTCCTGCAGTACCGCCAGCCATTCCGGCAACGACGAAGACTGCCGCGAGCTTCCAGTTGATCAGACCTGCATGCGCGTAGTTCAATGCGGTGGTCATGCCAAATGCGGCGACGGCGACGAGCGAGCTTCCGACGGCGGCGATGATCGGCATTCCCGTCGCGGCCACCAGTGCGGGCACGATGAGGAACCCTCCGCCAATTCCAAAGAAGCCGGAAAGCCCGCCGGCGGTGGCGCCCAGCCCAATCAGTGCGGCCGCGTTGCGTCTGCCGAGCCGAGCGTCCGCGAAGCCAAGCGTGTTGCGCCTGCGAAGCATGGCGATGCCGACAATGATCATGACCACAGCAAACAGCGCCAACAGCCTCTTGCCGTCGAACGCCTTGCCCAAGCTGGAACCCAGGTAGGCGCCCGCGATCCCCGCCAGGGCGAAGACCGAGGCACAGGGCCAACGAACATTCCCTCTACGGGCATGTATCACCAGATTCGACACCGCATTGACCGCCACTGCCAGGGCGCTGGTGCCGATAGCCACATGCGGATCTTCCACTCCGACCACGTAGAGCATCAGTGGTACCGCCAGGATGGATCCGCCCCCGCCAACCACCCCGAGGACGAAGCCGACCAGGACGCCAGACAGGCCGCCCAGCACCCACTGCAGCAGAGATAGCGTTTCCATATGTCAGCCGCCGGACGCCGGTCCTTGCTGCAGCCGTGTTGCGATGGAGGAAAGGTCATAGCCTGCGTCCGAAGCAACAGACAGGACGTCGGCAAACGCCGCTCCATTGTGAACGACTTCCGACAGCGCCCAAAGCATCGCAGCACGGGTGCCGGTTCTGCAGTAGGCGGCAACAGGGCGCGGCAGCGCGTCGATCAACTTGGCAAAGGTCTTCACCTGATCATCGGTAATGACGCCAGGCACCACCGGGAGATAGGCAAACTGCATGCCCGCCTGGTGGCAGGCAGCCTGCAGCGCATGGTGACTGGGCTGCTCCGGCTGTTCGTCGTCGGGCCGGTTGCAGATCACGCTCGCAATGCCCTGCTCCTTCAGGGCTTCAATATTCCCTGGCAGGAGCTGGCCGGACACCTTGAGGCTGGCAGATAGTGGCTTGAGGTTCATGGTTGTCCCGTAGTTGTAGTGGGGCGATGAATGAGGCCATGCAGGAGCACACCAGCGATCATTGCCGTGGCGAAGATGATCGCGAAGGGCTGGCCGGTTCCCAGCAACGCAATGGCTGGGCCGGGGCACACGCCAGCCAGTCCCCAACCCAGGCCGAATATCGCCGCACCAATGACCAGGCGCCGATCGATGATGCGAAGGGTGGGAATGTGCAGCGATGCGGCAAGCAGTGGTGTTCCTCGGGCGCGTATCCACAGGTAGGCTGCGCCGGAAGGAATCAGTGCGCCCAGCATGACCAGGGCCAGGGAGGGGTCCCAGGCGTCGCTCACATCCAGGAAAGCAAGCACGCGGGCTGGGTTGGCCATATCGGATACGACCAGGCCCAATCCGAAGAGTGCGCCGCACAGGAACGCGGCAAGACGGATCATGCCGGGCCTCCGGTCGCAATCTGTACCAGGGTTGCCGTGGCCATGCCCACGAGCATGAACACGCAGGTCGCCACCACCGAACGCGGCGATGCCCGGCCTAGTCCGCAGACACCGTGCCCACTGGTACAGCCAGCGCCAAGGCGAGTTCCGTAACCCACCAGCAGTCCGGCAATCACCAATACCACTGCTCCGTTTGCGGAGAGCGCCGGCAGGGGTATGGGCCTGGCCACCATTGCCAAGCCTGACGCCAGGGCAAGTCCCGCCAGGAACAGGGCAGCACTGCTGCGTCCGCCGTCACCCGGCATGCCCAGTGTCCTGGCAAGCAGACCCGAGATGCCAGCAACGCGCCCGAGAAGGAGTAGATAGGCTCCGGCCGCTGTTCCGATCATGGCACCGCCAGCGAGCGGCCAATACCAGGCCAGATGAGAGAGCGTCATAGCAGGTCCACCGGCAGCTTGAGGTAGCGCACGCCGTTTTCTTCGGGTTCGGGCAGATGGCCGGCGCACATGTTGACCTGCACTGACGGCAGGATCAGCCGTGGCATCGGAAGCGTGGCATCACGAGCCTCCCGCAGTTCCACGAACATGGCTTCACTCACGCCCTCGTGCACATGCATGTTTGTTGTCCTTTCGGCACCGATGGTTGTTTCCCATGCGAAATGGTCCCGGCCGGTGGCTTTGTAGTCATGGCACAGGAATACGCGGGCGGCGTCGGGCAGGGACAGCAGGCGCTGGATCGAGCGATACAACTGGCGCGCCGAGCCACCTGGAAAGTCGCATCGGGCGGTGCCGTAGTCCGGCATGAACAGCGTGTCTCCAGGAAATACGGCGTCGCCGATCACGTACGCCAGACAAGCGGGGGTATGGCCTGGCACGTGCAGCGACATCGCCTGCAGATTACCGATGCGGAAGGAGGCACCGTCGGCGAACAGGCGATCGAACTGGCTGCCATCCCGCTTGAATGCAGTGCCGGCGTTGAAGACCTTGCCGAAGGTTTCCTGGACTGCGGTGATGTGTTCGCCAATAGCCAGCGCGCCTCCCACCTGCTCCTGCAGCCATGGAGCCGCGGACAGGTGGTCGGCATGCGCGTGGGTTTCCAGCAACCATTGAACCTGCAGGCGCTCGGCACGTACGTAGTCCACCAACGCCGATGCGGAGGACGTGGACGTGCGGCCTGCGGCCATGTCGAAGTCCAGGACACTGTCGATGATGGCGCACGCTGAAGACGTTGGATCGCGTACGACGTGGCTGGCAGTGAACGTAGCAGGATCGAAGAACGTCTTCACGGAAGGCGAGGGAAGCAGGCCGGCACGCGCATCGCTGACTAGGCGCACAGCCTGCTCCAGGGGGGCGTCTGTCTCTACGGATGGGATCATGACTGGCTCCAGGAGGCTTCGTGGCCTGAGAATTACATAGTTACGTAATATGTGCAACTATTGAAACATGCTAGATTGAACGGGTTACCCATGGTGTTCGCATCACCTCAGCCGCCCAAGTTGCCATTGCCTGTGACCAGCCCCCCATTCAGCCCGTCTGACCTAGCCACGATGAAGGAGCGCGTGCCCGAAGTGGCCGAGTTGCTGCGCTTCATGGCCACCCCCTCGCGCCTGTTGCTGCTATGCCAGCTCGCGCAAGGTGAAATGACGGTGGGCGGACTTGAGGACGCAACTGGCATTCGACAGCCGGCGCTCTCCCAGCAACTGGCCGAACTCCGCCAACGAAAGCTTGTAGCGACCCGGCGGGAATCGCGGTCGATCATCTACCGCATGGCAGACCCGCGCGTTGCAGCACTGCTGGGCGCGATGCATGGGATTTTCTGTGCGGACGATGCATCAACTTGAAGTGGCCTAAGGCGTCCTAGAAGGGACGAGCTAGACTCACTGACCTAGGGGAATTTAGGCCATTGGCGTAGTCTGCCCCAAAACCAATTGACCGCAGCAGGCTCGAGGTCTGCTGCGGCCTAGGGATGTTTATCAGGGATGGGGTGGATGTCTGCTTATGGCCGAAAGCAGACACCCCGAGAGGGGGCTGCGCACTGCATCCTGTGCGATTTATTGCACAGCTTTATGTGCGCCAAAGCTTCTTGCTTTGTTGGGACACCTGCTTATCTTCCTCTCTTGCGCGAGGAGCCACTCATGTACTATTCAGTCGCCAAGCGACTTGCCAACCTAAAAGATTAGAACATGACCGTTGCTAAGGACACGATGTCGCGCATGCAGAGCTTGATCGTGGGCGCGGAATTGATCCACACGAATGCTATCGCTCTGTACTCGGAGGCACAGACTCTTGGGAAAAGCGGTGCCTTCGCCCGCGCCGCTACACTCCACCAAATTTCGATGGAGGAGTGTTCTAAAGTGGACATTTTAGGTGGCGCGGTTGTATCGATCCTCACAGGGAACGACTTCAATGAGGCTCAGCTCACGAGGAGCTTTCGCGACCACAAAGTAAAGAACCACGCAAACGCGTACAACGCAGAGCCAACGGACGAAGAACGATCTGCACGCGAGTGTCGCGACTGGGATGCCGCCCGCGCGGAATTCAAAAAGTTCCAGGACAAATTTCACAAGGAAATGAACGAAATAAAAAACACAGGGTTGTACGTAGACTATAAGGACGGCTCTTTCAGCGATCCAATTAATACTATTAACGAGGAAATTGCCTCTGCATGCATGTACTTAAATGCGGACTTCCTCCGCCGAGGGGAGGGTTTTATTCGCTTACTAAAGCGAATCGAGGCGGATCCAGGGCGATTCGCGATGGTGGCAAGAGCTTTCTTAGACAATACTGAGGCAATGGACTTTAAGGGCCAGTTGAACGATGAGGCCATCATCGAGACCATTGTTGAACAGATGCGCCTGCAGCTTGAAAAACACCCCGAAACTGGGAGCTAGTTCTTAATAGGATGAGTGGCTTCTTTCATCGAGAGGCATGTGCGAAATCGCAACTCACTTCTAGAAGAAGATCATTAGTCTCGCGACGGCATTGCCCGAAACGCATCATCGGCGTCTGCACCTTCGTACTTCCCAAAGCGGATCAAGGCTTCACGCAGCACGTGCCCAGTCAACTGAGAAGCGACACGCCGATCGTCTGCAAATGACTTGAGACGGTCAACATGGTTGCCATGCAGCACTTGAGAGCGTCCATATTCGTAAATGCGCTTGATGAGACCCTCCATAGTCATGCTGAGCGCCCCGGACGTAACGACACTGCCTCGTTCGGCATTGATGAAATTGCATGCCATTTGAATAATGCCTTCCTTCTTACCGACGTACGAGAGGACATCGAGAGCCGTACCGATCTTCGCCAGCGCTACCGCATCGTCAGGCTCTCTGCATCCCTCGGCAAACCAGTTGAGTGCCGTCGCCCATCGTGCAGACAACTTTGGATGCGTTGCAGTGCGTTCGCTCAACAGGCCGTCCACCACCTTTTCAATAGCCCTCCGATGGCTGTTGACCTCCTCTGTCACGAACGAATTTTGGCGTGGTCCCATTTTATGGCGCAGATTCATCTTGCCTGAGATTTCCAGATATCCGTCAACCTCAAACAGCGTACGACTGTCCAATGGACTCAAACGTTCATCGTAAAGACTCTGGCGCTGGAACACCTCGATACTCTGATGCAACAGAGAAACGGCGTCGAGACAGGTCTTGCTGACGATCCTGGCCAACTTGCGGGAGTACTCCATCTCAAAGCCGACCACGGGGACGACGATCACTGCGTCACAGGTGCCGAGCGCCTCCTCGATTTCATGCAATAAATTTGTTGTGCGACTTGCGCTCGGTCGAGGCGCACTACCAAGGAGAGCGTCCTTCCAAGTCGGATCGAGGACTTCATCGTCAATGCCGGAGTATATCTCCACCAACTTCAGCCAGCCTCGAATATCGGTGATGATAAGTGGGCCAAGTGAGAAATACTTATTCGCTACGAAACCCGTCGTCCATGCTGGAAAATAGTGCGTAACGCGTCCTGCTGCAGTTTCGATGCTCGTGTCTAAAATATTCTTCAGTACTCGCTTGCTTGCGCGCAATAACTGCTCGTCGTCGCGACTCAAAAGACCATCAGCGAACGCATTTGCAGTCACGCGCCGCAATTGTTTGGTGAATTCTGGAAGTTCAATTCGTGTGGCCGACGGACTTCTACTTTTATGGAGCAACCTCGCCAATCTGTGCAGGCTTGCGAGCGCTGATCGAGTGAAGTGACACTGCTGACCATTGGTTGTTGTTACAAAGCTCGGGAAGTCGAACTCCTCGCTCCAATCGAAATCGACGCTTCCGCCGTTCGCTCTCTCAAGTTCGGCTAGCAATAGCGCCAGCTCTTCATCAACGGACAATGTACTCATTCGGGAAGCCGCGCACGGTACGGCGCGATCTTAACGAAGCCATCTTGATTCAATCCAACAATCTTGGAAGTCAGCGCGTACTGGTTCAAATAGATCTTAACAGGACGGTCGGTCTCAGCCTTCGCCCATTCGCGGGCGAAACCGTGGGCAACCGCATCCTTTTCCCCATCCGAACGAAATTCAAGGTGGGCATGCCGGTAGTGCAAGCCTAGGACTTCAGCGTCATCGCCCCCCCCGCACGCCAAGATCAGCTCGCGCTCGGCTCCCGTAGTGAGTGATTTGAAGTCTTCCAATGCGAGAGGTGGCAGTTCGTCAAACCACTTGACGCGACGTTGCTCGCGGCTGAGAAGCACCCTATCCGCAACTGCATCCATCACCTGTCGCAACGCGGCGATATCCCTGCCCTGCTGACTTGCCTGATCGCGCAGTTCTCGGATGACCCGCTCCCTGGACGCCACGACATAGAACAGCACCACACTAAGGAGTATAAGAACCAAGATTTCGACTAAGCCAGCCATAGCCCTCCCCTCCATAGACGTGACAAGTCTAGCGGCTTAACCGGCCAACACCACACCACACTGAATTTGACAGGATGCAGTAGACAGGCCCGCCCTCACCGCGTGTCCGCTTCTGGCCGGAAGGGGGCATTTGCCAAAGCTTAGGCTTGGGGAGCAGATATCCAATTCTGGATCTACGGACTCTTATCGGGGGTAACGAAGGCCAGTTTCCGACCCAAAGGGGCATTTAAGCCAACATCTCGCCTAGCCGACGCATCCAACCACGAACTTCGCCATCGGGATCACGCTCTTCCAACATGGCTGCTGTCATGCAAGGGAACGCATGCTGAGCCAACTTTCTCTTGGCGTTGGAGTCTTTAAGCGGACTGCCTACGCCAGCGTGGGCGACAAAAGCCTCCCCGAAGACCTTTGGAACAGCTTTGCCCGCCATGGGGTGATCAGTGACTTCAATCTCAAATCCGAACGCGAGCGCAATTGCGTCCTTGTGCAAGTAGCTCTCAATCTCATGCTTGGTTGTGACGACAGCCCATGACCCGTCCCCACGGTCATTGACCTGCTGCGCGCTTAGGGCATATGCCGGGACATCGCCGTCGTAGATGTGCACCTCCTGCTTGCCTAGGCCCCGCAGGTAGTGGTGATTGACCCAGTGCTCCAGCGTTCCACCGCCTAGGACAACAAATGCAAGTCGCTCATCGGATGAAAGATTTGGCAGGTTGGAGTCGACCTCGTGGAGCGCTTTGGAAAGGGCTTTCAAGGCTAGTACATCGGTTGGACCTTCGACGCACACTAGTACCTGGACCCGGCTGTCAGGCGTTACGCCCAATGCTTCAGCCACCTTACCGAACACGTCGACCCCCGACTCAACCTGCGGCTTCTTCGTGTCGGAGTGGCGAGAGATGTAACGAATGCTCTGCTGGGGTAGCGCCGAGGCAAATCCGGGACTGTGAGTGGTCAATATGACCTGACAGCCGGGGTCTTCTGACAACACCTTGAAGGAGTCGATGAGAATCCGTTGGTTGCTGGGGTGCTGAGCCGTCTCTGGCTCCTCGATCGCGTAGATGATGCTGCGCTTGGTGCTGGTTTTGAGCCGTCGCTCCGCTTCGGCTTTGAAGAAGCTCACCAGCACAAGCCGCCTGACGCCGCTGCCTCGCTTGTTCAACGGTATGCCATCGTCGGTGCTCAAGCCGAGCGAAAACAGTCCCTGCCACTTGGCGGCGGTGGGAGGGCTGAACTCTGGTGTAAGTTCGCTGGCAAGGTTGGGATCGATCGTGCTCAAAGCTCTGTGCGTGTTCTTCGCAATCTCTTCGGCCTTCTCGCGAACCTTTGTTTGGATTCGAGCAATGTCATCTTGGACCTCTGCAATGGCAGCAGCGACGGCTGCCTTCATCGGGCTTTGGACCTCGCTGTCCGAGTCCCGACTGCTCCGATCACTTTGGAAGAGAGCGAACATCGGCAAGTGAGGCTCAATCTGGTCCCAGATACGTTTGACGTCCTCCTTGGACTTGCCGACCGCGATTGCGACCTCTTGAAGCTTGAGGTCGCCAGCGGCCGCCCAAAGTGCGCGGCGCATGCCAGGGTTGCCCTTCAATGCAACCGCCAAGCCAAGATCTTTCACCCTCTTCTGGAGCTCCTTCTCCTTCAATTCCAGCAGGTTGTCGTAATTGGCCGCAGTGGGGTGAAACGCAAGCACCAGCACTTCTGCGGATGGCTTCTTGCTGGTGCAGTCGTAGGTTTTACGAATTTTCAGCCGGCCGTCCAAGGTCAAAAGATACTCATCGGCCAACGTGGTATCTGCCCCCGCGTCTAACGTCAGTGTTGGCGGAAGCTCCGAGAACTCACACGTGATCGAAACGGTCTTGTCTACGCTGTGAACATGAGCATCTCCCTGCTCCATGGCCACCACGTCTGCGTTGAAGAATATTTCTAGCGCTTCCAGAATCGCTGACTTGCCGATGTCATTCCGGCCGACAAAAGTAGTCAAGTCGTCCAGTTCGACCCGGATCTCATCCCCATAGCAACGAAAGTTGGTAATGCTGATTGCTTCCAAGCGCATATCTTCGCTCCCCCTGAGCGCCTTCCATGCAGCCAAGCCAGCCGCCACTAGATAGTGCCTCGAGGCTGCGGAAGCGGCAACCGAGGCAATCTGAGGGCCTGAGCAAGGGCGCTAGCCTTCGGCACCTAAGATGGCCCGCTAGTCTTAACGCTTCATTCTCACGAATGCGTTCTTGGCTGGCCAAACAGGCGTACGCTCTCAGCTGGTTCCGCAGTTCCCTGAACTGTCGAATCTGGGAACCCACCCTGAAACTACAGTTCGGCATAGTTCGTACTCATGCGATTCGCCATAGTTGGTGCCTACAGCACTGACTTTGCCAAAGCGTCCACTTTCCTGACGGAAAGGGATCCGACCCCGGACCCGCGTTTTGCACTACATTGGTGCAATGTCCGACCCCGCACCCCCGCCGTCCCTCGATGCCCTGGGCACGCCGCTGGCCTGGGCCGGGGCCGATGGATGCATCGCCGGCTGCAATCCGGCCTTCGCCCGCTGGCTGGGCGTCAGCGCCCGGCGCCTGCTGGGTCGGCCGCTGGTCGCTCTGGAAGTGCAGGGCGAGGCGCTGGCCCATTTCCTGGCCCGCGATGAGCGCGACAGCCTGCGCCTGAACCGGTTGGCGCTGGCGGTGCCCGGCGAGGCACCGCGCTTCGCCGAGGGCTGGATGAGCCGCCGCGACGATGGTGGCTGGCTGCTGGAGGCACATCCGGTCGATGAATTCCCCGGGCTCGACCCGACCCAGGCGCTGCCCAGCGCGCTCAGCGCGGCGCTGAAGGGGCTGGCCCACGAGCTGCGCAATCCGCTGGCCGGGCTGAAGGGCGCCGCCCAGCTGCTGGCCCGCCGCGCGGCCCAGCACGATGCCAGCGAACGCGAACTGATCGAGCTGATCGGCTCGGAGATCGAACGCCTCAACGGCCTGCTCGACCAGCTGCTGTCGCCGGCTCCGGCCGCACCACATGCCGAACTGAACATCCATGCCGCGCTGGAGCGCGTGCTGCGCCTGGCCGAGAACGAGGCCGGCTGGGCGGTACGCCTGCAGCGCGACTACGACCCCAGCATTCCCGAATTCCACGGCGACGCCGACCGCCTTACCCAGGCGGTGTGGAACCTGGTGCGCAACGCGATCCAGGCCGGCGCCGGCAGCATCACCCTGCGCACCCGCGTGGAGCATGGCGTGCGCATCGCCGAACAGCTGCATACGCTGGCGCTGCGCCTGGAAATCGCCGACGACGGCCGTGGGGTGCCCGAGGAGCTGGCCGAACACCTGTTCCTGCCGCTGGTCAGTGGCCGTGCCGAAGGCACTGGACTGGGCCTGGCACTGGCGCAGCAGGTCGCGCGCGAGCATCGCGGCACGCTGACCTACCGCTCGCGTCCGGGCCATACCGTGTTCACCCTGCTGTTGCCGATCGGCAACGGCGCCGCCATGGCCGAGGAGGCCCCGCGCGATGTCTGAGTCCTCCTCCTCCCCGCAGCGCATCTGGGTGGTCGATGACGATCGTGCCGTGCGCTTCGTGCTGTGCACGGCGCTGCGCGAGGCGGGCTATCAGGTCGTCGATTTCGACAGTGCCGCCCCCGCCCTGCAGGCCCTCAGCGAGGGCCCGCCGCCGGCGCTGCTGTTCACCGATGTGCGCATGCCCGGCGACGATGGCCTCGTGCTGCTGGACAAGCTCAAGGCCGCGCTGCCGCAGCTGCCGGTGGTGGTGATGTCGGCCTATACCGATGTGGCCAGCACGGCCGGTGCGTTCCGCGGTGGCGCGCATGAATTCCTGTCCAAGCCGTTCGATCTGGACGACGCGGTGGCGCTGGCGCAGCGTGTGCTGCCGGCCGTTGCACCGGCACTGGCGGCGCCCACACCTGCGGCGGAAGCGCATAGCGACCAACCACCACAGCTGGTGGGCGACACCCCGCCGATGCGCGCGCTGTTCCGTGCCATCGGCCGCCTGGCACAAGCGCCGCTGGCGGTGCTGATCACCGGCGAGACCGGCACCGGCAAGGAACTGGTGGCCAATGCGCTGCATCGCGAATCGCCGCGTGCGCAGGGTCCGTTCGTCGCGCTCAATACCGCCGCGATTCCGGCCGAACTGCTGGAAAGCGAGTTGTTCGGCCACGAGGCTGGCGCCTTCACTGGTGCGCAGCGCCGCCATATCGGCCGCTTCGAGCAGGCCAATGGCGGCACGCTGTTCCTGGATGAAATCGGCGACATGCCGCTGCCGTTGCAGACGCGGTTGCTGCGCGTGCTGGCGCAGGGCGAGTTCTTCCGCGTGGGTGGCCGCGAACTGATCCGCGTCGATGTGCGCGTGGTGGCCGCCACCCATCAGGATCTGGAAGGCCTGGTCGCGCAGGGGAAGTTCCGCGCCGATCTGCTGCACCGCCTGGACGTGGTGCGCCTGCAGCTGCCGCCGCTGCGCGAGCGCCGCGAGGACATCGCGCAACTGGCCAGCACCTTCCTGGCCGCCGCCGCACGCAAGCTGGATACGCCGCCGAAGCGCCTCACCGCCGCCGCCCTGCAGGCGCTGCGCGAGCATGATTGGCCAGGCAACGTGCGTGAACTGGAGAACGTGTGCTGGCGGATGGCCGCGCTGGCCGCCGCGGACACCATCGGCGTGGCCGATGTCGATACCGCGCTGAACCGCGCGCGGGGCCGCCGCGGCAGCAGCAACAGTGCCGATCCAGGGCAGTGGGAGGCGATGCTGTCGGAATGGGCACGCCGGCAGCTGGGTGAAGGGGTGGAAGGGTTGCACGCGCAGGTGCGCGAGCGGGTCGACCATGCCCTGCTGGAGGCCGCGCTGCAGATCACCCACGGCCGCCGCGCCGAAGCTGCTGCCCGCCTGGGCCTCGGCCGCAATACCCTTACCCGCAAGCTGGGCGCCGGGCGCCGCCGCGGGGGCCATTGAACGGCCCCTGCACGCGATCCTCGCGCCCGCTTGCCGAACCGTTGATCGTTCATGGACGATGCAATGCTTAGTGTCATCTGCAAGGAGTCTTCGATGCGCCTGTCCTTTGCCATCCTGCCGTTGTCCGCCGCCGTGCTGCTGTCTGCCTGTGGCAGTGCGCCGAAGAAGGCCGAGCCCACCCCGCCGCCGCCGACCGTGGTCAGCGCCGCCAAGCAGGCCGAGGCCAATCTGTCGCCGGCCTCGGCCAGCATCGTCAGTGGCCGCATCGCGCTGATGGTGGAGCCCGGTGGCATCCACATCACCGGCCTGATCGGTGGCCTGCAGCCGATGCAGCTGGCCGGCTTCCACATCCACGAGCGCGGCGACTGCAGTGCGGTGGATGCCAGCAGCGCCGGCAATCACTTCAATCCCGGTGGAGCTGCGCATGGCCGCGCCGGTACCGGCAAGCACCACCTGGGCGACATGGACAATCTGCGTGCCGACGCCCAGGGCCGCGCCAACGTCGATATCCACCTCAAGGGCGTTACCCTTGGCGGAGGCGCCGCCACCGATATCGCCGGACGTGCACTGGTCGTGCATGCCAACGCCGACGACTATCGCAGCCAGCCCGCCGGCAATGCCGGCGTCCGCATCGCCTGTGGCGTGATCCGGGTTGTCCGCTGATCACCGCAGGCTTCATCCAGGGAGAGATTCCAATGCGTCTGATCCACACTTCGTTGTTTGCGGCCATCACCGCGCTGGGCCTGGCGGCCTGCGGCCAACAGCCGGCCGCTCCGCAGACTGAAACCCCGCCGGCCGCCCCGGCCGAGGGTGCAACCACCGAACCGGCGGCAACGCCGGAACCGGCCACCGCACCGGCTGCCGATGCTTCGGCAACGGCCGAGCTGGCACCGACCCAGGGCAACGAAACCAAGGGCAGCGTCACCTTCAAGGTGGTCGATGGCAAGGTCCACGTAACCGGCCAGGTCACGGGCCTGAAGCCGGGCAGCGAGCACGGCTTCCACATCCACGAAAAGGGCGACTGCAGCGCGCCGGACGGCATGAGCGCCGGCGGCCACTTCAACCCGGGCAAGCAGGATCACGGCAATGTGGCCACCGATCCGCACCACGGTGGCGACATGCCCAACATCAAGGCCGACGACAAGGGCGTAGCCACCATCGATGGCCCGGTGTCGAGCAACGTCAACATCGGCAAGGGTGATGACTTCGACATCATCGGCCGCGGCCTGATCGTCCACGCCGACGCGGACGACTACAAGACCCAGCCGACCGGCAACGCCGGCGCGCGCCTGGCGTGTGCGGTGATCCAGAAGGCCCCGTAAGGGCGCTTTTGCTGGAAACGGAAAACGCCGGCGCAAGCCGGCGTTTTTCTTGCATCGCTTCCTGTAGAGCCGAGCCCATGCTCGGCTGCTCTTCGCAGGACCTGAGCCGAGCATGGGCTCGGCTCTACAGAGCACTACGCAGGGCGGTCGCACCCCGGCGAAATGCAATTGCACGGTAGCGCCGGGCCATGCCCGGCGGCTGCATCCCGCAGATCAGCGCGCCAGCAGCTCGCGCGCGTCCTGCCCGGCCTCGCAGTGCACGAACAACACCGGCACGCCATGTGCTTCCAGCACGGCGGCCATCTGCCGCTGGCGCATCAGGAACTGCTCGTAGATGCCCTTCAGGCGGTCGCAGTCGTTCTTGCCGTGTTCGTAGTGCGCGCACCAGCCGGCCGGGTCGAACAGCGCCATGCGTGCTTCGCCATGGGTGTAGCGCAGCAGCGGCTCGGGCGCAGCGTTGAGCCATTCGTCCTCGCCCGGGGCCATGATCGCGGTCTCGATCAGCGGCCACAGCGCGGCCAGGCCCTGGTTGTCGTACTGCATCGACATCATCGCGGCCAGATCGTTCACGGTGAAATAGCGCGCGTGCTCGATGCGGGCACCGAAGGTGTTCTGCGCCATCAGCGCGGTGTCGGCATGGGCCATGCCATTGGCCAGCAGCGTTTCTTCCAGCGCCTCGGCCACCGCATTGGTGGTGGCCACATCGCTGCCGGTCAGCAGGAACGGCACCACGCGCAGGCCACCGCCCACCAGGCTGGCATCGGCCTGGAACGGCAGCGGCACGTCACCGTTGGCATCGGTACCGAAGGCCAGCAGGCGCGGCCCCTGGTTACGGCCCGGCGCACGCATCTGCAGTTCTTCCAGGCGGCGATGGATCGGCCAGCCCGGGCGCAGTACTTCGGCCGGGTCGAAATGGGCGGCGGCGAACACCAGGTCCAGCTCGGCCACCTGCGGCACCAGCTTGGACAGGTCACGGCCGACGCGTTCGGCCAGTTCACCGGCCTGTTCAGCGCTGAGCACCGCCTGGCGGGGGATTTCGCCGCCGGCCAGTTCCAGGGCCAGCACGCCAAGGGCATTCATCGCGGGGTCGGGTTTGCTCATGGTTCCACGGTTGGCCCATCACAGGGCGGCAGCTACACTTGGCTCCATTATGCCTGCTCCGTCGTGCAGGCCATGTTGCAGACACCCTCATCCATGCCAGGTATCTCCATGCCCAACGCTCGTCCCGTCGCCATCCTCGGTGGCGTCCGCATCCCGTTCTGCCGGCAGAACACCGCGTACTCGGATGTCGGCAACCTCGGCATGTCGGTCCGTACGCTGGGCGCGCTGGTCGAACGCTTCGGCCTGCATGGCCAACAGCTGGGTGAAGTGGCGATGGGTGCGGTGATCAAGCACTCCAGCGACTGGAACCTGGGCCGCGAAGCCACGCTGTCTTCCGGCCTGTCGCCGCTGACCCCGGGCATCACCCTGCAGCGCGCCTGTGGCACCTCGCTGGACAGCATCATCACCGTCGCCAACAAGATCGCGCTGGGCCAGATCGAATCGGGCATCGGCGGCGGTTCGGACACCACCTCCGACGTTCCGATCGTCTACGGCAAGAAGCTGCGTGCGCGCCTGCTGGCCGCCAACCGTGCCAAGAGCACCGGCGACAAGATCCGTGCGCTCACCGCCGGTTTCAAGTTCTCCGAGCTCAAGCCCGAGTTCCCGGGCGTGGCCGAGCCGCGCACCGGCAAGAGCATGGGCGACCACTGCGAGGACATGGCCAAGGAATGGAACATCTCGCGTGACTCGCAGGACGAGTGGGCGGTGTCGTCGCACAAGAAGCTGGCTGCCGCCTATGAGCGCGGTTTCTTCAACGACCTGATCGCACCGTTCCGTGGCGTCGAGCGTGACAACATCCTGCGCCCGGATACCTCGCTGGAGAAGCTGGCCACGCTGAAGCCGGCGTTCGACAAGGTTTCCGGCCGCGGCACGCTGACCGCCGCCAACTCCACGCCGCTGACCGACGGCGCCGCCGCGGTGCTGCTGGCCAGCGAAGAGTGGGCGCGCGCCCACGGCCATGAGCCGCAGGCCTACCTGCGTGACGCGCACGTCTCGGCGGTGGACTTCGTGCATGGCGAAGGCCTGCTGATGGCGCCGACCGTGGCCGTGCCGGAGATGCTCAAGCGCAACGGCCTGACCCTGCAGGACTTCGACATCTACGAGATCCACGAAGCCTTCGCCGCGCAGGTGCTGTGCACCCTGCGCGCGTGGGAGAGCGAGGATTACTGCCGCAACCGCCTGGGCCTGGACGCGCCGATGGGCCGCATTGATCCGGACAAGATCAACCTGCTGGGCTCGTCGCTGGCCACCGGCCACCCGTTCGCCGCCACCGGCGCACGCGTGATCGCTACCGCAGCCAAGCAGCTGGCCGAGCGCGGCGGTGGCCGCGCGCTGGTGTCGATCTGCACCGCCGGCGGCATGGGCGTGGTGGCGATCGTCGAGCGCTGATCGTTGCGACCGCGCGCCAACCAAGGTTGGCGACTACCGGATTCCCCACATGAAAACGCCGCCCCGTGGGCGGCGTTTTTTCTTGCTCCGGTGGGTGCCGACCGTTGGTCGGCACGCTTCACGGCAGCCGCGGATTACCGAATTCGTCGCGCTCTTCGTTGGCGTCAAACACCGGCGGCTGCACCGAAACCGGCTGCTCCTCCACCGTGGCACGCAGCGGCACTTCGCTGCCGCGCACCAGTTCCACGCTGTCCTCGCCACGCTGCAGGCGCAGCGCATTGGCCAGGCACTGCGCGGCCAGCGCGTGCTCGCCACGCTGCGCAAACAGTTCACCCAGCGCTTCCCATGCCGGTGCACCCGCGCCCGCGGCGATGGCTTCGTGCAGGAACGCATCAGCGGCATCCCACTGCTGCTGGGCCAGCGCCACGCGACCCTGTGCCAGGCGCAACGCGGCCGAGTCGCCATGCACGTTGCGCCAGCGCGCCAGATTGCTCTGGCGCGTGGCCAGGCGCTCGGTCGGCAGGCGACCATACAGCGTCACCAGTTCGTCGTCCCAGCGATGGTCCAGCGCCTGTTCCAGCGCCAGCAGTGCAGGCTCATCCCAATTCAGTGCCACCGCACGACTGGCATAGGCACCCACCACGTCCGGGGTCGGTCGCAGTGCCTTCGGCGTGGCTTCCCATTGCGCGGCCAGCGCATTGACGTCGGCCGCTTCCAGCAGCGCCTGTGCAGCCAGGCGTGCTTCCAGTTCGCTGTTCGCGTCGGCCGGCAGCACCTTGCTCTGGCGCAACGCACCCAGCTGGCCATACGCCTCGTGGGCCCGACCGGCCTGTGCCAGCGCTTCGGTACGCAGCCACAGGCCGCGCGGTGGCAGCGGCTGGATTGCCGCTACGTCCAGGGCATTGATCGCATCCACCGGCAGATCGCGCGCCAGCAGCTGTTCCGCACGCAGCAGCGCCTGCAGGGTGGCATCGCTCTCGCCCAGGCGCTGCAGCAGCGCCTCGCCAGCCGGGCCATCGGCACGTGCCTGCGCGCTGCGCACGGCGTTGGCCAGCGCCACCGCGCTCACTTCCGGGTCCTTGGCGGCGCCGTCCAGCAGCTTCTCGGCACGCTGCCACTGGCCGTGCTCATAGGCCTGCAGGCCGTCGATCAGGCGCACGCGGCCCTGCTTGCGGCGGTAGCGGCCCCAGGCACGGAACGGTGCAGCAATCAGGCTCCACAGCAGCCACAGCACCAGCGCCGCGATCACTGTCAGCAGCGCCACCTTCGGCAGGTTGCTGTGGTAGTCGTAGCCACCGTAGCGCAAGGTCACTTCGCCGAAGCGGTTGAGGTCATCAGCGCCGAGCCATTGCGCGGCCACCACGCCGATGGCCACGGCCAGCAACAGCACGACCAGGGATTGCAGGGGTTTCATGGGGGATTACCTCCGGTCGGTCTGGGTACGCAGCTGCTGCAGGGTGCTGCCAAGAACAGCGTCGCTGGCCTGCAGCGGAAGTTCGCGCAAGGCCTTCAGTTCAGCACGTTGCGCGCGCAGGGCCGGTGAATCCGGCCAGCGCCGCTGTGCCCAGTGCTCCACGCGGTCCAAGGCGGTATTGCGGCCCGCGCGGTCGCCGCGCTCGATGGCGGCACGTGCCAATGTCAGTTCCAGCTGCAGCGCGTCGTCGGCATTGCGCTGTTCGGCGGCGGTCAGCGGGCCGTTCTGGCGGCTCGGGGTGATGTCCACGAACGGCGCCAGCGTTGCCTGCCACCAGGGTTTGGCGGTGCTGCTGCCGGTCGTGCCGGTGATCTGCGAGGGCAGGCCCTGCAGCGCGCGGGCCACGGCATCCAGGCGCTGCAGCGACTGCACGCGTGGGCCGCTGCCGAGCGCATCCAGTGCCTCGCGCTCCTGCACCAGCGCCTGGCGCAGGTTCAGGCCATCACTGTCGGGCAGTTCGGCCAATGCCGTCGCGGCCTGGGCGTACAACCGGCGTGCGCCTTCCACATCGTCGGCATAGTTCAGGCGCTGCGCGGCCTGGGTCAGCAGCAGCTCGGCCTCATCGCGCTGTACCGCCTGGCGGCCCTGGTTGGCGCTGTCGGCCAGCTTGGCCAGGTTCTCTTCCAGCAATGCGCTGCGCTGGGAAAGGCCCAGCATCTCGTCGCGCAGAACGCGGTTGGTGGCGGCCGCATCCTGCAGGCGCTGGCTGCTCGCGCGCTGGTCACGGCGAAGTGAATCCAGCGTGGCCTCCAGGCCCTGCAGCTGCACGGCCGTCGTCTGTGCCTGCGCTGCCTGTTCGTTCTGTTGCTGTTGCCAGACGTACCAGCCGGCATAGCCGCCCACGCCAAGCACGACCACACCGGCCAGCGGCAGCAGCCAGCGCACGGGTCGACGGGGCGGGGAAACGGGCGGAGTGTCGTTCATCGGGCTTCCTTGTCGGCAACGTCGCCGGTCGGGGGCCGGCAGGCCGCGTTGTGCACAGCATCACTGTTGCCGACGACAGCGGCAAGCGTGACCCACGTCCCTGTTCAGGTCGCTGCCGGGGCGGTGAGCGTGGCGTGTGCGGCCGTCACCAGCTGCGCGATGGTGGGGCCGGCCGCGCGCACGACGTGCTGCAGGCCCAGTGCCCGGGCCTGTTCGCCGAGGCGATCACTGGCCACCACGGCGGTCGCGTGTGCCTGCAGGCGTAGCTGCAATGCCGGCGGAAGCTGCTGCCAGAAATGCTGCAGCGCTTCGCCACTGCTCACCGCCAGCATCCACGGCTGCGCTGAATGCGCCAATCGAGCCAGCGCCCGGGGGGGCACGCGCAGCAGGCGACGCTGGTAGACGTCGGCGCGTTCGATCGTGGCGCCCGCCGCCTGCAGCTGCGCGGCAATCAGGCCACGCCCGCCGGGGGCGGTCACCAGGCCGATGCGCAGGCCCTGTACGTCGGCCAGCACCGGCAGCGCCAGCAGGCCTTCGCTGTCCATCCGCTGCGGCGCGTGCACCTCGGTGATGCCGTGTGCCTGCAATGCGCGCGCAGTGCCTTCGCCCACGGTCAGCCAGGGGCTGCGCTTCGCTTCGGCCAGCGGCAGCACGGACGCGGCTGCGGCGACGGCGGCAGGGCTGGTGAACACCACCCGATCGCAGTTCAGCGCGCGTTGCAGCTGGCGCAGCACGGGCGTACCGCGCAAGCGCTGCAACCGCCACGGCGAAAGGGCCAGCACATGCCCGCCCAGCCCAGCAACGGCGCGGCGCAGCGCCGCATGCTGGCCCTGCGGGCGCAGCGAGATCAGGGTCCAGCGCGCGCCGGAACGGCTGGCGCCAGTGGGTATCGTATGGTCGACCATTGCCTGCATTATGCGGGCCCTTCGTTGTCGTGGTCGCTGCTCCGATGTCCGTTGATGCCCTGACTTCCTCGTTGGCCGCCCTGCAGGACGTGCTGGACTGCATGCCGGCGGTGCGCGCCATGCAGATCCAGCTCGATGGCTATGCCGACGGCGTGCTGCGCATCACCGCGCCGCTGGCTGCCAACGTCAACGACAAGGGCAACGCCTTCGGCGGCAGCCTGGCCTCGGTGCTGACCCTGTCCGGCTGGGCGCTGGTCAGCCTGCGCCTGCGCCTGGCCGGCCATGATGCCGAGGTCTATGTGGCCGACAGCAACCTGCGCTACCTGGCGCCGGTCTACGAAGACCTGCACGCCCACGCCGAAGCGGCCGAGGCCACCGGCTGGGATGCCTTCCTGAACACCTTCCGCCAGCGCCGCAAGGCCCGCATCAGCATCATCGCCACCCAGCCCGGTGCCGATGGCAAGCCCGCTGCCGAGTTCAGCGGTCGCTTCGTTGCCTTCGCCAAAGGGTAGGATGGCAGGCTGACGTCCTGGGGAAACCACCGATGCGCCGCCTCATCCAGTTCCTGATCTGTTCCCTGCTGCTGGCCAGCACCGTGGCTTCGGCCGACGACCTGAGCCGCAAGCAGCGCAAGCTGCTGGAAGAGACCCAGATCGCCTACGGGGCGACCATCCGCTGGGGCAGCATGGACGATGCCATCGGCTACCTCGACCCCAAGCTGCGCAAGGAAAAACCGCCCACCGAGTTCGAGCTCAACCGTTACGCGCAGCTGCGCGTGTCGTCCTACCGCGAGCGCAGCAGCGCCTCGCTGGACGGGGGCCTGGTCGAGCGCCGGGTCGAAATCGGGGTGATCAACCAGAACACCCAGGCCGAGCGCACCGTGGTCGTGGTCGAGCGCTGGCGCTGGGACCCGGAAGCCAAGCGCTGGTGGCAGACCGCCGGCCTGCCGGACCTGTGGAAGGGGCAGTGACGGGCCGCGTCCGGCTTGTGCGACAATCGGCGCCCGCTTAATCGACCCGTGACCTGAGTGAATTACGAAGAGTTGCTGGCCTTTGCAGGCCGAAACCCGATGCTGTCTGCGGCCCTGGTCGGCCTGACCGTGGCCATCATCGTCACCGAGATCCGCCGCCTGTTCCGGGGCTTCAAGGGCATCAAGCCCGCCGAACTGACCCAGCTGATCAACGCGGGCGGCACGGTGGTGGTCGATCTGTCGGCCAGCGGTGACTTCGAGAAGGGTCACATTGCCGGCAGCCGCAATGCCCAGGCCAGTGCCTTCGGCCCGGAAAACAAGCTGGTGGCCAATGCCAGGCAGTCGCCGGTGGTGCTGGTGTGCCGCAGCGGCAACGCCTCGGAAACCGCCGCCAAGGCGCTGAAGAAGGCCGGCTTCGAGAAGGTCTACGTGCTCGACGGCGGCATTCCCGCCTGGCAGCAGGCCGAACTGCCGCTGGTCAAGGGCCGCAACTGATTGTCGCAGGTGGCGGATCCGGCCTTGTATGGGCCTGATCCCGCCCCCATCGCAGTAGTTCGACCATCGTTTTCATTGCATTCACCTGGAGTTACTGGAAATGTCCGAAGAGATCACCAACGGCGCCGCTGCGCCGGTCGATGCCGCCACCGGCCCCGCTTTCACCGTCGAGAAGATCTACGTCAAGGACGTCTCCTTCGAGTCGCCGAACGCCCCGACCATTTTCAACGACCAGGTGCAGCCCGAGCTGCAGTTGAACCTGAACCAGCAGGTGCAGCGCCTGGGTGAGAACGCCTTCGAAGTCGTGCTGGCCGTGACCCTGACCTGCCAGGCCGGTGAGCGCACCGCCTACGTGGCCGAAGTGAAGCAGGCCGGCGTGTTCGGCCTGGTCGGTCTGGACCCGCAGTCGATCGACGTGCTGCTCGGCACCCAGTGCCCGAACATCCTGTTCCCGTACGTGCGCCAGCTGATCAGCGACCTGATCCAGGCCGGCGGCTTCCCGCCGTTCTTCCTGCAGCCGATCAACTTCGAAGGCCTGTACGCAGAAACCCTGCGCCAGCGCCAGGAGCAGGGCGACGCACCGTCGCTGGCTGACTCCGAGCCGGCTGGCAACGCCTGATTCCTGCCGCGACGTCACGGATGAGCACTACCGCTGACAAGATCGCCGTGCTGGGCGCCGGTTCCTGGGGAACCGCGCTGGCCAGCCTGCTCGCACGGCACGGTCATCCGACCGTGCTGTGGGGGCGCGACGCTGCCGTGGTCGAGGCCATCGACCAACGCCACGAGAACCCGCGCTACCTGCCGGGCATCCCGCTGCCGGACAGCCTGCGTGCCACCACCGACCTGGCGTTGGCGGTGGAGGGCGCGGCCTGGATCCTGGTGGTGACCCCGTCGCACGCGTTCGGTGAAACCGTGCGCGCGCTGGCGCCGCTGCGTCCGGCCGGTGCCGGCGTGGCCTGGGCCACCAAGGGCTTCGAACCCGGTTCGGGCCGCTTCCTGCACGAAGTAGCGCGCGAAGTGCTGGGCGAGGACGTGCCGCTGGCCGTCGTCACCGGGCCGTCGTTCGCCAAGGAAGTGACCCAGGGCCTGCCGACCGCGATCACCGTGCACGGCGACGTGCCCGAGTTCGCGCAGACGGTGGCCGAGGCGATGCATGGCCCGGCGTTCCGCGCCTACACCGGCGACGACATGGTCGGTGCCGAGCTGGGCGGCGCGATGAAGAACGTGCTGGCCGTGGCCACCGGCGTGGCCGATGGCATGCAGCTGGGCCTCAACGCCCGTGCCGGCCTGATCACCCGTGGCCTCAACGAGATGCTGCGCCTGGCTGCGGCGATCGGCGCCAAGCCGGAAACGCTGATGGGCCTGGCTGGCCTCGGCGACCTGGTGCTGACCTGCACCGGCGACCTGTCGCGCAACCGCCGCCTGGGCCTGGCCCTGGGCCGCGGCCAGACGCTGCAGGATGCCGTGCGCGAAATCGGCCAGGTGGTCGAGTCGGTGCAGACCGCCGACGAGGTGATGCGACAGGCGCGCCGCCATGGCATCGACCTGCCGATCTCCGACCGCGTGCGTGCCGTGCTGCACGGCGAGCAGACGCCGGAAGAAGGCCTGCGCGCCTTGCTGGCGCGCGAACAGAAACCGGAATATCCGGACACGCTGTTCAAGTGAATCGAAAAACCCCGGCCACGTGCCGGGGTTTTTTCATCAGGGAGTACCCCATGCGGGTGCCGGGCGGGAGACAGGCTTTGGTGGGTGCCAAGCTTGCTTGGCACCACGCGCGCTGCATATCCACGCATGGCGTGGATCTACTACGGAACCCGCGGCGGCGCGTTGGTGTTGTCCATGTCCGAGAAGATCAACCACGGTCCATCGCCCACGCGCTTCAGTGTCAGCGTGAACTTGCCGGTGTCCCCGACGTTGTTGCCGTAGCGGTAGGCGCCAATGATGTAGCCCGTGTTCCCGCCCACCGAATATGCCAGGGCACGCAGCCGCAACGGACTGCCGCCCTGGCCGGCGTAGGCGCCTGCAATCGCGTCGCGCCCGCGCACGGGAGGCTGGTTGCTCTGCAGGATGAACCCATCCTCGGCGAACAACCCAGCCAGCGCTTTGGCGTCGCCCGTGTGCCACGCCTGCTCGTAGTCGCGCAGCACGCGATCCAGCGAAGGGGGCAGCGGTACATCCGGCAGCGCAGTGGCAGCCGGTGCCGGGGGCGGGCCATCGGCGGCCAGCAGCGGGCCGGACAGGGCGAGAAGCAGCAGGCAGATACGCATCGACTCAGTCCTTGGGTGCGCCGGTGAGCGCCAGGGCGAGTATCCCCCATCCGCGCCCGACAGGCGGTGGCGCAGACCCCATTGAAAGCGCGTTGCCGCTTCGGCATGCTCGACGTCAACCGGGGGAGGGGACGCATGCATTTTTTCCAGCTGGACCAGTTCGCAGGTCATCTCAACGAAACCTTCAGTGCCGACATCGATAACACCGGTGTTCCGTTCGTGCTGGTGGAAGCCGCGCCGATGCCCGATCAGCAGATTGCAGGCCAGATGCGTGCACCGTTCTCGCTGCTGTTCCGCAATGAATCGGCGGTGCTGTTCCCGCAGCGCACCTACACCATGCGTCACCATGGGCTCGGCGAGTTCGGCATTTTCCTGGTACCGATCGCGCGCGATCGGACCGGCTTCATCTATCAGGCACTGTTCAACTGACCGCCGTCGCCACCCAGCGCATGCGCATGTGGCTGCCGGTATCGCTTTCGGTGTGGAACGCGAGCCGTTCGTAGAGCCGGCGCGCGGCCAGGTTTTCCCATGCGACATGCAGGACGACGCTGTGCAGCGGCACGGCATGCGCCGCGCGTTGTACCCAGCGCACGAGGGCCGAGCCGATGCCGCAGCCACGCACGGCATCCAGCAGGGCGATATCGATGAGGGTGGCTTCGTGCTCGTCGCAATGCAGGTACAAGCGCCCGATCGGCTGTCCGGCCTGCTCGACCAGCAGATAGTGCGCAGGCTGGTAATGCCGGGTGTAGTGCAGGTGCTGCAGCGCGAACTGGTTGTCGAGGAACGCCTGGCGCAGCGAGTCGGGCCACCCGACATGGGCCAGCTCGGCCGCACGCGACTCGGCATAGAGCCGCTGCAGAAACGGCAGGTCGCCATTCTGTGCTTCGCGCACGCTCACTCCTGCGGGAAGATCGTCTCCCGTTGCGGGCAGCCAGGCCGCCCGCAGCGAAGGAAAGGCCAGTGCCACGTTCGCAGTCACGGCCGCTGCGGGAAGACGCCGAACAGGCAGATGCAGAAGTTCACGGTGAGATAGGGCTGCTGATTCGGGTGCGGTGCGGTGCCGCCCGTTATTCCGACCGTGTTGGGCGGAAAGATGCTGTTGGCGGTGGTGGTGGGGGTGAGGATCGACGCCCTTTCCGGCGTGATCAGCGCATCGTTGGCCGCGGGAACACCGCTGCGATGGGCCTTGTTGGGCTGGTTGTAGATGCGGGCTCCGTGCGAGTGCGCCGGCATTTCGGTGGAGAGCAGCGTCACCGTGTCCGACCCGAAGACCTCGCCCATGACGCGTGGCGTCAGGCCAGGTCCGCTGCCCTGTCCGCAGGCGGCATTGCCGGAGAAATCAGGCAGCTGGAAGTTGCTGGTTCCGTTGCCTCCAAACGTTACGCCAAGCAGCGAGAACAGCGCTGTGTTCTGCTGGATGGGAATCAGCTGGCCCTGGCACATGGCCCAGTTGTTGGGAGCGAAATTGAAGCCGAACATCTGGATTTCGCCGGTAAAGGGATCGCTCATGATGGAATCCTTGTAGCCGAACGGAGTAGGTCAGCCCTGCGAGGGGAAAACGCCGGCCCACGCGATGCAGTAGCGCGCGACCAGCGAAGGCATGGTGTTGTCGTGCGGCTGGTTGCCGCCGGCACTGCCCACCGCCGCAGGCGCGAGCAGGCCACCTGCGATGCCGGTGACACTGTCGGTGTATAGCGTCTCGCCACTGACCGCCCCCAACTGCAGGTTGGACGCCGGTGTCGCTGAACTGGCTACCGCATCGACGGCATTGAAGGCGTGCGTATGAGCGGGAAGGTGCGCGCTGGTCAACGTCACCGTCTCAGTGCCTGCGGCCTGCCCCATTACGTAGGTTCCCAACCCAAGGCCGGTGCCCTGGTGGATCGGTACGCGGCCTGAAAGATTGGGCAACTGGAACGTCACCGCGCCATCGCCGCCGTAGGTGGTGCCGATCAAGTTGTACAGCACTTCGTACTCTGAAATCTGCAATGTCTGGCCATTGCAGTCGAGCCATCCCACGGGCGCGAAGTTGTAGGGAAACAAGCGGATCTCGCCAACAAAGGGTTCGGACATGGCACGGGCTCCGGTCAGCTGCGCGAGGGGAATACGCCTTGCAGCGCAATGCAGAAATTGATTGCCAGGTACGGCTGCATATTGGAATGCGCCGCCGATTGGCCTGCAGGGTCGAGCGGTGCGAGTGCTACTGGAGTGCCGCCGGAAGGGCCATAGACATTCTGCGTTCCGGTGGCTCCCAGCAGTACGTTGCCGGCCGGAATCCGGGTACTGGCAGGGCTGGTCGTACCGTTGAAACTGTGGTTGTGCGCAGGCATCTGGGAAATGTTCAACACCACGCTTTCCGCGCCGCCGGGCTGGCCGATATCGCTGCCCGCGTTGCTGCCGACAGGCGTACGGCTACGCAGATCGGGTAACTGGAAATTGGTCGTTCCGTTACCGCCGTAGAACGTGCCCAGCAGCGAAAAAAGTGCCTGGTTCTGCGCGATGGGCATCAGCTGCCCATTGCAGAAGGCAAAGGTTCTTGGCGCGAACGCGAACGCCAAGGGCATTATCTGCCCGAGAAAGGGTTGCGACATACGTTTTCCCCTTGAGATTTAGTGCCGGCACGTGGCCCCCTGCCGGTCGCGGCACTCTTGCGCATTTACCGGGGTCTTGACAAGTGTCTTGTCATTTGTAAGAGAATATTGCGCAGCCGCCCGGAGGGGAGACCCGGGGGGAGCGATCGCCAGGCGCGGCAAGGGATTATCTGGCGGTGAAAACCGGAACCGCGGCCGCTCGTTCGCGAGCCACGGCAGCTTTCTCATCCGCGCCGGCAGGCGCATCGCCCATCGGGAAGATGGGCACCAGGGGGCAGGTCATGTGGCATGCGGAGTCGATGCATCGCGACGCGATGCGCCATGGGCTCGGCCGTGGTGTTTCCGGCCGTCTGGGAGCGTTCCTGCTGATGTGCCTGCTGCTGGTAGCACCAGGCCTCGTTCACGCAGCGTGCACCACCTTTACACCGACCAACGCCAGCGCGGGGTCGCCGATGGCCTCCGGCGGGACGATCACCATCGATGCAAGCACCTGCCAGGGCGCGCCAGGATTCGGTATCGGCAATGTGATCGGGGCCGCCGGCCATGGCACGGCCACCACCACCAATGGGGCTGCGTCTGAGATCACCTACAGCAACAACGGCGACGGCGCGACGACCGACACCTTCACCTTCGATGACGGCACGGGCTCCAACAACGTCAGCGTCACCGTGCACATCCAGGCCGCCACTTCGCCGATCACCATTTCGCCGCCTACCGTTCCCGGTGGAACGGTGGGCGTGCCATACGCCAGCACCAGCTTCAGTGCCAGCGGCGGTACCGCGCCCTACACATTCACGGTCCCGCCCGGCACGTTGCCCAGCGGCTTGACGCTGGTGGGCGGTGTCCTGTCGGGCACGCCGACCATGGAGGGTACGTTCTCGTTCTCGATCACCGCGACTGACAGTGCTGTTACGCCGCTCACCCGCGTCGCCAGCTATTCGATCACCATTGCGGCACCGACCATCAGCGTGACCAACACGCCGCCTGCTGCGGTCATCAATACGCCGTATTCCTTTACCCTTGCCGCCAGCGGTGGCAACGGGCCATACACCTACACGCTGGATGGAGGCACGACGCTGCCCACCGGCCTGGCGCTGGCCAGCAATGGCACGATCAGTGGTACGCCCACCGTGCTGGGCAACAAGAACTTCACCGTGCGCGTCACCGACAGCAGCACGCCCTCGCCCTTCTTCTCGGCCGCCAACCTGTCGATCAACGTGCAGAACGTGGTGCCGCCGGTCGCCAATCCGGTCAGTGCGACGGTTGCCTACGGCAGTGCCAGCAACCCGATCACCTTGAGCATCACCGGTGGCATCCCGGCATCGGTTGCGGTCGGTACGCAGGCCGCGCATGGCACTGCAATCGCCTCGGGAACGTCGATCACCTATACCCCCACGGCCGGCTACGCGGGGCCAGACAGCTTCACCTACACCGCCACCAATGCCGGTGGTACGTCGGCGCCGGCGACCGTGACGCTCACCGTCTCGCCGCCAACCGTCACCTACACCCCCACCAGCCCTCTTGCAGGCACCGTCGGCGCGGCGTACAGCCAGTCGCTGGCCGGCGCCAGCGGCGGCGCCACGCCATACAGCTATGTGCTCGCTTCCGGCAGCCTGCCGCCCGGCCTCAGCCTTGCCAGCAACGGCAGCCTGGCAGGTACGCCGACCGCCAATGGCAGCTTCAGCTTCAGCGTACGCGCCACCGACAGCAGCACCGGCACCGGACCGTTCAGCGCCACCAGCGGCACGCTGACACTGAACATCGCCGCCCCGGCGCTCACCTATGCGCCAGGCAACCCGACTGCTGCAACAGTCGGTGCCGCGTACAGCGGCTCGTTGGCCAGCGCAGGCGGAGGCACCGGGCCCTACACCTATTCGATTGCCTCGGGCAGTCTGCCGGTCGGCATCACCCTGGCCAGCAACGGCACCCTGGCAGGCACGCCGACCGCAGGCGGTACCTTCAACTTCACGGTGACCGCCACCGACAGCAGCGGAGGCACCGGACCCTTCAGTGCGACCAGCCCTGCGCTGGCGCTGACGGTGAACGCGCCGACGATCTCGATCGCGCCGATCACGCTGACCAACCCGACCGTGGGCTCGGCCTATTCGCAGACCGTAACCGCATCCGGCGGCACCAGCGGCTACAGTTACGCGGTGACCGCCGGTGCGCTGCCGCCTGGTCTGAGCCTGTCGAGCGGTGGTGCGATCACCGGCACGCCCACCAGCGGTGGCAGCTTCAACTTCACCCTGACCGCCACGGATAGCAGTGCGGGCACCGGGCCGTACACCGGCAGTCGTGCCTATACGCTCATCGTCAATGCGCCAACGTTGACGCTGTCACCGGCGTCGGGTGCCACGTTCAATGCAACGGCGGGTACTGCGCTGAGCGGCATGGGCTTCACCGCCGCCAACGGCACGGCGCCCTACAGCTATGCGATCACCTCGGGTGCCTTGCCGCCCGGCGTCAGCCTGGCGTCGAGCGGTGGCCTGTCAGGTACGCCGACCGCAGCCGGCAGCTTCAACTTCAGCGTGACGGCCACCGATGCGTCCAGCGGTACCGGTGCTCCGTTCTCCGTCACCGGCGGCTACACAATGGTGGTGGTTGCCCCGACCATCACGCTGGCACCGGCAACCCTGCCGGCAATGTCAGTGGGAACGGCCTTCAACCAGACCCTGGTTGCCAGCGGAGGCCAGCCGGCCTTCAGCTACGCCATCGTCGCAGGCGCGTTGCCCGCAGGCCTGTTGTTGAACACGGCCAGCGGGGTGATCAGTGGTACACCCACCCAGGCTGGCGCCTACAACGTCACCGTCAGGGCGACCGACAACGGTGGGTTCAGCGGCAACCAGCCTTACTCGGGTACCGTCGGTGGCGCGGTGGTGGTACTGCCGGCGGCGAGCCTGAGCAATGCCACTGCCGGCACTGCCTACAGCTACACGTTCTCCGCCAGTGGTGGCACGCCCGGCTACAACTACGTGCTGCAGACCGGTCTACTGCCCACGGGTGTCTCGCTGAGCAGCGCCGGCGTGCTGTCCGGCACGCCAACCCAGGCTGGCAACTTCACCTTCACCGTGCGGGCGACTGACAGTAGTACCGGTACCGGCGCACCGTTCAGCGCAAGCCAGTCCTATGCGCTGACCGTGAACGCGCCGACGATCTCGCTGACGCCGTCGACGCTGCCGGCCGCGACCGGCGGCACGGCTTACTCGCAGACGATCACTGCCAGCGGGGGCACCGGCAGCCATACCTTCAGCCTGTCTGCGGGCGCGTTGCCACCCGGTGTCGGCCTGACCAGCGGCGGCATCCTGTCGGGCACACCGACCACCGCAGGCAGCTACGCCTTCACGATCACGGCCACCGACAGCCTTGGCTTCACCGGCAGCCAGGCCTACAGCTTCACGGTCAATGCGCCGGCGATCACGCTCACGCCGGCCACGCTGCCTGCCGCAACCGGCAGCACCGCCTACAACCAGACACTGACGGCCAGCGGCGGCAACGGCGGCTACACCTTCAGCCTGAGCACCGGGGCGCTGCCACCGGGCATCGGGTTGAGCAGCGCCGGTGTGATCAGTGGCACGCCGACCACCACCGGCAGCTATACCTTCACCGTGCAGGCGACCGATGGCTTCGGCTTCAGCGGCAGTCAGGCCTACACGATGGCGGTGAATGCGCCGGCGATCGTCTTCGTCCAGACCACGCTGCCTGGCGGGCAGGTGGCGACCGCCTACAGCCAGACGCTGAGCGCCGGCGGCGGAAGTGGCAGCTTCACCTACAGCCTGAGCGCAGGCGCGTTGCCACCCGGCATCGCGTTGAGCAGTGCCGGTGCGCTCAGTGGCACGCCCACGACGGCGGGCAGCTACAGCTTCACCGTCACCGCGACCGATACCTTCGGCTTCACCGGAAGCCAGGCATTCACAGTGGGCATCAACCAGCCGGTGCCGGTGGTGGTCAATGATGCGGCCAGTACGCCGGCCAATGCGGCGGTGACCGTCAACGTCACCGCCAACGACACCGGGCCGATCACCAGCATCGCGATCGCACAGGCACCCACGCATGGCACGGCGGTGGCCAGCGGGTTGGACGTGGTGTACACCCCGGCCACCAGCTTCTTCGGCAGCGACAGCTTCACCTACACCGCCACCGGCCCGGGCGGTACTTCAACGGCAGCCACGGTGAGCATTACGGTCACCCCGCTGGCAGTACCGGTGGCCGCCGCGCACAGCGCCACGGTCCTGGCCGGACAGTCGGTCACCGTGCAGGCTGAAGCCGGGGCGCTCAATGGTCCATTCACCGCGGTCAGCATCACCCGCGCGCCCTCCTCGGGTACGGCCGTGGTGCAGGGCAACGGTATTGTCTATAGCGCCGATGCCGATGCCTCTGGCGTGGTCGATTTCGACTACACGCTCAGCAACCCGTTCGGTGCATCGGCACCGGCACGGATCAGCGTGAACGTCAATCCGCGCCCGGTGGCACCGGCACTGACCGCCTCGGCGATTGCCGGCACCGTGGTCAACGTGGACCTGACCACGACCGCACGCGGCGGACCGTTCACCGCCGCCAACGTGGTTTCGGTCTCGCCTGCCGAAGCGGGTACCGCCATCGTCTCCGCAAGCGGCACCGGCTACACGCTGGCCTTCACCGCAGCGGCGACGTTCGGGGGGGCGGTGCGCATCACCTATACGCTGAGCAATGCCTTCGCCACCTCGGCACCCGGCACGGTGGATGTGATGGTCAAGCCGCGTAGCGATCCTTCGCGCGATGCCGAAGTGCTGGGCGTGCTCGACGCACAGGTGGAAGGTGCGCGGCGCATGGCAATCGGCCAGATCGGCAACTTCCAGCGGCGCCTGGAAAGCCTGCGGGCCGGCGGCGGTCGCAGTGGCTTCAGCAACGGCATTACCTTCAGTTCGGCCAGCAGCCAGCGCCGTGCGCAGCCGACCGAACTGCTGCAGAAGGGCATCGGCGCCAGCGGCGAGGCGCTGTCGATGATTGAGGAACCGGCGCTGCAGGGTGATGCCGCGCCTGCGGCCACCTCGGCCGACGGCGTCGCGTTCTGGACCGGCGGTGCGGTGAACTTCGGCACGCTGAAGCCCGGTGCAGGCAGCAACGGCATCGACTTCACCACCTCCGGCGTCAGCCTGGGTGCGGACCGTCAGCTGGGTCCGTCGTTGAGCCTGGGTGCGGGCATCGGCTATGGCCATGACGCGTCGGATATCGGCCGCAATGGCAGCCGCAGCACGGTGGATGGCTACAGCATCGCCGGCTATGCCAGCTTCCATCCGGAAGGTGGGTTCTATGTGGATGGCCTGCTTGGCTATCAGTGGCTGAGTTTTGATGCGCGCCGCTTCATCACCGACAACGGCAATACCGCCTACGGCAGTCGCGACGGCACGCAGTGGTTCGCCTCGTTCTCCACCGGCTTCCAGCACCGCCTGGACAACCTGCTGCTGATACCTTACGGGCGCCTGGACCTGGCCCGCGCAACGCTGGATGGCTATCGCGAACGCGGTGATGCGGTGTACGCGCTCGACTATGAGAAGCAGACGGTGAACACCAGCACCGCCACCGCAGGTGTGCTGGCGCAATGGGCGGTGAAGCGCGACTACGGCATGTGGACGCCGCAGCTGCGCGCCGAGTTCGGCCATGACATGCAGGGCTCCAGCGAGGCCTTCATGCGCTATGCCGACCTGATGTCCGGCCCGGTCTATCGGGCCACCTTGGGCCGGCAGTCGCGCAACCACACGCTGCTGGGCGCGGGTATCGGCCTGCAGACGCTGAAGGGCTGGTCGCTGCGCGCCGAATACCAGAGCCAGTTCGACAGCAGCAGCCGCGACAACCAGGGCATCCAGATCAGCGTGCAGAAAACCCTGCCGCCGTGACGGTGCCCGCGGTGGCGACCGTCGTGCCGCCACCGCGCGCTGCAGCGCAACCCGGTACCCGTACAATCGCAGTCCCGCCAGGTGTGCTGACCGCACCTGGCGTGGACCTCGATTGGATGGAACAGGACAGGGAATGAAGATTCGCATCACAGGGATGGCACTGACGGTCGCATTGCTGGCCGCCTGCGGGCAGGCACCGACACCGGCCGCAGCACCGGCGGCACCGGCACCGACCACGGAAGCACCGGCCGCCACGGCCACGGAGGCCGGGAAGGAACCGTCCATCGAAGACGGCGTGGACCCCTCGGTGTGGGACAACGAAGGCGAACCGGAAGACCCGAGCGCCGGCGGCGAACTCACCTGCGCGGACAATCCGCTGGCGACCCACTTCTTCACCCTGGTCGGCGGCAACACCGTGGATGACTGCGGGCGCAAGGACCCGAAGGTGCTGGCCGCGTTCAACGCCCTGATGAAGAACACGGCGGCGGCCGAATCCGCCGACAAAGAGATTCCGTCGTTGCGCGAACGCCTGTTGAGCGGGCCCAGCGGGCCTGGCGAACTGGTGGTGCTGCAGGGCGGGCCGTGGTGGTTCTACACCGCCTGCCAGGCCCACGACTGCCCCGGCACCGCGTTGGCGATGCTGTATTCGCCCGATCAGTCGAAGATGGTCGGCCGCCTTACCGCGCGCTGCCGTGTGTGGTGGCTGGGCGAACCGACGGCGGAACAACGTGCGCAGATCGAACAGCGCCAGCCACTGCAGGATGCCGCGTTGAAGGAAGACAGCGCGCTCTGCGAGTGATGTGGCGCCCGCGTCACCCGTCCGGCCGCATGCGCGCGCTGGCCTGTGCGTTCATGGCCAGGCACGCCATGATCAGCCCTTCCATCACCCGGTCGCCCACGTACTCGGCCTCCGTGCCGTTCTGGCGCACGCGTTCGGCCGCCAGCAGCAGTTCCAGCGTCACGCGCTGGCTTGCCAGCGCGCAGTCCGCATCGGCCAGCGCCATGCAGCGGCCCGGCATCTGGTGACGCTCCGGCCAGGGCTGGCCGTCGGCGGCCGCGCCTTTGCCGATGCGGTGAAGCGTGGCGACGAAAGCATTCGGATCGTTCGCAGGCGCGTGTTCTGGCGGCTCACCGGCATTGGCGGGTGAGTGATGCGGGTGCAGGCGAGGGACGTCCGGAGTGGTCATGGCAGTGCTCCGTGCAGGACAGACGGAAGCCGCCACACAAAGGTGGCGGGCGGAGACGTGGCTCGAAAACCGGGCGCTTGTTGAAACCGGCAGGCACAAGGCCTCCACGCTCCGCCCGCCATAGCCGGCAGACGGATTGCCCGCCGGCGCCACGAGGGGTGACGCCGGCGGGCAAGCGTTGTCAAACAAGCGCACGGGTTTTCGAAGCCCGGCCATCTTTTTTCGATGGCATGTCATCTGTGCGCGTGCTGTTGCGCAGTGCCAATCAGAAGAGTTGCATTCAACGCTTGATCAAAGACGCTTTTGGCATTTTTGCATGCTGTTAAGCCGTCGCAGACGCAGGCGGCGCCAAGCCCTTACGCCGTCGAGGAATATGCGACAGCAGTCGTGGTTGGCGCCGTTGGACGCCGCACCGGCAATGGGCAAAACCGACACGATCGCATCGGCCGGTAGGCAGCGGGGGCGGAAGGCCAGGATCAGCAGCAGCAATGGCCGCAGTTCCGCATCATGCAGGTGAAAGCTGCCTCACCATGTCGGCGATGATCACGTGGATCAGTGTTCTCATGAAATGCACCTCGCCTTCCAGCGTTGGGCCGATGTCGGAACGGATCAACCATTGCTGGTTTTCCTGCAGCACTTCCGCGTAAAGCGACTGGGCTTCGCTCGCGATGCGGTCGATCTGATGGCGTAGCTGCCGGGTGGCAGCCGGCCTTCCCAGGCCCAGGGCTTCACCGGCGGAAACCAGATGCTCGAAACGAAGGTCGTGGAAGCGCGCGACACCGAGAATGGGCCACGACAGTTCCGAGCGTTCTGGCCAACGTGCGCCCTCGTCGGCATACGCGCGGGTCTCGTAACATGCGGTGGACAGCAGGTCGTAGTGGGGGGCCAATTCGATGCCTTTGTTGTCGACCAGGAAGCTCAGGTTCTTCAGGTGCGCATCGTTGTTGCCGGTGAGTACATTGAAGATCAACCAGTCGAACAGGCGGACGCGCGTCTTGAGCTTGCTTCTGCATTGCTCGACGATCACCTTCAGGGTGTCGATGCTGCCGAGCGTGTACTTGAACTGACGGTCGAGATTGAGCAGCTGGCAGGCGTCGATCGCGTGCCGGCGATGAATGGCGTCGGCGGTGATTTCGCGATCAAAGCGCTCGATGATGAAGACCGGCTCCGGTACGTAGCGGCGCTCGATCTTCGGCACCTGCAGCCCCATGCGCTGTGCAAGGCACATCACGAACCATTCGTTGGCCACGCTGTGCGGGTAACTGCTGCTGGTGCTGTCAGGCTTGAGGATGTGGGTCGAGGGCTCGGCGCCCAGAGGCTGGTAGAGTTCCTCCCCCACCTCGATGATGGCCAGCTTGTGCTGGGCACCTGCCAGTGACATGCGCTTGGCGGCACCGGCAGCAAGCGATGTACGTGGCAGCCCCTGGATACGCCTGGAGAGTTCCGTGTCGGTCAGCGGTTCACTGCCGCCGGGGAGCAGGTGCGTCCCGGGCGGCAGCAGCGTCAACGAGCCTGCCGATTCCGCGCCGTAGGCGGTCAGCAAGGCGAACGCATCGGCGCCATCCACCCTGGCATCGGTTGCCATCAGCGTGCGTTGTTGCTCTTCCGGCAGCAGATTGTCGAAATACCACTGCACCGGGCGCTGGCTGGAGCCGTCGGCGATGGCGGCCTCCTGCAGTGGCAATGCGGGTGCCAGCGGAAACCGATGTGGGTTGCCGAGCCACTCCGGCGCATAGGTGAAGCGCCACAGGTTTGCTGCCTCGGTCAGGCGGCCCACTGGCGCTTCATCGATGCTGACCTGCAGTTCGCGTGGTGGAAGCGGATAGTGCAGTCCAGGCAGGACGGTCGTTGTAATGACGTCCTTGAGGTCGATACGGGGGGCGCTCATGGCGCCTTCCCGTTGGCACGTTTGGCCAGCAGGGCCATCGCTTCGTCCGGCACGTCGATTTCGACATGCAGCCCCAGCTCGTCAAGCACGGTGAACAGCTTGCCCCATTGCACCGTGGTACCGCCGCGTTCGACCTTGGCCAGGAAATTCTCGCTGACCCCGATGCCTTCGGCGGTTGCATCCTGGCGCAGCCGCTGATGCTTGCGGGCGGCTCTCACCAATGGTCCCAAGGCCTCAGCCTTCTCAAGCCTGATCTTCAATGGGAGCTCCCCAGCAGAGCCTGACGCTCCGGATTCGACACATCGTCTATATCATACAATCCTCACTGCAGTGAGGATTTCTCGCGCTGGACTCGATATCCACGAGAATCCTTGAGTTCTTGAGGATTTTTATAGAAAAGAGCCGCATGCCATGAAATCCTCATCATCATAAGGATTTCTCTTTAATGATAGCCGGCTCGCTAGAAATCCTCATGAATACAAGGATTTTCGGCATGGAGTGCGATGCCCTTTCCGTCCATGGGCAGCGCCATGACGACGGGATTTCCGCGATGCGTGGGTCCAGGTGGGCCCGCCAGGAGCGTGCCCGGGAACCTCCGCCTGGAGCGCATGTTCAGGCTTGGTCGCATGCCGGCCACTACCAACCAGGGCCGCACGCAAAGCGCCCGCTACTTGCTCGCGCGCCGCGCGCCTTTCTCGTCTTCGTCCTTTGCATCGCCCCGGCTCTGCGCGAACTCCGGGAACGTCTTCGCGATCGAATCCTTGTCCGGAAGGATGTAGAACACACCGCCCTTCTCGAACGTGGGCTGCACGATCTGCTCGTAGAACGCGGGCGTGACGTTGATGCAGCCGTGCGTAACGCGGTTGTCGTCCGGCGAAGGTGATGCCAGCCGTTCGGCGCGCTTCTCTTTCGGGGTGCCTGGCGGAAGTGGGTGCATCGAGACGGCGGAATCGTAGTCCACCCACAACACGCGCCCGGCATCGTCGGAGGGGCCGTAGCCACCAATGAAGCGGCCGGCAGGCGTGGTGCGGTCGTGGCCAGGAATCGCACTCAGTGCGAGCTTGGCGACGCCCGGTGCGGAGTGATCGCCGATGGCCGAACCAAACAGCGCCGGTGCCGCGCCGCGCAGCTTGCCGTCGCCGCCGAAGACCAGAACCTGCGCCGCTGCCTTGTCCATGACCGCAAACGGATAGCCCTGGTTGTCCTTGCTGGCAACGACCCAGCCGGCCAGCGCGATCACTGTTTCGGACACGCTCTGGTCGGGCGGAAGTTCATCAACGGCGGCCGCCGGTGGTGCAGGTGCGTCCTTGTCCCTGGCGTTGGCTACGCCGCTGCAAGCAACGGCCAGTGCCATGGCCAGTGCGGCATGGAGGGCGCGGCGTGCAGGGGAGGAGGAGGTACGAATGGGACGGCTCCTTGCAATGCAATTTTGGGTGGAAGGATGCCAGTGGCCGGCGAAGGCCACTGGGTCCCGATACACCCGATACAGAGGTGGATCAATTCAAACGGTGAGGGAGCGATTACCCGCGCGGCTTGCGGCCGGCAGGTGCCCTTTCAAGCTGCTGCACGCGACCTTCGATCTGGTCCAGACGCTGGTTGGCCTGCTGTGCCGACTGGTTGGCCGACTCCGCGCTCTGCGCAGCACCCTGCACCTTTACATCGAGCTGATCGAGACGCGAGTTGATCGTTGCAAACTCGTTCTTGTAAGAGGCGCAGGCGCCAAGGCTGACGGTGGCGATAAGTGCTACCGCAAGTGCGCGGGCCGTCTTCATGTGTTGCGGGTTCAGGTTCATTGCATTCCCTCCTTCGTCTGGGGAAGCTGGAATATAGCGGCGTTTGTTCCCGCAGCTACCAAGCGCTTTCAGCTGGAATTTGAATACGTGGATGCACTGTGAAGCCCGCTTCTGACCCAGGCTTAACAAGCGGGATCAGGCGAGCTGAACTGCGTCGGCGGAACGCCTTGCGCCTGTTCAACATCGCCAATTCATCAGTATGAAGCCGCTGTCACGGCACTTGCGTATCCGCGCCATTTCCAGCGGTGCAGGCGGGCTTCCATCCACTCGCCTCAAACACGGTCGCGGCGGTGTCGGGGCGTACATCCAGCAGCGTGGCGATGGCCCTGGTCCGGTCTGGCGCGCGGGAAACATAGTCGCGGGCGATGCGGTAGCCGATCCAGTAACCGAGGTCGCCGCGCCGTGCCTCATCGCCGGGACCGTTGTACAGCCACTTCGAAAGATCAGTGCCTGTGCTGTCCTGTACGAACGCGCGCTCCAGCGCACATTCGCGGCCTTGCGTCCAACGACGCAGATGCGCGTTGGCCGGTTGCCCCGAGATCAGTTCGCCCACGTACTCGGCGCCGCCTTCAAGCAGCGTCTGATAGAGCAGGGTGGGCTGCGCAACATCGACGCTCGCACCGGGCTGTTGCACATGCACGTACTCATGGGCGATCAGGTGCACGAAACGATCGCCGACGTCGTGCTGCATCCAGTCGGCGTTGCACAGTGCTTCCAGTCCGATCACCACACCGTCGAGCGTGGTGACACCGCCACTGTTGCCCCGCCCGACCAGTACGGTGACCGGAGGAAAACGTGCAGAAGGGAGCAGCGTGCCCAACCGATCAAGTGCATTGGCAACCCGCGTGCGGACCGCCGGCAATGCCGCTGCACAGGTGCGCGCCTTGGCGAACAACGCCGGCTTGTCCTGGATGGTCCTGGCCAAACGCTCCATCGAACCGATGCGGCTATCGGCGAAGCTGCGCAATGCTTCCGTGCCGGTGTCCAGGTAGCCGCGCTGCAGATCTTCGGCACTCGGTTTTCCTCCACTGGCATCCAGCACGTTGAAGAAACGCGCGACATCGTCTGTCTGTACCACGATGCGTGCAGAAGGTTGGGCGCGCTCGGCCGCGTTGGCGGGCAGCAGCATCATCGGCAGGACGACGAGCAGCAGCACCCGCACTGCGCGGCGCGCTTGGGGCGGAAACAGCAGTGATGCGACGGGCACGTGCGGCATATGGAGTTCCCTGAACGCCAGCCTTATTTATACACCAGTCAGTTCAATATTCAGGGTTGATTAGACCCCCTAACGGATAATTCACACCTGTCGACCGCCTCTTCTCTCCCCCCCTTCCGGGAGGCGGCCGACGAAACCAAAATAATTAAAGGTGTGTCCCGATGAACAAGAATTCGCTGCTCGCCCTGAGTCTTCTGGCTGCTCTGCCGTTCGCTGCATCGGCAACCGACGGCCTGTCGTACAACTACGTTGAAGGCGGCTACGTGAACACCGATGCCAAGGGCGGCGACGCCGATGGCTGGAAGGTGAAGGGTTCCGTGGCGGTGCACCCGAACTTCCACATCTTCGGCGACTACAGCGCGCAGGAGACCGACAAGTTCAAGAATGACGTCGACCAGTGGCGCATCGGTGCCGGCTACAACTACGGCATCGCACCGAACACCGACCTGGTGGCCCGCGTCGCGTACCAGAAGTTCGACATGAAGCATGGCCTGGACTTCAACGGCTACTCGACCGAAGTCGGCGTGCGCACCGCGTTCAACCCGTACGTGGAAGGCTACGTGATGGCCGGCTACGAGGACTACACCAAGAAGCACGGCATCAACCCGGACGGCGAGTTCTACGGCCGCGTCGGCGCCACCGCCAAGTTCAACCAGAACTGGGGCCTGAGTGGCGAAGTGAAGCTGGCCAAGGCCGGCGACCGCGAGTGGTTCGTGGGCCCGCGCTTCACCTGGTAACAAACGCCTGTCGTTAGTGCGTGTTGTGCTGGCGTGTGACTCTCTCTCTCTCCCACACGCCAACCGAAGCCCGGCCTCGCGCCGGGCTTCACTTTTATGGGCCGCGTGGCGCGACAATGCGGCATGGGCGACCCTTGCTCTCTCGCAGGTACCGGCACGACCTACCAGGAGCATCTGGCACCCGCCCCGCTGCGTGGCCGCTTCGGCCAGCTGTGGCAGAGCCAGCTCCCTGACGATGCTGACGGGCACATCACCGTGCTGCCCGATGGCTGCGTGGACATCCTTTGGCGCGATGGTGCGCTGTTTGTCGTCGGCCCTGACCGGGTAGCCGCACATCCGGTGCTGGCAGCGGGCGCGCAGGTGCTGGGGGCGCGCTTCCGGCCCGGGCAGGCGGTGGCCGCGCTGGGCCTGCCATTGGCTGAGATCATCGGCCAGGCGGTGCCGTTGGCTGATCTGAAGGGACGATGGGCGGCAGAGGCTGCGGCCTCCATCGGCGACACCGCGCCTGCGCAGCGCCTGCAGCGGATGGCGCACTGCCTGCAGCCGCACCTCGGGGACGCGGCGCTCGACAGCCGGTCACAGCGGGCGCACGTCCTGTTCCAGGCGCTTGCCAGGGGGCATGCCACGCTGGATGAGCTCGCGGCACGCCTGAGCCTGAGTCCACGCAGCCTGCGGCGCTTCAGCCAGGTGCAGTTCGGCTACGGGGCCAAGACGCTGGAGCGGATCCTGCGCCTGCAACGCTTCCTGCGCCGCAGCCGCGCGCTGCCGCAGCACTCGTTGGCGATGCTGGCCGCCGAGGCTGGCTATGCCGACCAGGCCCATCTCAGCCGCGAAGCACGTGAACTGGGTGGCATGACCGCACGCGAACTGCGCCGGGAGTGGGGCCAATGATGGCCGTTTCGTTCAAGACCGCGGTGCCGCGCTGACCGAAGCTGGGGTTCCATCCACGGAGCCACCCCATGAGCCATGCCGCCACCCACGATGCCGAACGCTGCATCGACAACATCGAATTCAACGTCGCCGACATCGCCCGCAGCAAACGCTTCTACGGCGAGGTGTTTGGCTGGAACTTCACCGACTATGGCCCGGCCTACACCGAGTTCGACGATGGCCGCCTGAAGGGTGGCTTCGTGGCCGACGCACCGGTGCGCGCGCACGGCGGTCCGCTGGTGATCCTGTACTGCGCGGACCTGGCCGGTGCACAGCAGCGCGTGGTTGCCGCCGGTGGCGAGGTGGTGCGGGCGGTGTTCGCCTTCCCCGGCGGCCGCCGCTTCCACTTCCGTGATCTGGATGGCTATGAGCTGGCGGTCTGGAGTGACGTGGATTGAGGTCTTCCGGCCTTTGTCGGTGGACGGAACGAGAACCGCTCCGTCCCCGGTCAGGCGGTTCCGCTATGATCGCCGGCACATCGCCGTCGGCGATGCACCCGTCTGAAGCCAGCAGGAACTGCCGTGAATTCCCAGCCCGCACCGATCACCGCCCTCAACCACACGCTCGACAACGAGCCGCAGCAGATCACTGCGCCGCTCACCCATTCGGCGGCGTTCCTGGTGCTGAAGGTGAAGGATGACGAGGCGTCGATCGCCAAGGCGCGCGAGGTGCTGGCCAGCACTGATGATCTGATCAAGAACACCGCCATCCGCGAGATCGAGCGCACTTTCACCTGCAACGTGGCCATCGGCCACCGCGTGTGGCAGCCGCTGGTGGGCACGACGCCGCCGCGCGAGCTGACGCCGTTCCGCGAGATCAAGGGCGCCACCCATACCGCCGTGTCCACGCCGGGCGACGTGCTTTACCACATCCGCGCGCGCACCATGGACCTGATCGTGGCGTTCGAGCGCAACCTGCTGATGGCGTTCGGCGATGCGGTGGAAACGGTCGATGACGTGGCCGGCTTCCGCTACTTCGATGGCCGCGATCTGCTCGACTTCGTTGATGGCACTGCCAACCCGGAAGGGCTGTCGCTGCCGGAAGCCACCATCGTGGGCGATGAAGATCCCGAACATGCCGGTGGCAGCTATGTGGTGGTGCAGAAGTACCTGCACAACCTCGATGCCTGGCGCGCGCAGAAGACCGAGGCGCAGGAAGCAATCATCGGCCGCACCAAGCACGACAACATCGAGCTGGACGATGCACCGGCCGAGGCGCAGAAATCGCACAAGACGCTGTGCACCATCGAGGATGCCGACGGCGAGCACGAGATCCTGCGTGACAACATGCCGTTTGCCAACCCGGGCCGTGGCGAATACGGCACCTACTTCATCGGCTACACCCGCCGCCTGTGGGTGATCGAGAAGATGCTCGAGCGCATGTTCATCGGCAATCCTGCGCCGCTGCACGACCGCATCCTCGACTTCTCCACCGCTACCACCGGCGTGACCTTCTTCGCGCCCTCGCGCAAGGTGCTGGCTGACTTGGGCGAGTGATCGCGCCGTGCCGACCGCCATTTGCCTGTCATCTACTGCGCCGACCATCAGCCGTTGGATGAGAGCGCAGGGGCGGGCGATGGCGATGGCAAGGAACATAACCGGCGCACGCCGCTGGTGGCGGCCTCTGGCCGCAGTGTTCGGCGCATTGGCACTGGGGAGTGCCGCAGTGTCCGCACAGGAAGCCCCTGCGCATTGGATGGCCTATGCCGCCGCCGTGGGCGGCCAGCTGCAGCAGCGCCTGCAACAGGAGCAGGACCCGCACGCGCAGCGTGTACTGGAATGGCTGCAGGCACACCCCGACGCACCGACGCCGCTGCCGGTGAGCGTATGGATCGCGGCGGATGGCCGCATTTCGAAACTGGAATTCGACAGCCTGGGCGATGCCCAGGTCGACGCCGACCTGCGCGCGACGCTGCAGGCCGCGCCGTTGCAGGCGGCACCGCCGCCCGACATGCGCCAACCGCTGCGGCTGGGCCTGGTACTGGAGCCGAAGTAGATCCACGCCATGCGTGGATGTGTTGGGTAGATGCCGACCTTGGTCGGCAGGCGCGCCAACCAAGGTTGGCGACTACCGGTGGCCCCCAGCCACGCATGGCGTGGCTCTACTGCGTTGCCACCTGCGGCTCGCGTGCGGCTGCGCTCCATGCGCGCAGGCCGAACACGGCCAGGCCGAGGAAGAATACGTACAGCGCGGCGGTCACGTGCAGCGACTTGAACAGGTACGCACCCACGTACACCACGTCCACCGCGATCCACACCCACCAGCAGGCCACGTGGCGGCGTGCCTGCCACCACTGGCCGACCAGGCTCAGCGCGGTCAGCATGGCGTCCAGCCAGGGCAGTGCGGCATCGGTGAAGGTGTGCATGGCCGCGCCCAGCGCCACGCCACCGCACAGGCCGATGGCCAGGTCGCGCAGCAGCTTGCCGCGTGCCAGTGGCACGATGCGGACGCTGCCTTCGTCGGCGGCGTGCTGCCGCCAGTTGAGCCAGCCATAGACCAGGAAGCCACCGAAGGCGACCTGCAGCAGGGTGTCCGAGTACAGCTTGGCCTCGGCGAAGACCAGCCCGTACAGCGTCACCGACAGCAGGCCCACCGGCCACGCCACCAGCCGGCGCCGGGCCATCAGCCAGACGCCAAGGATGCTGCACAGCGCGGCGGCCCACTCGAGCATCACGTCGCTCACAGCGCGAACGTCACCGACAGGCGAGCCTGTCGCGGTGCGCCGGGGAACAGGTAGTAGTCACCGCCGCTGCTGCCGGTATCGCGCCAGTAGAAGCGGTTGAACAGGTTGTCCACCGACAGGTTCCAGGTCACCGCACGTTCGTGCAGGCGATGCTGGAAGCGCAGGCCGGCATCGAACACCGAGTAGTCAGGTGCGCGCACACCACCATCGGCGCGGGCCACGTTGGCGCCGGCATAACGCCAGCCACCGGTCACATCCAGGCCCTGCACGAATGGCAGCGCGTAGGCCACGTGCACGCTTGCGCGCACCTTCGGCACGTTCACCAGCTGATGGCCCTCATAGGCCGGCGTACCGGTGTCGCGCGCGTGTGCCTGCAGCACGCTGGCGCTGGCTACGATCTGCAGCGCGTCGGTCAGCTGGCCGTTGGCGGTCAGCTCCAGGCCGGTGTGGGTCTGCGTGCCTTCCTCGACGAAGCTGTAGCCGACGTCGCTGCTGTCTGGCTTGGCGTACTGGTACGGCTGCGAGATGCGGAACACGGCCGCGCCCAGTGTCAGCGCCTCGACCGGTACGTACTTCACGCCCACTTCCAGCTGCCGCGACTGCACCGACGGCAGGAAGGTGTCGGCGTTGCTGGTCCAGAACGGCGCTTCCTGGCCCAGCGAGATGCCGCGCACATAGCTGGCATAGGCGTTGAGCTGGTCGGTAGCCTTCCACACCACGGCGGTCTGCGGCAGGAAGCGCGACAGGCGGCTGTGCCGCTGCGGGGTGCCACGCTTGTCGTAGGCACGCTCGTCCAGGCGCACGAAGCGGCCGCCGGCCAGCCACTGCCAGTCATCACCGAAGCTCATCCGGTCCAGCGCGAAGAACGCGGTCTGGCGGCTGTCCAGGCGTCGTGCGGAGGGGCCTGGCATCTTCGGCGACGGCTCGAACACCGGCACCTGGGGGTCGTGGATGTTGCTGGTGCCGACGTACTCGTTGACGCTCGGGCGCTTGTCCACCGTGCGGCGGAAGTAGTCGGCGCCGAGCGTCAGCTGATGGCCGACGCCGCCGGTCTCGAAGCGGCCGCGCAGCTCGGCTCGGGCCTGCTGGTTGCGGCGGGTATCGTCCGGGCTGCGGTAGTCGTAGACATCGTAGTCGCCGTTGGGCGCGAAGTAGTTGCCCGGCACGCTGCCATCGGCGCACTGCACGGCGTAGTAGCAGCCGTAGGCGAAGGCGACGTTGTCATCGATCACCGAGCGGCTATGGCCGACCGAGACACGCGACTGCCAGGCGTCATTGAAATCGTAGGTGTGCAGGGCAGTGATGTTGGTGCTGGCAATGTCGACCGGACGCTGCCAGGGCTGGTAGCCGAGCAGGAATTCGCGATCCACGCCGTGCGGCAGGTCACGCGCGCCCAGCAGCTGGTAGCCGGACACCGAGCGCTGCGAACTGGTCTGGTAGTTGGCGTCCACTTCCAGCTTGCCGCGCTCGCCGATCAGCCAGTCGGCGGCCAGCGAGTAGAAGTTGCGGCGGCCATCGGCGTGCTCGACATAGGAATTGCTGGAGTCCCATGCGGCATTCAGGCGCAGGCCGAAACGCGGGGTGATCCAGTGGCCGACATCGACGGCGACGTAGCGCGAGCCTTCCGAATCGGTGCCGAGCGTGGCGGTGCGCACTTCCGCCGGGCGCTTGCCGATGTAGTTGATGATGCCGCCGGGCGCCATCACACCTGCGGCGAGGCCGGCTTCACCCTTGAGGATCTCCACCGACTGCACGTTCTCCAGCGCCAGGCGTTGCTCGCCGGCGATGGACAGGCCGTTGAAGCGGTAGCCGGTGGCGGCGTCCAGCGCGAAGCCACGGATGGCGATGTTCTGGTAGTAGCCCACCGGCGCATACGCATCACCCAGCGAGGCATCGTTGCTGGCCAGCTCGGATAGCGAACGTACCTGGCGGCGGTCGAGATAGTCGCGCTCGAGCACGTTCACCGAAGCCGGCGTGTCCTTCCACGAACCGCCGCCGAAGGCGTTCACGCGTGAAGTATCGGCCTTCGGTTTGCCGGCCTGCACGCGCACTGCCGCCAGTTCGGTGGGCGAGCGCTCGGCGCCGGTGGCAGCCGCATCGGGGGACGCCTCGGCCTCGCTGGCGTGGAGCGGCAGCGCGGCGCAGAGGGCGAGGGAGAGCAGAGTGGGGCGCAGGCAGCGGTTCATTCGGTTCGTCTTCGGACAACAAGGGAGACGAAGCGACGGCGCGCAGGTGTACCGGCCCATGACGGGGGTGTGGCTGCGGCTCAAAGCTCCCTACGCCGGTGCAAACCGGATCAGGTTCCAAGGGACTCTCTCAGCCTGGCAGATCCAGGCACCCCCGCTTCAGGTGACCATTTCACTACAAATGGTACGGATTTGCGAGCCGGTGCCCTTCAGGCTGCCGCGTGCAGAGCCTGCAGCAGAGCCTTTCCGGGCGTGCTGTGGAACCACGCCGGATGGCCCAGCATGAAGGGCTGCCAGGCCACGTCGGCATTCGCGGTCGAGCCGGTGACACCTTCGAAGTACTCCACTTCGGACAGTGCGAAGTCGAAATGGACCATGGGCAGCAGGTCGGCCAGCAGGTGCACGCGTGCCGCTGACAGCGGCAGCACCTGGCGGTAGCCATCGAGCAACGCCAGCGCGATATCGATGCGCACCGCCTCCATGCCGCGCTCCAGTTCCAGCCACGCCACCGCGTTGCGCTCGATCGCGGTGGCGAGGTCGAACAGTGCGCTGGTGGGCGAGGCCAGGCCGAAATCCAGCACGGTGCTGACCTGTCCGTTGCGCCACAGCAGGTTGGAGACATGCCAGTCGTTGTGCGCCCATAGGCGCGGTTCGTCGCGCAGGCGCGCGGCCAGGCCGGCATGCCATGGCAGCACGTCGCGCTGCAGCTGCGTTTCCCAGGGAATGTGCGCGAGATAGCGGGCCAGCCCGGGGCGCTCGCGCAGCTCCGCCTTGATCGCCGCGATCGGATCATCGGCGCGGATCAGATCGTCGCGCGCGACCAGCAGGTGGGTGCTGCGCTGTGGCGCGTGGTAACTGGCGGCGGCACGATGCAACTGGGCCAGCATGCGGCCGGCTTCGCGGGCCTGGGCGACATCGGTCAGCAACGACCACGACACCGCGTCGCGGTATAGGTCCTCGCCGACGCCGACCGCATGCAGCTCGAAGGTCCATTCGCCCTGTTCGAGCGCCGTACGGCCATCGGCGGCTGCCAGCACCTGCACCACCGGCACGCCGGCGGCGGCGAGATGGGCGATGAAGTGGTGTTCTTCTTCCAGGCAGGCCGCGCTGCGCACACTATGGTGGTGGCGCTTGATGAACACCGCGTCGCGCGTGCCGTCGACAATGGCGGCGGCCGACAGCGGCCGCGGGCTGTGCCAGCGCGGTTGGCTGCCGCTGTCCAGCTGCGGGTAGCGCTGGCGCAGCCACGCGATGTCCGCCGCGCTGATCGGTGGCCAGTCGGCAGCAACCTCGTCGTTGTTGAGGCCCTGCACGCGGTGGGAAGAAGATGTCATGCCGCAGCCCGAGAGGGGAAAGTCACATCCAAGGCTGCGCATTCAACGCCATGCGCACGGCCAACGCAAACGGGCGGGTCATCGACCCGCCCGTCTGCGCATCGGCATGGGCAACGCCGCCGTGCCGCTTACCAGCCGCGATGGCGGCCGCGGTCGTTGTAGTAGCGGTTGTCGTAGTAGCGCTCACGCTGCCAGCGGCGGTCGTCGCCACGATCGTAGTAGCCACTGCGGTAGTAGCCACGATCATGGCGGCGGTCATAGCGGTTGTCGTAATAGCGATTGTCGTAATAGCGACGGTCGCGGCGGTCGGACGTGGTCAGGTTGCCGATCGCGCCGCCAGCCACGGCACCGCCGACGGTGGCCGCAGGATCACCGTTGGAGAGCAGGTTGCCGGCCACGCCACCGACCACGGCGCCGACCAGGGTGCGCTTGTCCTTCCTCGACATCGCGCTGGCATCGCTGACCACGGCGACACCGGCCACCAGTGCCAGGGCCATCGCCAGACCACGGAAGCTGAGTGCGGAAGTACTGAGCATGTTCGGTTCTCCTGTGAGGTGCATGCCACGCTGGGCAGGGAGGGCGCGGAGCGCCCCGGCTGCCGTGGAGACCACGCTGGCGTTCCAACATTGCCGGAACATTGCCTGGCCTACCGGGCGGCTTGCGCATTCATCTAGCGGCAGGCGGCATGAAGCAAGGCTGAAAGCGGCCTCGGCCGCTCAGCTGGCAGAAAGGGAAAAGGCCACGCGGACGTGGCCCTCCCTTCTCTCCCAAGGCGCCTCGGGCTTAGACGCCCATCGCCTTCTGGGCCTGCCGCGCCTGCTCCTGCTGGGCGTCCTGCGGCTGATGCAGCACGTTCGGCGCGCCCTGCACGGCACCGCTGCTGAGCGCCAGGCTCTGTTCGCTGGCTGCACGGGTCTCCACTGCCACGCGGCTGGCGGCGGGGTCGCCGATGGTGCCCTGCACGGCGAACAGGCGCTCACCGTTCGGGCTGGGCACCACCGAGTCGATGCGCTGCAGGCCGGCGGCATGCGCCTCCCTGGTCAGCGCCGCTGCGGCGCTTTCCAGCGCGTGGCGGTCCTTGAAGGTGCCCGCCGGCATCCGCTCCAGGCCTTCGGTGGCCTGCACGTACATCGGATTGCGCGGGTGTCGCTCGTCGTTCAGCAGCGGGCGCTCGCGGGCCTCCTTGATCGCATCCAGCGTCTTCGCACCGACGATGCCGTCGGCGACCAGCCCGTTGTCCTTCTGCAGCTGGCGCACCGCCGCTTCGGTATTGCGGCCGAAGCGGCCGTCCTCGGCCAGCGGCTTGCCGTCGGCCCCGGCATAGCCGAGGTGGCCCAGCTGCTCCTGCACCTTGCGCACGCCCTCGCTGTGCGCGCCCGGCTTGTACAGCTCGGCGTGCGGGGTGGCGGCGGCCTTGGGCTCGGCGGCAGGTTTGCCCTGGGTCTGCTCGTGCGATTGGGTGCGGTTTTCCAGCAGGTCGCGCGCCTTGGACAACGGGTCCGACGCGAACAGCTTCCAGTTCGGGTGGTCCTTCACCTGCTTGAGGTAGTCCTCGACCGGCATGGTGTGCACGCCCTTGCTGCCGGTGGACTGGCTGATCAGCAGCTTGTCGGTGTTCGGGTCGCGCACCACCATCACGATGTGGTCGATGCCATTCCAGTGCTCGTGGCGGGTCCTGGCCGTATCCAGGCCGATGACCATGCCTTCCTTCAGCGCACCGGGCTTGAGGATGGCGTCGCGCTCGAGCAGTACGCCGGACTGTTCGACGGCCTTGTGCACGATGCCACCGGAACCGAGGTTGCCCAGATCGATGCGGTCGGCCTTGCTGAAGACAGCGTGCCCGGCCTTCTGGTTGATCTCGTCCATGGTCCGGTTCTGCAGGGTGCCGACCCAGCCGGAGCAATCGATGTAGCCCTGGTCCACGTTCTTGCCGGTCTTGCCCGGCACGTACAGCGCGTGGCCCGGGATGTTGATGGCGTACTTCACATCGTCGTACTTCACGCCGGCGTCGTAGGCGGCGTGCAGTTCGATGCCCGGCTTCGGCGTGGCGGCAGCCGTTGCCGTTGCGGTTGCGGCCAGCGTAGCTGCGGCGGCGCCCACTGCAGCGGTCTGTGCCGGGGTGGCCGAAGCCTGGCCCGGTGCCGGTGCCACCGCCTGCGGTTCGATGTGCTTTTCCGGGATGCTGATCGCTGCGTACTTGTGGATGTAGTAGCTGGAGAAGGTCCGCGCCAGGTCGCCGTCGTTCATGCCACGCATTTCGGCCAGGGTGTGGCCGGTCAGGGCCTTGGCATCGGAGCCGATCTGGTTGAGCACGTTGCGGCGCATGTTGATCTCTTCGCCATGGCCGTTGCGGACCACGCCGAAGGTGCCGGTGGCGATCGCGGTCTGCACCGAGCCATAGCCGGCGCTGCCCTGCTGGTGGGCCAGGTACAGGTCCAGGCCGGTCGGCGTGTCGCCGCCGGACAGGTACGGGTGGCCGGTGCGCTCATTGCGGCGCGCCATCGAGCCCAGGTTGTCCTGGTACATCTGCGCGGCGGCTTCGGTGTTGCGGGTCGGGTCGAACTCGTGGCCGGTCAGGTGGTACTGGCGGGCCGAGCCGGGCACGAACTGGAACAGGCCCTTGGCCCCGGTCGAGGTGTTGTGGGCGCGCTCGTTGAAGGTGCCGCCGGTCTCGATGTGCGCGAAGCGCATGAAGTCATCGACCGGAATGCCCTTCTGCCGGGCGACCTGCTCGACGATGTCCAGGACTTCCTTTTTGCTGTAGTCATGCTGTGCCATGACGTTTTCCTCGGGGTTGATGGAGCGGCCGATGCCGCGAATCGCCAACCGGACTCATCCGTGAGTCAAGAACATGTCGGTCAACAGGTAACCCGCCTGCGGCGGATGGAAATCAGGGCGCGATGTACTGCTGGGCCTTGCTGTCGAAGCGGTAGTGCACCGTGTCACCGGCGCCCAGCGCGCGGGTCCTGCCCGGGGCTTCGATGGTGGTGCCCTTGAAGGACACGGTCAGCTGCGGCAGGCCGTTGCCGTCGGCCACGAAGGCCAGTTCGCCATCGCTGTCGGTGCACGGCATCACGTCGCCGTCGTCGCAGGCCGCGCTGTTGTCTTCACCGGTGCGCACCGAGCCGACGTAGCGCCATACCTTGCTGTCCAGGTCGTCCTCGCTGCGCTTGGGGTTGAACAGCAGCAGCGCGTAGCCGCTGCTGCTGATGCCGCGGTCGAAGCTGCTGGTCGGCACTGCCAGCAGCAGGCGGCCGTCAGCGGTGCGGTGCTCGATCGGCTTGCGCCGGGTATCGACGTCGTCGGCCTTGTCGTAGGCACCGAGCGCACCGATGGTCCATTCCTGGCCACGGAACTTCCACGGCTTCTTCGCGTCGCTGCCGGCCAGCACAAAGGTGGCTTCGGCCAGGTTGGCGCGGTCGTCGGGGCCGGCCGGCTGCTGCTCGCCAGGCTTGCCGTAGTGCTCGCGGGTGTCCCAGGAAAAACCGGTGTAGTAGGTGGTGCCGTCCAGGGTGAAGCTGTGGCCGAACCAGAAGGTCGCCACGCTGCCGTTCTGGACCTCATAGGAGGTCGCACCGTCGCCATCCACCTGGTAGATGAAATACATCACGGTCGGCGCGTCGGGCGGGGTGACGGCGGCATCGGGAGAGGGGTTCTGCATCGGGGCAACATCCTGTCGGGGCGCTTTGGCAGCCTGCATAGGCGCAGGCTGGGAGGACGAGGGGGCCGGATCGGCGGCGCTGCAGGCGGCAGCGGAAAGAGAGACGAGCAGGCACGCCGCGAATGCGCGCAGGGGCCGCAACGGCAGGGTCCAACGTAGCTCGGGGGGGGACTGCATGCGCCTCTCCATGGTCAGCGTTGCCGGGCCAGACGGCCGGCAGGAAGCCGCACCCCATCCACCAGGGACGGGAGCGAGGACATGAGCCGGTCGATTCCTTCGACCTCGCATTGAGAACTCATGCCCGTCCATCTTGGCACAGATCCGCAAGCCGTCAAAGAGGGCCGCGGCGGTCGGGGTGGTTATGTGAGGTGCGTCTCAGATCTTGCCGTCACGCAGGTAGTCGAACAATTCGGCGTCGCCCTTCAGCCCCAGCTTGAGCATGGCGTCGCCCTTCTGCCGGCTGATGGTGCTGACGCTCTTGTGCAGCTGCAGCGAGATCTCCTTAACCGTCATGCCGGTGCCGAGCAGTCGCAGCACCTCCACTTCGCGTGGTGACAACGGCTTGCCGTCGCCCTCGCGCATGCGCCAGCTGCCGGCCGCGTCCACCCGCTCGCGCAGGCTGCGGCTGATGTAGGGCTGGCCGCGGTAGACCGACTGGATGGCCTGCGGCAGCTCGTCCATCGACGAACTCTTGTCGACCAGACCGAGCACGCCACTGTCGAGCACCATGCGCAGGATCGCCAGGTTGCTGGAGACGCTGAGCATCAGTACCGGCAGGTCGGGATGGCGGCGGCGGATCATGCCGATCATGGCGAAGCCATCGGCCTGTGGACTGCCCGGCATGGAGTAGTCGGTGACCAGCAGGTCACAGGGCTGGTTGGCGAGCAGGGTCATCAGTGCCTGCGCGCTGTCGGCCTCGCCGACCACGCGGCCCACGCCGCTCGACTCGATGACGGCGCGGGTACCGATACGGACCACGGGGTGATCGTCTGCGATGATGATGCGCAAGCTCATGCTCTAGTATGGCCATCGGGCACGCCGGACCGCGACCATCGCGGTCCCTGGCAGGATTCTAGGAGATTGACGCAGATGCGTAGGTGGGCTGTTCGCGGGCTGCTCCTGCTTCTGGCGGTGCTGGTCCTGCCCGTGGCCCAGGCACAGCCGGCCCCTGGCCTGCTGCCGCTCAGCCCGTTGCAGCGCGAATACCTGGTGGCGCATCCGACCATCGTTGTCGGGCAGTATGACAGCGGCTGGCCCCCCTTCGAGTCCCTTCGTGACGGCCAGCAGGTCGGGCTGGGACCGGACTACCTGTCGCAACTTGCTCGCCAGCTCGGCGTGAAGATTGAGGCGCGCCGCTATCCGGACTGGACTTCCGTGCTGGATGCGGCATGCCGTGGCGAGATCGACGTGGTGATGAATGTCGGTCTCAGTGCCGACCGCACCCGTTGCATGGTCTATACCGCTGCCTACAGCGAGGCGCCGCTGGCCCTGGTTGGCCGGCCGGACGACCTGCGTGCCTCCGACATGCCCGACCTGGAGGGGCTGCGGGTGGTGATCGAGCAGGATTTCCTGACCGGTCCACAGGTGCGTGCCCGTTTCCCGCGTGCTCGCCAGCTTGTCGCAAACGACACGTTGACGGCATTGCAGATGGTCAGAGACGACAAGGCTGACGTCTACATCGGCAATGCCTTCGTCGCCACCGAGCTGATCGCCAGCCGGCGCCTGCAAGGCGTGGCGCTGCTGCGGCCGAGCGACCTCCCACCCGAACGGCTGCATTTCGGTATTCCCAACGGCAAGCAACCCCTGGCCGAAGCCCTGGACCTGGCGCTGGCCGCGACCAGCCAGGCCCAGCGCGATGCGCTGGCACAACGCTGGTTGCCACCTCCGCATTGGTCGGCATCGGCGCAGCTGGCGTTGAGCCAGGCCGAGAAGCGCGTGCTGGAGCAGCCGTTGAAGATCGGTTTTGCTCCGAATGCCGCGCCACTGTCGTTCACCGGCGAGGATGGCCGGCCCAGTGGCCTGGCCAGCGAGTACCTGCAGCGCCTGATGCAGGCCGGCGCCAACCTGCAGGTCGAGAACAGCCACGACTGGTACGAGGTGCGTGAAAAGGCACGCCGCGGTGAACTGCAGGCGGTGATGGGCATGCCTGTCGATTCGCGCTACCTGGGCCCGGACTGGGTGTTCAGCCAGCCCTTCATCAGCGTGCCGAACGTGATTGTGGTCAGGAGCGATGGCGAGTCGCTCCTGGGCCTGGCGGATCTGCAGGACCGGCGGGTGCTGCTGTCCGACCCGGAGCGCGTGCGCACCTATGTGCTGCAGCAGGCACCGCAGGCCCGGATCATCGCTGCGCGCAGCGCCGAGCAGGCCCTGCAGCGCCTGCTTGACGGCGAGGCCGACGCCTATGTCGGCAACCTTGCCGTGGTCGATCATCTGCTGCGCAGCCGTTTCCCGGGGCGGCTGCAGGTGGCAGCCCCGGCCGGTTTCAACGACCAGCTGGTGCTGGCGGTGGAGCGCCGGCATGCGGCGCTGGCCACCACCTTCGATCGCCTGCTGCTGCAGATGACCCCGCGCAAGCGCGAAGCGCTGCGCAGCGCCTGGCTGGCGGTGGAGTACCGCAACGGCGCCGACTGGAACAAGGTGCTGCGGTGGGGCATACCGGTACTGCTGGTGCTGCTGACCGCATTGCTGGTGCATGGCGTCGGCCATTGGCGGCTGCGCCGCGAGGTGGCAGGACGTCGCCAGCTGGAGCAGCGCCTGGCAGAGGTGACTGACAACCTGCCCGCAGTGGTCTATCAGGCGCGTCGCGACGCCGATGGCACGCTCAGCTTCCCGTTCATCGCCGGCGACCTGCCTGCGTTGTTCGGTATCACCCGACAGCAGGCCGAGCAGGACGCCAGGGTGTTGCTGGAACGCATCGAGGAAGAGGACCGCGCGCACATCCTGCACTCCATCGAGCAGGCTGCGCGCCAGTTCGCCCCATTGATCCTGGAGTTCCGCCTGCGCAGCGATAGGGAGGGCGCGCGCTGGGTGCGCAGCCAGGCCCACCCCTATGCCGCCGAAGAGGGCGCGGTGATCTGGAGCGGATACTGGGTGGACGTGAGCGAAGCGCGGATGCAGGCCGATGCCCTGGCGGCGGCGAAGGCGGACGCCGAGCAGGCCGCCGAGGCCAAATCGCGCTTCCTGGCCACGATGAGCCATGAGATCCGCACGCCGATGAGTGGCGTGCTGGGCATGCTGGAGGTGCTGGCGCACTCCCCGCTGGACAGCGAACAGCAGCGCATCCTCGGCGTGATCGAGGATTCGGCGCAGATGCTGCGGCAGATCCTCGATGACATCCTCGATTACTCGCGGCTGGAAGCAGGGGCGTTGCGCCTGGAACCGGTGCCGCAACCGCTGCGGCCCCTGCTGGAAAGCGTGTGCCGCCTGCTGTCGGCCCAGGCCAGCGCGCGTGGCCTGGCGCTGCACGTGCAGATCGACCCACAGCTGGCGCCTGCCCACGAAGTGGATGGCGTGCGGCTGCGCCAGATCGTGTTCAACCTGCTCAGCAATGCCATCAAGTTCACTGCTCAGGGCGAGGTGCGCCTGCAGCTGGAGGTGCTGGGACCGACCAGCGAAGACGGCGTGCAACCGCTGTGCCTGAGCGTCACCGACACCGGCATCGGCATCGCGCCGGAACAACTGCAGCACCTGTTCGCGCCCTTTACGCAGGCCGGTGCCTACATCCAGCGTGACCACGGCGGGACCGGCCTGGGCCTGAGCATCTGCCAGCGACTGGTGCAGATGATGCAGGGCGAACTCACCCTGGACAGCACGCTGGGCGAAGGAACCCGTGCCGAAGTGCGGGTATCGCTGGTGGAGGCCGGCAGCGAGGACGCGGCGGCGCTGCTGGCTGAGCAGGACCGGACCGCGCTGCTGCCCGCCGCGCTGCGCCAGGCACGGGTGCTGGTGATCGAGGATCACCCGACCAACCAGGCGATGATGGCGTGGCGGCTGCAGCAGCTGGGCGTGCCCCATGTGCTGCTGGGCGATGGCCAGCAGGCGCTGGACCGCTTGTCGACGGAGTCCTTTGATCTGGTCATTACCGATTGCCGCATGCCGGTACTCGACGGGTTCGGCTTCACCCGCCTGCTGCGCGAGCGCGAGGGCCGCACCGGCCAGCCGCGGCTGACGGTGCTGGCGCTGACCGCCAGCGTGCTGGACGACGATGCGCGCCGCTGCCGCGAGGCCGGCATGGACGAGGTACTGGCCAAGCCGCTGTCGCTGGCCACGCTGCGTACCGCGCTGCTGCGCTGGCTGCCGCAGGCCCAGGGCCAGTCGTTCGAAGTGCCGGTGACGGAGGTTGCCGCCGACAACGGTGAAGCATTGCCTGATCTGGCCACCCTGCAGCAGCGCTTCGGCTCGCGCGCGGTGGCCGAGCAGCTGCGCGACAGCCTGTTGCAGGCCAGCGAGGGCGACCTGGCGGCCGTGCAGCGCGCCGTGCAGGCCGGCGACCGCGAGGCGGCGGCGCTGCACCTGCACCGGCAGGCGGGCGGCCTGGGTGCGGTCGGGGCGACGGCACTGGCCGGGCAGGCCAATGCCCTGGTCGAGCGCCTGCAGGATGCGGCGGAGGCCGATCCGGCGCCGTTGTTCTCCGCCGTAACGGCGTTCGTGGCGCGGCTGCAGCAACAGCTGCAGCGCCTGGCTCACTGAGCCGACTGCTGCTGCAGGTAGGCGATCACCAGGGCGCGGCGTTCTGCGCTGGGGAAGGCGTTGTACATGCGCGTGCCGGGCACCAGGTGGGTGGGTGACTGCAGGAAGGTGTCCAACGTCTGCGCGCTCCAGGTGATGTTGGCGCGGTGCATGCCGTCGGAGTAGCCATAGTCGGGCAGGCTGCCGGCGCGGCGACCGATCACGCCGTGCAGGTTGGGCCCGAAGCGGTGGATGCCACCGGGCTGCACGGTGTGGCAGCCGGCACACAGCTCGAACGCGCGCTGCATGGCCTGTTGCTGCGCCTGTTCGGGCGAGGCAGGCACCGCGGGCGGGCGCTGGCAGGCCGTGGCAAGCAGGGCCACGGCAACGGCGATGAGCAGGCAGGAGGCACGCATGGGCGGGCAGGATAGCGGTGCGGTGCAGCGGCCGGGCTGCGACACGCGGTCGCAGCCCGGGGCGGTCACATGCCGGAGTAGTTCGGGCCGCCGCCGCCCTGCGGGGTCACCCAGACGATGTTCTGGGTCGGGTCCTTGATGTCGCAGGTCTTGCAGTGCACGCAGTTCTGCGCGTTGATCTGCAGGCGCGCGTTGTCGGCTTCACCGACGAACTCGTACACACCGGCCGGGCAATAGCGGGCTTCCGGGCCTGCGTACTCGGCCAGGTTCACCTTCACCGGAATGCTGGGGTCCTTCAGCGTCAGGTGGCTGGGCTGGTTCTCGTCGTGGTTGGTGCTGCTCAGGAACACCGAGCTGAGGCGGTCGAAGGTCAGCACGCCATCCGGCTTCGGGTAGGCGATGCGGGTGTGCTTGGCCGCCGGTTCCAGGCAGGCATGGTCCGGCTGCGTGCGGTGCAGGGTCCACGGTGGGTTGCGCACGCCCAGCTTCGGCAGCAGCCACTGCTCCACGCCAGTCATCAGCGTGGCCACGGTCTGGCCCTTCTTGAACCACTGCTTGAAGTTCTTGGCCTGCTGCAGTTCGGTGAACAGCCAGCTGGCTTCGAACGCCTTCGGGTAGGCGCTCAGTTCGTCGTGCTGGCGGTCGGCAGCCAGTGCATCGAACGCAGCGTCGGCACACAACATGCCGGTCTTGATCGCGGCGTGGCTGCCCTTGATGCGGCTGGCGTTGAGATAGCCGGCCTCGCAGCCGACCAGCGCGCCACCGGGGAACACCGTCTTCGGCAGCGACAGCAGGCCACCGGCGGTGATCGCGCGCGCGCCGTAGCCGATGCGGGTGCCGCCTTCCAGGTGCTTGCGGATGGACGGGTGGGTCTTGAAGCGCTGGAACTCTTCGAACGGGCTCAGCCACGGGTTCCTGTAGTCCAGGCCGACCACGTAGCCGATGGCGACCTTGCCGCCGTCGGCGTGGTACAGGAACGCGCCGCCGTAGGTGTCGCTGTCCAGCGGCCAGCCGGCGGCGTGCACCACCAGGCCCGGCTCATGCCTGGCCGGGTCGATCTGCCACAGTTCCTTGATGCCGATACCGTAGGCCTGCGGGTCCTTGCCTTCATCGAGCTTGTAGCGGGCGATCAGCTGGCGGCCCAGATGGCCGCGCGCGCCTTCGGCGAAGATCGTGTATTTCGCTTGCAGCGCCATGCCGCGCTCGAATGCCGGGCCGATGCTGCCGTCCTTCTCGATGCCCATGTCGCCGGTGGCCACGCCGATCACTTCGCCGTTGTCGCCGTACAGCACCTCGGCGGCCGCAAAGCCGGGGAAGATCGCCACTTCCACCGCCTCGGCCTGCTGCGCCAGCCAGCGGGTCACTTCACCCAGGCTGATGATGTAGTTGCCTTCGTTGTGGAAGCACTCCGGCAGCAGCGCGTTGGGCGTGCTGCGCGCGCCGGTTTCGCTGAGGAACAGGAATTCGTCGCGGGTGACCTTCTGCTTCAGCGGTGCGCCGCGCTCGGCCCAGTCCGGGAACAGCTCGGTCAGCGCACGCGGATCCATCACCGCACCGGACAGCACGTGCGCGCCAGGCTCGGAGCCTTTTTCCAGCACGCACACCGACAGTTCGCGGCCGGCTTCGATCGCGCGCTGGCGCAGGCGGATCGCGGTGGCCAGGCCGGCGGGGCCGGCGCCGACGATCACCACGTCGAACTCCATTACTTCACGCGGGGGCAGGGCGTTGGCTTCAGCGCTCATCGATTGCATGACTCGTGGGTAGGGCCGGCATCGGGGCCACCGGCGGTGCCTGGGAATCGCGCGTGCAGCCACGAGCGAAACGGTTGTTTGAATGTGTCAGGGTACCGGGCCGCGCGTGATCGAGCTAGATCGCCGATGTTCACACCCGGATTGCTGCATTGCAGCGTAGGGCCATCGCGCTGGTGGGTGCCGACCTTGGTCGGCACGCTCTGCCCGGATGACCGACAATGGCCGGGTCCTGACTGCGCGTGAGTGCCATGGCTTTGCATCCGTACGATCTGTTCGATGTCCGTTCCCTGCTCAACGAGGAAGAGCGCGCGGTGCAGGAGAGCGTCGCCCGCTTCACCAACGAGCGCGTGCTGCCGATCATCGGCGATGCCTTCGACCAGGCCCGCTTCCCTTCAGAGCTGGTGCCGGAGATCGCCGCGCTGGGCCTGCTCGGTGCGACCCTGCCGGCCGAGTACGGCGGCGGCGACCTCGGTGCGGTCAGCTATGGCCTGATCTGCCAGGAGCTGGAGCGCGGCGACTCCGGCCTGCGCAGCTTCGTTTCGGTGCAGAGCTCGCTGTGCATGTACCCGATCTATGCCTACGGCAGCGAGGAACAGCGCCGGCAGTGGCTGCCGGCGATGGCGCGCGGCGAACTGATCGGCTGCTTCGGGCTGACCGAGGCGCACGGCGGTTCCGATCCGGCCAGCATGAAGACCCGCGCGGTGCGCGACGGCAGCGACTGGCGCATCAGCGGCAGCAAGATGTGGATCACCAGCGGCCCGGTGGCCGACCTGGCCATCGTCTGGGCGCAGACCGAGGACGGCATCCAGGGCTTCGTGCTGGAAAAGGGCATGGCCGGCTTCACCACGCAGGAGATCAAGCACAAGATGAGCCTGCGTGCGTCGCTGACCGGCGCGCTGTTCTTCGATGACGTGCGCGTGCCCGACAGCCACCGCCTGCCGAACGTGAAGGGCCTGAAGGGGCCGCTGGGTTGCCTGACCCAGGCCCGCTACGGCATCAGTTGGGGCCCGATCGGTGCCGCGATTGCCTGCCTGGATGAAGCGCTGGGCTATGCCAAGGAGCGCGTGCTGTTCGGCCGCCCGCTGGCTGCCACGCAGAGCGCGCAGATCAAGCTGGCCGAGATGGCCCGCCGCATCACCACCGCGCAGCTGTTGGCGCTGCAGCTGGGCCGCCTGAAGGAAGCCGGCCAGTTGCAGCCGCAGCAGGTCAGCCTGGCCAAGTGGAACAACTGCCGCATGGCCATCGACATCGCCCGCGAGTGTCGCGATCTGCTGGGCGGCGCTGGCATCACTACCGAGCACGTGGCGATCCGGCATGCGCTGAATCTGGAATCGGTGATCACCTATGAAGGCACCGAGACCGTGCACCAGCTGGTGATCGGCCGCGAACTGACCGGCATCAACGCGTTCTGAAGCCTGGTTCTGGTGGGTGCCAACCTTGGTTGGCACTCTCCTTCAGCGACCGACCCGGCATCGGTGCGGACCAAGGTCCGCACCCACCAGGAGTGGTTCACAGCCATCAGAGGTTCTCGGTGGCCGCCTGGACCTGCCCTTGGTGGGTGCCAACCTTGGTTGGCACATTCCTTCAGCGCGCGACCGGGCATCGGTGCGGACCAAGGTCCGCACCTACCAGGAGTGGTTCACAGCCATCAGAGGTTCTCGGTGGCCGCCTGGACCTGCCCTTGGTGGGTGCCAACCTTGGTTGGCACATTCCTTCAGCGACCGACCCGGCATCGGTGCGGACCAAGGTCCGCACCCACCAGGAGTGGTTCACAGCCATCAGAGGTTCTCGGTGGCCGCCTGGACCTGCCCTTGGTGGGTGCCAACCTTGGTTGGCACATTCCTTCAGCGCGCGACCGGGCATCGGTGCGGACCAAGGTCCGCACCCCCAGGAGTGGTTCACAGCCGTCAGAGGTTCTCGGTGGCCGCCTGGACCTGCCCTTGGTGGGTGCCAACCTTGGTTGGCACATTCCTTCAGCGCGCGACCGGGCATCGGTGCGGACCAAGGTCCGCACCTACCAGGAGTGGTTCACAGCCATCAGAGGTTCTCGGTGGCCGCCTGGACCTGCCCTTGGTGGGCGCCCACCTTGGTTGGCACTCTCCTTCAGCGACCGACCGGGCATCGGTGCGGACCAAGGTCCGCACCCACCAGGAGTGGTTCACAGCCATCAGAGGTTCTCGGTGGCCGCCTGGACCTGCCCTTGGTGGGTGCCAACCTTGGTTGGCACTCTCCTTCAGCGACCGACCGGGCATCGGTGCGGACCAAGGTCCGCACCCACCAGAAGCAGGTCATACCCACCAGCAGCGGTTCACACCCACCTGAGGTGGTTTACGCGCCGCCGGCAAACCCGTGCTGCCGCCACGCTTCGTACATCACCACGGCCACGGTGTTGGACAGATTGAGGCTGCGGTTGTCCGGGCGCATCGGCAGGCGCAGGCGGCGCCCATCCGGCAATGCATCGAGCACGTCCTGCGGCAGGCCGCGGCTTTCCGGGCCGAACAGGAAGGCATCGCCATCTTCAAAGGCCACGCTGTCGTAGCGCACGCTGGCCCGGGTACTGAGTGCGAACAAGCGCTTTGGTGCGATCCGCGCCAGCGCGGTGTCCAGGTCTGGGTGGACCTGCAGGCGCGAGTACTCGTGGTAGTCCAGCCCGGCGCGCTTGAGCTGCTTGTCTTCCAGTGCGAAGCCGAGCGGCTCGACAAGGTGCAGCTGCGCGCCGGTGTTGGCGCAGAGCCGGATCACATTGCCCGTGTTGGGCGGGATTTCCGGTTGGAACAGGATCACGTGGAACTGGGGCGCGGCATTCATCGGCGCAGTGTACCTGCGACGACCGCCGCCTTTACGGCGCACGCCCTGCGCTGGGCAGGGCGGCACCGGTTACGGGCGCAGCAGGACCTGGGCGGTTTCGGTGGCCAGGGCCTGCAGGTCCGCAGCGCTCGGGCGCACCTGCAGGGCCGGCAGGTTGGTGATCACTTGGTTGGCGACGCTGGTGGCAGCGGCAGCCAGGGTGGCGGCGTAGCGCTGGGCTTCCAGCTCGGCGGCCAGGGCGACGCGCTGTTCCAGGCTCGGGCGCACTTCCACCGAGGCCAGGGTGGTGATCGGCATCGCGGCGGCGACCGGGGCGGCGACGTAGCCGTTGCGCTCGGCCAGCTGGTCGGCGCTCGGACGCACTTCCACGGTGGCCAGGGTCGGGATGCCGCTGGCCTGTTCCCAGGCCTGCTGGGCCAGCTGGTCGGCGGCCGGGCGGACCTGCACGGTGGACAGGGTCGGGATGGATTCGGAGGCCTGCACCGACGAAACAACCGCGGTGCCGGCGATCAGGGCGATGGCGATGGCAATGGTCTTGGCGTTCATGACGGGGCCTGTTTAGTGTTGGTGATCAGTGGTGTGGTAGTAAGGTAGTACACCAATTCTGGGCTTGCAAGGAAAATTTTCGGTTTCCTGCATTTGTTCAGTCTTCAGTCAGCTTTTGTCTGAAGCCCTTCCTGGCGCAGGAAGTACCAAGCAATCCCCGTGCCAACTTTTAATTGTTGATTTATAAGGGTTTTATGTTCACCGAAAAGTGTCCGGTGGGCGGACACCTGTCCATTCGATGTGCCGCGGACACTGTCCGGACGTCTTCAGCCGGCGCATGTGACGGATCAGGACCGCCCACGGAGCTGGGCTGGATGGTCATCCAGGCAAACACCCCCAGTGACTGGCGACCGATTCCTGCCGTTGCCTGCGCAGGCTAGGATCGGGGTTCACCTATGTGACCAAGGATCCGGATATGTCTCTCGCCCTTCGCCCGCGCGCTGCACTGCTGGCCGTCGCACTCAGCACCGCCCTGGGCACGCTTGCGCCTACCTCCGCGCTTGCCGCCAAGCCGGCGGCACCGGCCAAGGTCGATATCCCGTATGAGCAGTTCACCCTGCCCAACGGCCTGCGCGTGATCGTGCATACCGATCGCAAGGCGCCGATCGTCGCGGTCAACGTCTGGTACCACGTGGGCAGCAAGGACGAACCGGCCGGCCGTACCGGCTTTGCCCATCTGTTCGAGCACCTGATGTTCCAGGGCAGCGAAAACCACGACGGCGAATTCTTCGAACCGTTCAAGCAGGTCGGTGCCACCAACCAGAACGGCACCACCAATACCGACCGCACCAACTACTTCGAGAACGTGCCCACCACCGCGCTGGACATGGCGCTGTGGATGGAGTCGGACCGCATGGGCCATCTGGTCGGCGCGATCGACCAGGCGGCGCTGGACGAGCAGCGTGGCGTGGTGCAGAACGAGAAGCGCCAGGGCGAGAACCAGCCCTATGGCCAGGCCTGGGACCAGCTCAACAAGGCGCTGTATCCAGTTGGCCACCCGTACCACCACGGCGTGATCGGCTCGATGAACGATCTCAACGCGGCGTCGCTGGATGACGTGAAGACCTGGTTCCGCACCTGGTACGGCCCGAACAATGCGGTGCTGGTGCTGGCCGGTGACATCGACGTCGCCACCGCCAAGGAAAAGGTCGGCAAGTACTTCGGCAGCATTCCGGCCGGCCCGACCATGGCGCAGCCGGCCGTGAACGTGGCCAAGCGCAGCGCCGACACCCGCGAGACGATGACCGACAAGGTGCCGCAGGCGCGCATCTACCGCGCCTGGAACGTGCCGCAGGTCGGCACCACCGAGGTCGACCAGCTGCAGCTGTTCGCGCAGGTGCTGGGCGGCGCCAAGTCATCGCGCCTGAGCCAGCGCCTGCAGCACCAGGACAAGCTGGTGGACAGCATCGCGTCGGGCCTGTCGACCTCGCAGCTGGGTTCGAACTTCGTGATCATGGCGACGGTGAAGCAGGGTCAGGACCCGGCCAAGGTCGAGAAGATCATCGACGAGGAACTGGACCGGCTGATCAAGCAGGGCCCGACCGCGGCCGAGCTGGAGCGCGCCAAGACCGGCGCCCGCGCCGGCTTCATCCGTGGCATCGAGCGCATCGGTGGCTTCGGCGGCAAGGCCGATGCGCTGGCCGAGTGCGCGGTGTTCACCGGCGACCCGGGCTGCTTCCGCACCTCGCTGGCCAACATCGAGAAGGCCAGTGCCGCCGATCTGAGCCGCCTGGGCGCACAGTGGCTGGACAAGGGTAGCCACACCCTGGTGATCGCACCGGGTGAACGCGTGGCGCTGAAGGAAGACCCGAGCCAGGCGCCGAAGCCGTTCACCGTGCCGGCGGTGGACCCCAAGTACAGCACCCTGCCGGAGCAGGTCGACCGCAAGGCCGGCGTGCCGCAGACCCGCGAGTTCCCGCAGCTGAAGTTCCCGGCGCTGCAGCGCGCCACGCTGAAGAACGGCACCCAGGTGATCCTGGCCGAGCGCCACGAGATTCCGGTGGTGCAGTTCAGCTACCAGTTCCCGGGCGGCTTCAGCGCCGACCAGGGCCGCAAGCCGGGCACCGCCAACTTCACCATGAGCCTGATGACCGAAGGCGCAGGCAAGCTCGGCTCGCTGGCCTTCGCCGATGCCGCTGATGCACTGGGCGCCAGCCTGGATGCCTCGGCCGGCCTGGATTCGATGAGCGTGGACCTGTCGGCACTGAAGGAAAACCTGGCACCGTCGCTGGCGCTGTACCGCGACCTGCTGCGCGAGCCGCGCTTCGAGCAGGGCGAGATCGACCGGGTCAAGGCGAGCTGGATCGCCGGCATCCAGCAGGAGAAGGTCAACCCGGGTGCGGTGGCAATGCGCGTGCTGCCGCCGCTGCTGTACGGCAAGGGCCACCCGTATGCGATTCCGTTCACCGGCAGCGGCGACGAGGCGGCGATCAGCGGCCTGACCCGTGAGGACCTGGTCGACTTCCACCACGACTGGCTGCGCCCGCAGAACGGCACCCTGATCGTGGTCGGTGACACCACGCTGGCCGAGATCGTGCCGCTGCTGGACAAGCAGCTGGGCGACTGGAAGGCGACCGGCGACGCGCCGCAGGTGAAGGCAGCCACCGATGTCGTGCTGCCGAAGGGCCCGCGCGTGTTCCTGATCGACCAGCCGGGCGCGGTGCAGGCCAACCTGTTCGCCGGCCAGGTGGTGGCGCCGTCCAGTGCCACCAGCTCGACCCGCTTTGACATCGCCAACGGCGTGATCGGCGGTGACTTCACCTCGCGCCTGAACATGAACCTGCGCGAGGACAAGCACTGGTCGTATGGTGCACGCAGCAGCGCGATCAACTCGGTGGGCCAGCGCCCGTGGATAGCCAGCGCACCGGTGCAGATCGACAAGACCGGGCCCGCGATGGCGGAAATGCGCAAGGAGATTGCCGCGTTCGCCGATGGCAGCAAGCCGGCCACCGCCGCCGAGGTCAACCGCATCCGCAACATCCAGACCCTCAGCCTGCCCGGTGCCTACGAGACCGCCAGTGCGGTGGCGTCGACCATCGGTTCGATCGTGCAGTTCAAGCGTCCGGATGACTACGTGCTGCGTCGCAAGGCCGAGATCGAGGCGATGACCCCGGCGCAGGTGCAGCAGGCGGCCGCCGAAATCAAGCCGCAGGCGCTGACCTGGGTGGTGGTGGGTGACCTCAAGCAGACCGAAGCGGCCGTGCGCGCGCTGAACCTGGGCGAAGTGACGGTGATCGACGCCGAAGGCAATCCGGTCAAGAAGTAAGGTGATGTGCCTGCCCGCCCCGGCGAGCAGGCCGCCTGTGGTAGCGCCGGGCCATGCCCGGCGGTTTTTCGGCGGCCAGCGATGCCGCGCTGCGCGCTCGCCGGGCATGGCCCGGCGCTACCGCAGGTGGGGCCCGGCTACCCTCGATTCAGGCTGTTCAGGCAGAATCCCCCACATACCCTTCCAGGATCTGCCCATGCGCGTTCTGCTGCTTTCCTCCCTGCTGCTCACCGTCACTGCCTGTACCTGGGTGCCGATCGAACCGGCCGGCAAGGCGACCCGCGTGCTGCCGGCAGGCCCGGTTCCGGCCGGCTGCATCACCAAGGGCGAGGTGGTGGTCACCGTGAAGAGCAAGGTCGGTTTCTACAACCGCAACCCGCTGCGCGTGCAGGAAGAGCTGGAAACCCTGGCCCGCAACGAGGCCCCGAGCGCCGGCGCCAACGCCGTACAGGCCGCCGCCGCTCCCGCCGATGGCAGCCAGCGCTTCGCCGCTTTCCAGTGCCCGCCGCGCTGAACGCTTCACCATACGGCCAAGCCTGAATTCGTAAAGATGCGGTGAAGGCCCCGGGGGTTATAGAATAGCGCCCCCTTTTGCCTGAGCCTTGGCGCTAACCTCGATGCTCTTCAAGAATGTCTCGATCGCCGGCCTGGCACACGTTGATGCGCCGCATACGCTGACGACCAAGGAAATCAACGAGCGGCTGCAGCCGACGTTGGATCGCCTCGGTATCCGCACCGACGTGCTCGGCGATATCGCCGGCATCCATGCCCGCCGCCTGTGGGACAACGGTGTACTGGCGTCCGATGCCGCCACCATGGCCGGCCGCAAGGCGCTGGAAGACGCAGGCATCGATGCGACGCAGGTCGGCCTGCTGGTCAATACCTCGGTCAGCCGCGACTACCTGGAGCCGTCCACGGCCTCGATCGTGTCGGGCAACCTCGGCGTCAGCGACGAGTGCATGACCTTCGACGTCGCCAATGCCTGCCTGGCCTTCATCAACGGCATGGATATCGCGGCGCGCATGATCGAGCGCGGCGACATCGACTACGCGCTGGTGGTGGATGGCGAGACCGCCAACCTGGTGTACGAGAAGACCCTGGAGCGCATGACCGCCCCGGACGTCACCGCTGACGACTTCCGCAACGAGCTGGCCGCCCTGACCACCGGTTCGGGCGCCGCCGCGATGGTGATGGCGCGCTCGGAACTGGTGCCGGATGCGCCGCGCTACAAGGGTGGCGTGACCCGCTCGGCCACCGAGTGGAACCAGCTGTGCCTGGGCAACCTGGACCGCATGGTCACCGATACCCGGCTGCTGCTGATCGAAGGCATCAAGCTGGCCCAGAAGACCTTCACAGCCGCCAAGATCGCCTTGGGCTGGGCCGTGGAAGAGCTGGACCAGTTCGTGATCCACCAGGTCAGCCAGCCGCACACCGCTGCGTTCATCAAGAACTTCGGCATCGACCCGAAGAAGGTCATGACCATCTTCGGCGAGCACGGCAACATCGGCCCGGCCTCGGTGCCGATCGTGCTTAGCAAGCTCAAGCAGCTGGGCAAGCTGAAGAAGGGCGATCGCATCGCGCTGCTCGGCATCGGCTCGGGCCTGAACTGCTCGATGGCTGAAGTGGTCTGGTAAAAAAGTCACCGCTGACCTGCTGTGTGATTGCCTGGCCAATCGCTCGCGGCGGACAGCGATGATTTTTCCAAGTGTCCAAGGGCCGGTTCTACCGGCCCTTTCTACAGGTGCGATCCGATGTCCCAGCTTCCCGGTTACCCCGCCCACCCGCAGCGCTTCGAAGTGCGCCCGGGCCTGTCGATGAACTATCTCGACGAAGGCCCGCGCGACGGCGAAGTGGTGGTGATGGTGCACGGCAACCCGTCGTGGAGCTATTACTGGCGCACGTTGGTGGCCGGCCTGTCGGACACGTACCGCTGCATCGTGCCGGACCACATCGGCATGGGCCTGTCGGACAAGCCCGATGACAGCCGCTACGAGTACACGCTGCAGTCGCGCGTGGACGATCTCGACGCGCTGCTGAAGCACCTGGGCATCACCGGTCCGGTGACCCTGGCCGTGCACGACTGGGGCGGCATGATCGGCTTCGGCTGGGCGCTGTCGCACCACGACCAGGTGAAGCGCCTGGTGGTGCTCAACACCGCCGCGTTCCCGATGCCGGCGGCGAAGAAAATGCCGTGGCAGATCGCGCTGGGCCGCCACTGGAAGATCGGCGAGTGGATCATCCGCACCTTCAACGCGTTCTCGTCCGGCGCCTCGTGGCTGGGCGTGGAGCGGAAGATGCCGGCCGACGTGCGCCGCGCCTACGTGTCGCCGTACAACAGCTACGCCAACCGCATCAGCACCATCCGTTTCATGCAGGACATCCCGCTGTCGCCGGCCGACAAGGCGTGGTCGCTGCTGGAGCGTGCCGGCAAGGCGCTGCCGTCGTTCGCCGACCGCCCCGCCTTCCTCGGCTGGGGCCTGCGCGACTTCGTGTTCGACCACCACTTCCTGAAGGGTTTCCAGGCCGCGCTGCCGCAGGCCCAGGTGCATGCCTTCGAGGACGCCGGGCATTACGTGCTGGAAGACAAGCACGAAGTGCTTGTGCCGGAAATCCGCGCGTTCCTGGACAAGAACCCGATCTGAGGGGCGTGCCGACCAACGGTCGGCACCCACAGGGGGAAGGAATGGGTGGGTGCCGACCGTTGGTCGGCACGCCGGAAGGTTCATGAGGTTGCCGGCCAGCGGCCGGCACTACCCCTACGCCGCGACCGGCGCCTGCGGCGACGGACTGTTGCCGTTGTCGTCCGGATGATCGTCGTCATTGTCTGCGTCTTCGCGCCAGCGCCAGTCGGCCAGGGTCAGCGGGTCCAGGCCATAGGCGATGCGCGCCTTGTCGCACTGCGGGCTGGCCTTGCCGTACTCCCACGATGCATCCACCTCACGGCACACGCTGGGCCGGTTGGGGTGGATGGTGCAACGTGAGTACACACCGATCTGCGCATCCAGCGCCACGCAGCGCACCGGCTTGGAATGGGTGCCGCGCATGCACAGGCGGTGCGGGTCCAGCACCTCGGTCAGCTGGTGCGGCACGCCGCCGGGGGTGACCTCGTCTGATTCCATCCAATGGAAGGCCACGCGGTACTGGGTGCAGCAGGCGCCGCAGGTCATGCAGGGATGTTGCATGGGCAAGCCGCCTCGGGCGGCAGTCGGAATCGGGAACGAGGGTGCGGATTTTCCACGAAGTGGGCCGCCGCGCAAGAAATTCCGTAAGCGGCGACAATGAACGGATGAACCGACCCTGCAATATTGCCGCGCGCCTGCCTGAACTGGCGCGTGAACGCCCTGACCAGATCGCCATCCGCTGCCCGGGCCGCCGTGGCGCCGGCAACGGCATGGCCGCCTACGACGTAACCCTGGATTACCGCCAGCTGGACGCCCGCAGCGACGCCATGGCCGCCGGCCTGGCCGGCTACGGGATTGGCCGCGGGGTGCGCACGGTGGTGATGGTGCGCCCGTCGCCGGAGTTCTTCCTGTTGATGTTTGCCCTGTTCAAGCTGGGCGCGGTGCCGGTGCTGGTCGATCCGGGCATCGACAAACGCGCACTGAAGCAGTGCCTGGACGAGGCGCAGCCGGAGGCCTTCATCGGCATCCCTCTGGCGCATGTGGCGCGGTTGGTGCTGCGCTGGGCGCCCTCGGCGACCCGCCTGGTCACCGTCGGCCGCCGCCTCGGCTGGGGCGGGACCAGCCTGGCTGCGCTGGAGCGCGCCGGCGCCAACGGTGGGCCGATGCTGGCCGCCACGGATGGCGAGGACATGGCCGCGATCCTGTTCACCAGCGGCTCCACCGGCGTGCCCAAGGGCGTGGTCTACCGCCACCGCCACTTCGTCGGCCAGATCCAGCTGCTGGGCAGCGCCTTCGGCATGGAAGCGGGCGGGGTGGACCTGCCGACCTTCCCGCCGTTTGCCTTGTTCGACCCGGCGCTGGGCCTGACCTCGGTGATCCCGGACATGGACCCGACGCGGCCGGCGCAGGCCGACCCGGCACGCCTGCACGATGCCATCCAGCGCTTCGGCGTGACCCAGCTGTTCGGCTCGCCCGCATTGATGCGGGTGCTGGCCCGGCACGGCCGGCCGCTGCCGACGGTGACCCGGGTGACCTCGGCCGGTGCGCCGGTGCCGCCGGACGTGGTCGCCACCATCCGCAGCCTGCTGCCCGCCGATGCGCAGTTCTGGACCCCATACGGCGCAACCGAGTGCCTGCCGGTGGCGGTGGTGGAGGGACGCGAGCTGGAGCGTACCCGCGCGGCCACCGAGGCCGGCGCCGGCACCTGCGTGGGCAACGTGGTGGAGCCGAACGAGGTGCGCATCATCGCCATCGATGACGCACCGTTGGCCGACTGGTCGCAGGCCCGTGTGCTGGCTACCGGCGAGGTGGGCGAGATCACCGTGGCCGGGCCGACCGCTACCGACAGTTACTTCAACCGCCCGCAGGCCACCGCCGCCGCGAAGATCCGCGAGACGCTGGCCGATGGCAGCGCCCGCATCGTCCATCGCATGGGTGACGTGGGTTACTTCGATGCGCAGGGCCGCCTGTGGTTCTGCGGTCGCAAGACCCATCGCGTGGAAACCGCACAGGGGCCGCTGTACACCGAACAGGTCGAGCCGGTGTTCAACACCGTGCCCGGCGTGGCGCGCACGGCACTGGTTGGCGTTGGTCCGGCGGGTGCGCAGGTGCCGGTGCTGTGCGTGGAACTGCAGCGGGGCCAGAGCGACAGCCCGGCGTTGCGCGAGGCGCTGCGCGCCCAGGCCACCCTGCGATTGCCCGAGGCGAACCTGCAGCACGTACTGATGCATCCCGCGTTCCCCGTCGATATCCGTCACAACGCCAAGATCGGCCGCGAGAAGCTCGCCGTCTGGGCCAGCGCCGAACTGGAGAAGCGCGCATGAAGATCCTGGTCACCGGTGGTGGTGGTTTCCTTGGCCAGGCGCTGTGCCGCGGGCTGGTCGAACGTGGCCACCAGGTGCTGGCGTTCAACCGCAGCCACTACCCGGAACTGCAGGCGATGGGGGTGGGCCAGATCCGCGGCGATCTGGCCGATGCGCAGGCGGTGCTGCATGCGGTGGCCGGCGTCGATGCGGTGTTCCACAACGGCGCCAAGGCCGGCGCCTGGGGCAGCTATGACAGCTACCACCAGGCCAACGTGGTCGGCACCGACAACGTCATCGCCGCCTGCCGCGCGCACGGCATCAACCGCCTGGTCTACACCTCAACGCCCAGCGTGACCCACCGCGCCACGCATCCGGTGGAAGGCCTGGGGGCTGACGAGGTGCCATACGGCGAGGACTTCCAGGCACCTTATGCGGCGACCAAGGCAATCGCCGAACAGCGCGTGCTGGCCGCCAACGATGCGTCGCTGGCGACGGTGGCACTGCGCCCGCGCCTGATCTGGGGCCCGGGTGACCAGCAACTGGTGCCGCGCCTGGCAGAACGTGCGCGGCAGGGCCGCCTGCGGCTGGTCGGCGACGGCAACAACAAGGTCGACACCACCTATATCGACAACGCCGCGCTGGCGCATTTCCTCGCTTTCGAAGCGTTGGCACCGGGCGCTGCGTGTGCGGGGAAGGCCTACTTCATCTCCAACGGCGAGCCGCTGCCGATGCGCGAGCTGGTCAACAAGTTGCTGGCCGCGGTTGGCGCGCCGACGGTGGACAAGGCGATCAGCTTCAAGACCGCCTATCGCATCGGCGCGGCCTGCGAACGTCTGTGGCCGCTGCTGCGCCTGCGCGGCGAGCCGCCGTTGACCCGCTTCCTGGCCGAGCAGCTGTGCACGCCGCACTGGTACAGCATGGAACCGGCCCGCCGTGATTTCGGCTATGTGCCGCAGGTCAGCATCGAAGAAGGGCTGCGCAGGCTGAAGGCTTCATCTGCTGCATAGATCGCCATCACTGGTTGCACACCGCGGGAACGGGAGGATGGACCCACGCCATCCAAGGCTCGACCACCCGCGAGGAGCGCCATGCTGCACTACGCCATCATCTTCTTTGTCATCGCCATCATCGCCGCCGTTCTGGGTTTTTCCGGCATCGCCGGCGCCGCAACGAACATCGCCTGGATCCTGTTCGTGGTGTTCCTGATCCTTGCGGTGATCTCGATGTTCCGAAAGCGCGGCTAGACGACCGCAGGGTAGTGCCGGCCGCTGGCCGGCACTGTTCTTTCCGGCGGGTGCCGACCGTTGGTCGGCACGCCCCTTTTGTAGCGTCGAGCGTGGCTCGACTCTGCAGAGACAGCGAGCGCCGCTACACGGCGCTGTGCAATCCACGATCGGCTGCATGGCGTTCCTGCGCCAGCTCGATCAGGCGCGTGATCAGCGTGGTGTAATCCACGCCGCTGGCACCCCACAACTTCGGATACATGCTGATGCGGGTGAAGCCGGGCAGCGTGTTGACCTCGTTGATGACGATGTCGCCGCCCGCGGTGAGGAACACGTCCACGCGTGCCATGCCCGCACACTCCAGCGCCTGGTAGGCTTGCAGCGCGACCTGCTGGATGCACGCCTGGGTTGCAGCATCGATTTCCGCAGGTACGACCACTTCGGCGCCTGCTTCGTTGATGTACTTGGTGTCGTAGGCGTAGAACTCGTCGTGTACCACCACCTCGCCGCACAGGCTGGCCTGCGGATGTTCGTTGCCCAGCACCGCGCACTCGATCTCGCGGCCGACCACCGCCGATTCCACCAGCACCTTGTGGTCATAGCGCAGCGCCAGTTCGAGTGCCTCGGTGAAAGCCGCCGCATCCTTGACCTTGCTCACGCCCACCGACGAACCCTGGTTTGCCGGCTTCACGAACAGCGGCAGGCCGAGCTGCGCGATCACCGCATCGACATCGACCGCCGCCGCCTGGTGGCGACGAATGCACAGCCACGGCGCCACCCGCAGCCCGGCGTCGCGCAGCAGGCGCTTGGTCACGTCCTTGTCCATCGCCACCGCCGAGCCCAGCACCGACGAACCGACGAAGGGCAGGTTGGCCATGCGCAGCAGGCCCTGCAGCGCACCGTCCTCGCCCAGTGGCCCGTGCACGATGGGCAGCACCACGTCGATCTGTCCCAGTGCACTGGCCGCGTCGGAGGGCTGCAGCTGTGCCTGCTCGGCACCCGGGCGCACCGCCAGCGACTGGCCCGAGCGATGCAGCGCGATGCGCGACGGATCATCGGCATTGATCAGGAAGGTGTCCGGCTGGCTCAGATGCCACTGGCCCTGCTTGTCGATGCCGACCAGCACCGGCTCGAAGCGCTCGCGATCAAGCGCATCGAGGATGTTCTTCGCCGACTGCAGTGAAACCTCGTGTTCGGAGGACTTGCCCCCGAAGATGATGCCGACCCGGGTCCGTGCCATGGTGCTGCGATGTCCTGTGCGTTGCGTGGCCTCATAGCATGAACCTTCATCGGCCGTCCGCGTGAGGCACAGATGAACCAGAAATCCATCCACGCATCGCGTGGATCTACCGTGTCGACAAAGGTCGACACCCACCAACAGCAGCAGGAACCTGTCGAAGGTGGGGTGGGTCCGGTTGCGGGGGGGGGCCGCGGCATGGATGCCGCGGCCAAGCCCCCACGGATGGGTTTACGGCGTCCCCCGCGACCGGACCCACCCCGCCATCCCACGGAATGCATGCTGTTGGTGTTGAAGTTGCCGGCCAGCGGCCGGCACTACCGCGGGTGCCGGGCGGCAGCCCGGCCCAAGCCCCCCACCCGCGCAGGTAGAATGCGCACATGGCTCTCTCCCTGCTCAAGTCCCTCAAGCCGGTCGCTGGCCGCGCCCTGCAGATCGCCCTGAACCGCGCGCTGGCGCTGGATCCGGATACCCGCCATGCACTGGGCAGCCTCGATGGCCGGCACATCGACCTGACCCTGGAAGCACCGTCACTGGCGATGCGCATCAGCGTCGACGGCGACCAGCTGCGGGTCGGCCCGGTGGATGCGCAGGAAGCCGACCTGGCCGTGCGCAGCAGCCTGGCCGGCGTGCTGGCGCAACTGCCGCTGCTGGCCAACGCTCGGCGTGGCGACAACAACGGCAAGGGCCGCGTGCGGGTGGCCGGCGACGCCGAACTGGCGCGCCGCCTGCAGCAGTTGGCCAAGGGCTTCGACCCGGACTGGCAGCAGCCGTTCGTCAGCGTGTTCGGCGACGTGCTGGGCGTGCAGGTGGCCAACACCCTGCGCGGCGCCCTGCAGCACGCGCGCCAGGGCGCGATCGACCTGGCCCACAGCGCCGCCGAATTCATCACCGAGGAATCGCGCGACGTGGTGCCGCGCGCCGAACTGGATGCCTTCCACGATGACGTGGACGTGCTGCGCGATGACGTCGAACGTCTCGGCGCGCGCGTGCAGCGCCTGCGGGGTGCCGCATGAAGGCCGTGCTGCGGGCCAGCCGCATCGGCCGGGTGATCCTGCGTTACCGCCTCGACGACCTGCTGCAGGGCACGCCGGCCGAGCGCTGGCTGCGCCTGGCCAAACCGTTCGTGCCGCGTGCTTCGGCCGACATCGCCGTACAGTCGCGCGGTGCGCGCCTGCGCCTGGCGCTGCAGGATCTCGGCCCGATCTTCGTCAAGTTCGGCCAGATCCTGTCCACCCGCCGCGACCTGGTGCCGCCGGACGTGGCCAATGAACTGACCCTGCTGCAGGACCGGGTCAAGCCGTTCGACGGCGATACCGCGCGCCGCATCGTCGAGGAAGCACTTGGCCTGCCGGTCAGCGAGGCGTTCGCCAGCTTCGACACCGAACCGCTGGCCTCGGCCTCGATCGCGCAGGTGCATGCGGCCACGCTGGCCGATGGCCGCCAGGTGGTGGTCAAGGTGCTGCGCCCGGGCATCGAGAAGCAGATCGACGCCGACATCGCGTTGCTCAACTCGCTGGCCGCCCTGGTCGAGCGTACCCACCCGCGTGCCGACAAGATCCGCCCACGCGAAGTGGTGGCCGAAGTCGAGAACACCCTGGCCGCCGAGCTGGACCTGCAGCGCGAAGGCGCCAATGCCAGTGTGCTGCGCCGCTTCTGGGAAAACAGCGACGACCTGTACGTGCCGGAAGTGATCTGGAGCCATACCGCCGAGCGCGCGCTGACCCTGGAGCGCGTGTGGGGCATTCCGTCCGACGACATCGCCGCGCTGGACAAGGCGGGCATCGACCGCAAGGCACTGGCCGCCAAGGGCGTGCGGGTGTTCTACACGCAGGTGTTCCGCGACAACTTCTTCCATGCCGACGCGCACGCCGGCAACATCTGGGTCGACACCGATCCGTCGCGCCGTGCCAATCCGCGTTTCATCGCGCTGGACTTCGGCATCATGGGCCAGCTCTCGCAGGAAGATCAGTACTACCTGGCCGAGAACTTCATGGCGATCTTCAACCGCGATTACCGCCGCATCGCCGAACTGCATGTACAGGCGCGCTGGATGCCGGACAACGTGCGCATCGATGACCTGGAAGCGGCCGTGCGCTCGGTGTGCGAGCCGTACTTCACCCGTCCGCTGTCGCAGATCTCGCTGGCCGAAGTGCTGATGAAGCTGTTCCGCGTGGCGCAGCGCTACCAGCTGACCCTGCAGCCGCAGTTGATCCTGCTGCAGAAGACCCTGCTGAACATCGAAGGCGTCGGCCGCCAGCTCGATCCGCAGATCGACATCTGGGCGGTGGCCAAGCCGGTGCTGGCGAAGATCCTGCGCGAGCGCTACAGCCCGCGCCGGGTGGTACGCGAGATCGGCAAGCGCCTGCCGGAAATCATGACCCATGCGCCGGATATGCCGCGCCTGGTGCACGCCTGGCTGACCCAGCAGGTGGAAGGCCGGCATGAACTGGCGATGCGCTCGCGTGATCTGGTCGCACTCGATACCAGCGTGCAGCGCCTGCAGAAGCACGCGGTGGGTGCGATCACTGGTGTCGGCCTGCTGGCCATCGCCGCACTGATGTATGTTCTGCAGCCGCCGGGCTGGTACTGGGGCGACGTGCCGATGTGGAGCTGGGTTTCCGGTGCCGTCGGCGCGCTGGCGCTAGCGCGCGCGTGGTGGAAGTAAACCCCATGCTGAAGGCGCTGAAGGACGAGCTGGCGCGGTTCGGCGCCGAAAACGACGCGCGTGAATCCGAGCGTGGCCGCCGCATGCTCAACATCACGCCGGACACCGGTGAATTCCTGTCGGTGCTGGTGCGTTTCGGGCAGGCGCGGCGCGTGCTGGAGATCGGCACGTCCAATGGCTACTCCACGCTGTGGCTGGCCGAAGCGGCCGCCGCCGCCGACGGCCATGTGACCACGCTGGAATACGCCGAGGACAAGGTGGCGATGGCGCGTGCCACGTTCGCGCGCAGCGGGCTCGCCGGGCACATCACGCTGGTGCACGGCGATGCCGGGCAGTGGTTGGAGCAGGCCGCCGATGCCAGCATCGATCTGCTGTTCCTCGATTCGGACCGCGAACAATACGCCGGCTGGTGGCCGCAGCTGCGTCGCGTGCTGCGCCCCGGTGGCCTGCTGGTGGTGGACAACGCCACTTCGCATGCAGGACAGATGGAGCCGCTGCGTGCGCTGCTGGACGCTGATCCGGACTTCAGCACCAGCCTGGTGCCGGTGGGTAACGGCGAGCTTCTGGCCGTGCGCAACGCCTGACTGCGCTACAGGTAGGTGCCAACCTTGGTTGGCACGCTGTTGCCGGTCGCACAGCGCAGCCGAGCATGGCCTCGGCTCTACAGAAGGCAGGCCCTTATAATCCCGCGGTGAGCACCGAACCCGATACCCTCGCCGCGGTCGAGACCGACACCGCGCCCCTGCAGCTGCTGCACCTGGACGAGCGCCTGGCCGTGGTCAACAAGCCGGCCGGGCTGATGGTCCACGACAGCAAGCTGGCCCGTGGCGAGGATGATTTCCTGGCCGACCGCCTGCGCGAGCAGCTGGGGCGGCCGATCTTCCTGGTGCACCGCCTGGACCGCGCCACCAGTGGCTGCCTGCTGCTGGCCTTCGACCGCGAGACCGCCAGTGCGCTGGGCAAGGCGTTGATGGGCGGTGAAGTGGCCAAGGACTACCTGACGGTCTGCCGTGGCTGGCCGGCCGAGTCATCCTGGCGGGTGAACCATGATCTGGATGGTGGGCCGGGCAAGCCGGTGAAGAAGCCGGCGATCACCGATTTCCAGCGGCTGGCCACCGGCGAGCTGTCGGTGCCGGTCGGTGAATTCACCAGCTCACGCTACGCATTGCTGCGCTGCCAGCCGCAGACCGGGCGCTTCCGGCAGATCCGCCGGCACCTCAAGCATCTCTCGCACCACATGATCGGCGACACCAGCCACGGTGATGGGCGCCACAACCGCATCTTCCGCATGCAGGGCGTGCACCGCATGCTGCTGCACGCCGAGCGCCTGCGCTTTCCGCATCCGGAGGGCGGCAACGTGGATGTCAGTGCGCCGCTGGATCGCGAATTCCAGAAGGCGCTGGACCTGTTCGGCTGGCAGGTGGACTGAAGGTGGCGCCGGGCTGTGCCCGGCGGCGGCCTGATTCCCGTTGCGCTGGCATTGCCGGCCAGCGGCCGGCACTACCTCACTTCGCGGCCGGCACTACCTCACTTCTTTTCCGGCTCGTTGACGATCGCTTCCAGGTCTTTCTGCAGGTCCGCGAACAGCGGCTGCATGCGTGCCTGGATCGCCACCACCACGTTCTGCATCAGTGCCGGGGTCTTGTCCAGCAGGCTCTGGCCGGCCGGGCTCTCGTAGAACTCGGCCATCGCCAGTACGTCTTCCTTGCTGAAGGTCTTCTTGTACAGGTCCACGTACATCGGCCGCAGCTGCTGCCACGACATGGCCTGGCGCAGGGTCTGGCTGGTCCGGGCCTGGATCCGCTTCAGCTGTTCCTGCTGCTGGGCATTGAGCTGGCGCTGCGCGGCCACCTGCTGGAACTGCTGCTGCTGCATGGCTTCGATCTGCGGCACCATGGTGTCGATCATGCTCTGCGCACGCGAGGCCGACAGCAGGCGGTTGATGTCGCCGTCGGTCGGCGGGGCGGCCAGGGCCGGAACGCTGGCCACGGCCAGCGCCAGCAGCAGGGCGGCGCGGCGCAGCAGGGACGGCAGGGCGGGTGCGAAGCGGGTCATGCGGGGCTTCCTGCGGTACATGGGACGGCCAGCATACCCGCAGCCAAGGCGAAGGCGGCGTGTTCGGTACCTGATCGGCGGCATACGGGGCGCGATGCCGCACTCCGCCGCGTGCCTGCCGCTACAATGCGCGGATGGGCAGTGGACCGGTCACCATCAGCGCGCAGCTTGAAATCCCCGACGGCGAGATCGTCGAGCGGTTCGTGCGTGCCAGTGGCGCCGGTGGCCAGAACGTCAACAAGGTCTCCACCGCGGTGGAACTGCGTTTCGACGTGGCCAACTCGCCCTCGTTGCCCGAACCGTTGCGCGCGCGCCTGCTGGCGCGGCGTGACCGGCGCATGACCGGCGAAGGCGTGCTGGTCATCGACGCGCAACGTTTCCGCACCCAGGATCGCAATCGCGAGGATGCGCGCGAGCGGCTGGCGGCCTTCATCCAGGCCGGGCTGAGCGTGCCCAAACCGCGCAAGGCCACCAAGCCGACCCTCGGGTCGAAACTGCGTCGTCTGGACGCCAAACGCGGGCGCGCGCAGATCAAGCGCGGGCGCTCATCACGTGACTGGGAGTGATTGCTTGAACAACCCGACTTCGTTGCTGCCGGCCGTGCCGCCGCAGATGCCGCAGGTCAAACCCAACGCCTTCCTGCGCTGGCTGGCGCGCTGCACCCTGCGCATGGGCGGCTGGAAGGTGACCGGCACTCTGCCTGACATCCCCCGGCTGGTCTTCATCATCGCGCCGCACTCGTCCAACTGGGATGGCCTGTGGGGCATGGCGGCCAAGATCGCGCTGGGCATGAAGGTGAAGGTGCTGGGCAAGGCCTCGCTGTTCTGGTGGCCGCTGGGCCCGCTGCTGCACAAGCTGGGCGTGATCCCGCTGGATCGCAGCTCGCCGCAGGGCACAGTCGGCCAGGCGGTGGACCTGCTGCGCAACAACGAGAAGATGTGGTTCGCCATCACGCCCGAGGGCACCCGCAAGGCGGTGAAGGACTGGAAGGCCGGCTTCCTGAAGATCGCACGGATGGCCGACGTGCCGATCCTGGCCGCGTATTTCCACTATCCGGAAAAGACCATCGGCATCGGCCCGCTGTTCACGCCGACCGGCGACGACGCGGCCGACATGGCCGCCATCCGCGAGTTCTACCGGCCGTGGATCGGCAAGACCCGCGGCACGGTCTGAGCCGGCCGCAGGCCGCCGAATAGACGCCACGTCCGGCACATGCCGGGCGAGCGCGACAGGAGTAGGGTGGAGGGCTGGTATCCCGTACCGTCTGCCCAAGGAGTGTTTTACATGTCGCGTACCGTAGTCCTGGCCGCCGCCATCAGCTTGGCGCTGGCGGCCTGTTCCGGCAAGGAGTCCACCCCCGTGTCCGATGCCCAGAAAGCCCCGGCCCAGCAGCCGGCCGAAGCCTCCACCAATCCGCTGCTGAGTGCGAGCACGCTGCCGTTCCAGGCACCGCAGTTCGACAAGATCAAGGACAGCGACTACCTGCCGGCGTTCGAAGAAGGCATGCGCCAGCACCTGGCCGACGTGCGCAAGATCGCCGACAGCAGCGAGCCGGCGACCTTCGACAACACCATCGTGGCGATGGAGCGCAGCGGCGAGACGCTGAACCGCGTATCGCGCATCTTCTTCGGCCTGGTCCAGGCCGATACCAACGATGCGCGCCAGAAGATCCAGGAAGAGGTGGCGCCGAAACTGGCCGCGCACCAGGACGAGATCAACCTCGACCCGAAGCTGTTCGCGCGCGTGAAGTCGCTGTACGACCAGCGTGACACGCTGGAGCTGGATCCGGTGCAGAAGCGCCTGGTCGAGCATTACTACGACGGCCTGGTGCGCGCCGGTGCGCAGCTGTCCGACGCCGACAAGGCGACCCTGCGCAAGCTCAACGTGGAAGAGACCACCCTCTCCACCCAGTTCCATACCCGCTTGGTGGCCGCCACCGCTGCTGCTGCCGTCGTCGTCGACGACAAGGCCAAGCTGGCCGGCCTGGACGAGGACGCGATCAACAACGCTGCGGCGGCTGCCAAGGAGCGCAAGCTGGATGGCAAGTTCCTGCTGCCGCTGCAGAACACCACCCAGCAGCCGGTACTCGGCTCGCTGAGCGACCGCGACCAGCGTGCCGCCGTGCTGAAGGCCTCGGAAACCCGCGCCGAGCGCGGCGATGCCAACGACACCCGGCAGACTGTGCAGCGACTGGCCCAGCTGCGTGCGCAGAAGGCCAAGCTGCTCGGCTTCGACACCTTTGCCGATTACCAGCTGGGCGACCAGATGGCCAAGACCCCGGCCGCCGCGCTCAAGCTGCTGACCGACACCGTGCCGGCCGCCACCGCCAAGGCCCGCGCCGAAGCCGGCGAGATCCAGAAGGTGATCGACGCGCAGAAGGGTGGGTTCCAGGTTGCCGCTTCGGACTGGGACTTCTACGCCGAGCAGGTGCGCAAGGCCAAGTACGATCTGGACGAGTCGCAGGTCAAGCCGTACTTCGAACTGGACAACGTGCTGCAGAACGGCGTCTTCTACGCCGCCACCCAGCTGTACGGCATCACCTTCAAGCCGCGCACCGACATTCCGACCTACAACCCGGACATGAAGGTGTACGAAGTGTTCGACAAGGACGGCACCTCGCTGGCCCTGTTCTACACCGACTACTTCAAGCGTGACAGCAAGTCCGGCGGCGCCTGGATGGACGTGTTTGTTGAACAGGATGGCCTGACCGGTGCCAAGCCGGTGGTCTACAACGTCTGCAACTTCACCAAGCCGGCCGCCGGCCAGCCTGCGCTGATCAGCTTCGACGACGTCACCACCATGTTCCATGAGTTCGGCCACGCACTGCATGGCATGTTCTCGAACGTGAAGTACCCGTCGATTGCCGGCACCGCCACCTCGCGCGACTTCGTCGAGTTCCCCTCGCAGTTCAACGAGCACTGGGCGCTGGACCCGAAGGTCTTCGCCAACTACGCCAAGCACTACAAGACCGGCGAGGCGATGCCGCAGGAACTGGTCGACAAGATCCTCAAGGCACGCAGCTTCAACCAGGGCTACGCAACTACCGAGTACCTGTCGGCCGCGCTGCTCGACCTGGCCTGGCACACCCAGAAGGCCGATGCGCCGTTGCAGGATGTCGGCGCCTTTGAAGCCAGCGCGCTGAAGAAGTTCAAGGTCGACCTGCCGCAGGTGCCGCCGCGCTACCGCACCACCTATTTCGACCACATCTGGGGTGGCGGTTACTCGGCCGGTTACTACGCCTACTTCTGGGCCGAAGTGCTGGACCATGACGCCTACCAGTGGTTCACCGAGCACGGTGGCCTGACGGCGGCCAACGGCCAGGAATTCCGCGACAAGATCCTCTCGCGCGGCAACAGCGTGGAGCTGTCGACCCTGTACCGCGACTTCCGCGGCAAGGATCCGTCGGTGGAACCGCTGCTGAAGTTCCGCGGGCTGAAATAAGAAAGCGAGAACGGCGGGGGCAACCCCGCCGTTTTTCGTTGTGTAGCGTCGAGCATGGCTCGACGCTACACACGCGGTTTACGTGCCCACATGCACCCGGTTCGCCTGCTCGGCCAGGCCCAGGTGGTCCAGCGCGATATCCAGCGCCAGCACATAGCTCTGCGCGCCATACCCGGCGGCGATGCCCAGCCGCTGGCCGACGCCGGCCGGCAGGCACGGCTCGGCCACCGCGCCGTCGTCATGCACTTCCACGTAGGCGTTGTGCAGGTACGGCAGCAGGCGCTGCAGGCGCAGGCTGTTGGCACACGCGCCCGGGTCAAGCAGAGTCACCTCGCCGCGGCTGTGGTCGGCCACGCGCAGGGCGTCCAGCAGTTCCTGCTCCGAACCACAGGCACGGATCGCCACGCTGGTGCCGGCGTCGATCGCACGATGCACCAGCGACTTCAGCACCGGCGCCGGCAGGGGCATTGCCGTGCGGATCAGCGCACCGGCCGCTTCCGGGCCACGGATGATGAAGATCGACATGGCTCAGCCCTCCTGTGCCAGGCGGCGGCCGACAATGGCCAGCGACAACGGGTAACCGGCCTGCTGGCTGCGCTGGTCGACCACCACGGCGGCGGGGCCGTGCTGCAGGCGCAGGCGTGCATCCAGGCCGGGTTCGCTGGGAGCCTGAAGCTCGATGTACTGCGCCGGCAGCCGTTCCAGCGCCGCCTGCAGCGCGCCACCTTCGGCCTGCCATTGCGCCTCGTCGGCGGCGCCGACATCCAGCAGTACCCAGTCGGCCGAGCGCGCCTGCGGCTGGCACAGGCACTGGCGCACCTCGGACAGGCTGGCACAGTCGCTGCACAGCACGCGATGGCCGGCCAGCTGCGCCGGCAACTGCGGGCGCGGCGCCGACGAAGATGCGTGGCGGATCACCAGGAGGGTCATACAACACCTTGCGGAATGCGCCCTGTGGCGCGGTGGGCACACGATGCGCGTGCTGCACGTAAAGGTGCGATGCCCGCAGCCGGGCCGGGGCGTAAAACCTGCGTAACCCGTGCATCGGTAGCGCCGGGCCATGCCCGGCGGCGTGATGAAACGGCCGCGCTGTGCGCTCGCCGGGCGTGGCCCGGCGCTACCGGGAACCTCCTGCGTCCGGATGTGGTCTGATAGCGCTACTACTTATTCGGAGCCTGTCATGGATGCTGCTGCCCGTCCTCCCTTTTCCGAACGCGCGCTGGCCTGGCTGAAGAAGGAAGCGTTGCCGCTGCTGGTGATGCTCGGCCTGCTCGCCGCTGCCCGCGATACCCTGGCCAACCACTATGTGGTGCCCAGCGGCTCGATGCAGCCGACCCTGCAGCCCGGCGACCGGGTGGTGGTGGACATGCGTGCCTATGGCCTGCGCCTGCCGTTCACCGGCAAGGAACTGCTATCGACCGGCGTTCCGCAGCGCGGTGAAGTGGCGGTATTCGATTCACCGGCCGACGGCACCCGCCTGATCAAGCGCGTGGCGGCGGTGGCCGGTGACCATGTGCAGATGCGCGAGGGCCATCTGAGCATCAACGGCCAGCCGCTGCAGATCGCCGACCTGCAGGACGTGGAAGCCTTCGGCGAGCGCCGTGCCCGCCTCGACCTGGACATGGGCGGCGGTCCGGACATCGCCGATCTGGTGGTGCCGGCCGGCAAGGTGCTGGTGCTGGGTGACCACCGCGGCAACAGCTTCGATGGCCGCTTCTTCGGTTTCGTCGACGCCGACAAGCTCTACGGCCGCGCGGTCGCGGTCTATTACCGCCGTGGCGACGGTTTCGAGTGGCAGCGCCTGTAAGCTGAATTGATACTTCTTGTGTATCAATCCTGACCTATCAGGTTATGGATCGACTGGATCGGCGGGCCTAGTCTGAGGGCCGTTCCCTCCCATGCCCGGCCGTCCCCACCGGCCCATCGATCCCATGACTGGCGAAACCGCGGCGGCCGTCGAACGCCGCCCCCACACTGTTGATTCCAGCGCCGAGACACGCATCCAGCAGGGCACGCCGGCCTTCCGCCGCACCGCGCTGGCGCTGTTCCTGGCCGGCTTCTCCACCTTCGGCCTGCTGTACACCGTGCAGCCGCTGCTGCCCGAGTTCAGCCGTCACTTCGGCGTGTCCGCCGCCGGCAGCGCGATGTCGTTGTCGCTGACCACTGGCACGCTGGCGGTGGCGATGCTGCTGGCCGGCCTGCTGTCCGATGCGGTCGGCCGTCGCCCGTTGATGATCGCTGCGCTGCTGGCCTCGGCCATGCTGTCGCTGAGCACCGCGCTGGTGGATGACTGGACCACGCTGCTGGTGCTGCGCACCCTGCTTGGCCTGGCGCTGAGCGGCGTGCCGGCGGTGGCGATGACCTACCTGGTCGAGGAAATGGACAGCCGCGCGCTGGGCCTGGCGATGGGCCTGTACATCGGCGGCAATGCCATCGGTGGCATGAGCGGGCGCCTGCTGGCCGGCATCATCGCCGACCATTGGGGCTGGCGCTGGGGCATCGGCGTGGTCTCGATCATCGCCATCGCCAGTACCGTGCTGTTGTGGCTGCAGCTGCCACCGTCGCGGCATTTCCATGCACGTCGCGGCGGCCTGCGCCAGTTGCCGTCGCGCTGGCGCACGCTGTTCGCCGACCCGGGCCTGCCGTGGCTGTTCGCCACCTCGTTCGTGCTGATGGGCGTGTTCGTCACCCTCTACAACTACCTGGGCTACCACCTGCTGGCGCCGCCGTACCACCTCAGCCAGACCGTGGTCGGCCTGATCTTCAGCGTCTACCTGGTGGGCACCTTCAGCTCGGCGTGGATGGGCCAGCAGGCCACGCGCTACGGCCGCGGCCGCATCCTGTCGATCTCGTTCGCGTTGATCGGCGCCGGCATCGCGTTGCTGGCGACGCCATGGCTGAGCACGATGGCACTGGGCATCGCGCTGGTGACCTTCGGCTTCTTCGGCGGCCACTCGGTGGCCAGCAGCTGGGTCGGCAGCCGCGCCGGTGCGATGCGCGCCGAAGCCTCGGCGCTGTACCTGTTCGCCTATTACCTGGGTTCGAGCGTGCTCGGTGGTGTGGGCGGCCTGGCTTACGCGGCCTGGGATTGGCTGGGTGTGTGCCTGTTCGCCGCCGTGCTGACCCTGATCGGCGGTGGCATTGTCTGGGCGCTGCAGCAGCGCGCCCCGCAGCCGGTGACGGCGTGATCCTGCTCTGGTAGATGCCGACCTTGGTCGGCGCTGTGGCCGTGGGCCAACCAAGGTTGGCCACTACCGGGTGGACTGCACGCTCACCCTTCGGCGAACGCCTCACGCAGCAGCCCGGCGAAATTGCGGATCAACGGCGTCACACCCTCGCGGTGCCACGCCAGCTGCACCTCCGAATGCGCACCGGCATCGGCCAGCGCGACGAAGCGCGCGCCCTCCACGCGGATGTGATCGCAGGACGACGGCAGGATCGCCGCACCCAGGCCGGCGGCGGCCAGACTGATCAGGGTCGAGGCCTCACCGGCCTCCTGCACGATGCGCGGGGTGAAGCCCGCCGCCGCGCACAATGCGATCATGTGGTCATGGATGCCCGCACCGGCGCTGCGGCGAAATGCCACGAACGGCTCCTGCGCAAAATCGCGCAGCGACAGCGCACCCTGCGCCGGGAGTCTGTGCAGGGCAGGGTGGTCGGCGTGCACGATCAGCGCCAGTGGATCGACGAACAGGCTGTGCGCCACCAGCTCCGGTGGCAGCGCACGCTTGCGGATGATGCCCACGTCCAGTGAACCGTCGAGCAGCGCATCGATCTGCTGCAGGGTGTTCATCTCGCTCAGCTGCAGGCGCACCTGCGGATAGCGTTGGCGGTACTGCAGGATCGAGCGCGGAATCTGCGGCGACAGTGGCGTCGCGCGGGTCAGCCCGATGCGTAGCTCACCCTGCTCACCGCGCTGCGCGCGCTGGACTTCGTCCACCGCCGTTTCCACCTGCTGCACGATGGCCCGTGCACGTTCCTGCAGCAGCTCACCGGCAGGCGTCAGCTGCACGCGACGATGGCTGCGCACGAACAGGCGCGCACCGATCAGGTCTTCCAGCTGGCGGATCTGCTGGCTGAGTGGTGGCTGCGACATGCCCAGCCGCTCCGCCGCCTTGCCGAAGTGCAGCGTATCGGCGACGGCAAGGAAGTAACGCAGATGGCGGAGTTCGATGGACATGGGTGCAGTCTATTCATCGCCGGCGGGAAATGGGGTCAGAGCCCGTTGCGCAGCAACGGGCTCTGACCCCGCCAGATCGCGGCCAACTGTCGAAGGCGGGGTGGGTCCGGTTGCGGGGGCGTGAGCCGCATGGGCCCGAGGCATGCCTCGGGCGGGTTGGGCAAGACGCCCAACCCCGGTCTTGCCGTGTGCGCAGGACAGCGCACACGAGCAAGCGGCGACCGAGCTTACATGGGTGAGGGCGCTTTGCTTGCGAAGCACCGCTTCGCAAGCGCCCGAACGCACAGCCGCCAGCGGTTGGGCCGGGCCCCGGAGGGGGACTTGCAGCGTCCCCCCGCAACCGGATCCCCCCCGCCATCCCACGGAATGCCCGCTTTTGACGTTGACGTTGACGTTGCTTCGGCTTCGGCAGGTGCAGGGCGCAGCCCTGCCGAACACCCCTCACCGCTCGGAATGCCCGCTCTGGTCGTAATCGCGCGGACTGAACAACTCCGGCTGGATCAGCTCGATGAACGCCCGCGCCTGCGCCGACAGCGCCTTGCCCCGCCGCACGATCACCCCATAACTGCGTTCCGGGAACCAGCGCTTCATCGACCGCGCCGCCAACCGCTCGCGATCGGCCTCGTTCAGGCACAGCGCCGGCACGATGGAAATGCCCATGCCCATCGCCACGTACTGCTTGATCACCTCCCAGCCGCCCACCTCCAGCGCCACGGTGTAGGCGATGCGGTGGCGCTGGAACACCTGGTCGACCAGGCGGTAGGTGATCTGCCGCTTCGGCGGCAACACCAGTGGATAGCGTGCGATGTCGGCCAGTTCCAGCTCGCCACCGCTGGCCAGCGGATGGTCGTGCGGCGCGATCAGCACCTGCTCGAAGCGGTAGGCCGGGGCGTAGCTGAGGTCGGCTGGCACATCGGTCATCGAACCGATCGCCAGGTCGGCGGCGTCCTCGCGCAGCAGGTCGGTGCCGTCGGCGCTGATTGCGTTGTGCAGGGTCAGGCGCACGTCCGGGTGGTGCAGGCGGAAGCGTTCGACGATCTTCGGCAGCAGGTACAGGATGGTCGAGCTGTTGGCGGCGATGTTCAGCTCGCCCGCATCCAGGCCGCGCACCTTGTCGCGGAAACGCGCCTCCAGCCCATCCAGGTTCTCCACCAGCGGCTGTGCCATTTCGTACAGCAGCTGGCCTTCGCGGCTGGGCACCAGGCGCCGCCCACTGCGCTCGAACAACGGCACCCCCAGCTCGCGTTCCAGCGCCTGCAACTGCAGGCTGATCGCCGGCTGGCTGACGAAAAGTGCCTCAGCCGCCCGTGAGACCGAGCCCAGGCGCACGGTCTGGCAGAACGCGCGCAGCGGCTTCAGCCGGTCGGATTTGTAGGAAAAACGCGGACTTGGCGGGGGGCGTGTGGTCATCGCGTCACAAGTATTAGCACAATTTATGTAGAACATTGCAAAAACTGTTTTGCCAAATACTCGGACCCAGCGGCACCGTGGAGGCGTTCCCCCACCGCTGGAGTCTCCCCATGTCCGCCGTCGCTTCCGCTGTTCCCACCACCGCCGCCAGCAAGGCCACCCCCGGTATCGCCCTGGCGACCCGCGTGGCCGGCCAGGACACCCTGCTGCCGGCGCCGCTGCTGGCCCTGCTGGTGTCGCTGCACCGCGCGGTGGAACCGGGCCGGCAGGCACGGCTGCAGGCGCGCCGCGAGCGCCAGGCGTTCTTCGACCAGGGCGGCCTGCCGGACTTCCGCACGGACACCACCGCGATCCGCAGCGGCGACTGGCGCGTTGCGCCGCTGCCGGCCGCGCTGCAGGACCGCCGCGTCGAGATCACCGGCCCGACCGACCCCAAGATGGTCATCAACGCGCTGAACTCCGGCGCCAAGGTGTTCATGGCCGACTTCGAGGATTCGACCTCGCCGACCTGGCGCAACCTGCTGGCCGGGCAGCAGTCGCTGGCCGCCGCGGTGCGTGGCGATCTCGAATACACCGCACCCAATGGAAAGCACTACGCCCTGCGCCCGTACGACGAGCAGGCGGTGCTGATCGTGCGACCGCGTGGCTGGCACCTGGACGAGAAGCACGTGCGCATCGATGGCCAGTTCATCGCAGGCGGCTTGTTCGACGCGGCGGTGTTCGCCTTCCACAACGCCCGCACCCTGCAGGCGAAGGATCGTGGCCCGTACTTCTACCTGCCCAAGCTGCAGAGCATGGAAGAAGCGGCGCTGTGGGAGACCGCGCTGTCGCACATCGAAGGCATGCTCGGCCTGCCGCACGGCCAGATCAAGGTGACCGTGCTGATCGAAACGTTGCCGGCAGTGTTCGAGATGGACGAGATCCTGCATGCGCTGCGTGACCGCATCGTCGGCCTGAACTGCGGCCGCTGGGATTACATTTTCTCGTACCTGAAGACCTTCCGCCGCCACGCCGACCGCGTGCTGCCCGAGCGCGGCCAGGTGACCATGACCCAGCCGTTCCTGAAGGCGTATTCGGAGCTGCTGATCCAGACCTGCCATCGCCGCGGAGCGCATGCGATGGGCGGCATGGCCGCGCAGATTCCGATCAACAACGATGCCGCCGCCAACGAGCAGGCGATGGCCCGCGTGCGCGCCGACAAGCTGCGTGAAGTCAGCGCTGGCCACGACGGTACCTGGGTCGCGCACCCGGCGCTGATTCCGGTGGCGATGGCGATCTTCGACGAGCACATGCCCGGTGCGAACCAGCACAGCGTGCTGCGCCAGGATGTGCGCGTCGGCCGCGACGAACTGATTGCGCGGCCGCCGGGCACCATCACCCGCGCCGGTTTCGAAGGCAACGTGGAAGTCTGCGTGCGCTACCTGGCGGCGTGGCTGGATGGCAACGGCTGCGTGCCGATCCATCACCTGATGGAGGATGCGGCCACCGCCGAGATCAGCCGCAGCCAGCTGTGGCAGTGGCTGCATACGCCGGGCCAGCAGCTGGACGACGGCACCGCCATCGACCTGGCCCTGCTGGATACCACGCTGGCGCAGCTGCCCGCACGGCTGGGTGACACTGCCGCGCTGCCCGGTGGCGCGCGCATCGGCGAGGCCATCGCCCTGCTCGGCGAACTGAGCCGCAGCAATGAACTGACCGATTTCCTGACCTTGCCGGCCTACGCGCGCATCGACTGACCGACTGCCCGCAAACCCGCCGTTTCCCTCCCCGCTGCACGCACGAACCGAACTGGAGAAAGACATGAGCAAGCTGCCCACTGCCGAACAGATCCAGCACGACTGGGATACCAACCCGCGTTGGGAAGGCATCCAGCGCAACTACAGCGCCGCCGACGTGGTGCGCCTGCGCGGCACCGTCCACATCGAGCATTCGCTGGCCCGCCTGGGGGCGGAGAAGCTGTGGGCGTCACTGCATGAGCGCGAGTTCGTCAACGCGCTGGGTGCATTGACCGGCAACCAGGCCATGCAGCAGGTCAAGGCGGGCCTGAAGGCGATCTACCTGTCCGGCTGGCAGGTGGCGGCCGACGCCAACCTGGCCGGCCAGATGTATCCGGACCAGTCGCTGTACCCGGCCGATTCGGTGCCGGCGGTGGTCAAGCGCATCAACAACACGCTGCTGCGCGCCGACCAGCTGCACCACGCCGAAGGCAAGGACGAGATCGATTTCCTGCAGCCGATCGTCGCCGATGCGGAGGCCGGTTTCGGCGGCGTGCTCAATGCGTTCGAACTGATGAAGGCGATGATCGAAGCCGGTGCCGCTGGCGTGCACTTCGAAGACCAGCTGGCTTCGGTGAAGAAGTGTGGCCACATGGGTGGCAAGGTGCTGGTGCCGACCCGCGAGGCGATCGAGAAGCTCAACGCCGCGCGCCTGGCCGCCGACGTGCTGGGCGTGCCGACCCTGCTGGTGGCGCGTACCGATGCCGAAGCCGCGGATCTGCTGACCAGCGACATCGACGGCAATGACCGGCCGTTCACCACCGGCGAGCGCACTGTCGAGGGCTTCTACAAGACCCGCAATGGCCTGGACCAGGCGATCAGCCGTGGCCTGGCCTACGCGCCCTACGCCGACCTGGTGTGGTGCGAAACCGGCAAGCCGGACCTGGAATTCGCTCGGAAATTCGCCGAGGCGATCCATGCGAAGTTCCCGGGCAAGCTGCTGGCCTACAACTGCTCGCCCAGCTTCAACTGGAAGAAGAACCTGGACGACGCCACCATTGCCAAGTTCCAGCGCGAACTGGGCAGCTACGGCTACAAGTTCCAGTTCATCACGCTGGCCGGTTTCCACGCCTTGAACTACGGCATGTTCAACCTGGCCCACGGCTACGCACGCCGCCAGATGAGCGCGTTCGTGGAATTGCAGGAAGCCGAGTTCGAAGCGGCCGAGCGCGGCTTCACTGCAGTCAAGCACCAGCGCGAGGTCGGTACCGGCTACTTCGACGCCGTGACCCAGGCGATCCAGCAGGGCCAGTCGTCGACCACCGCGCTGACCGGCTCGACCGAGGAAGAGCAGTTCCACGGCGGCCGCAGCGAACGCGCGGCGTGATGCGGTAGTGCCGGCCAGCGGCCGGCACCACCGGGCCTCAGAGCGATCAGGGTGGCCAGGGAAGGGCCAGACAACGCCGGCCGGTCGGGGGACCTGCCGGCGTTGTTGTATCGATGCAAGGGTGCAGCGCGCGGGCAGCGTCAATCAGGCGCACCCCTGGTCCCGGCAACTTGGCCGGAACCCTGTGAAACCCGGCATCGGATTGATCCAGCAGGAGTTTTGCCCGGACACCGGTGACCAGAATGGGCCACCACCGATCTTCACATCAATCAAGATCGGTTGAAGGCTCAAAATGAGATAGGGCGCACACTTTAAAGCGGTGCTATGCTCCGCGGCTCACCAGGGGACGCTGGCGGCGGGTGCAGGGAATGACCGGCAGGGGTGCGGCCGAGAACAGTGATGTGACGACAGGTATCGCCCGGGTGGCGATGGCCGAGATCGTGCACGCTCTGTTGTCCGATGCCGAGGTGGCATTGTTCGCCAGATTCGCCCGCGCATGCAAGCTCCGTGCCGGGCAGTGGCTGTTCCAGCGCGGCCACCGCGGCGAGCGCATGTATGTGATCCTCGAAGGCCAGATCGAACTGGACTTCGGCGAGGACCTGGTGATCAAGACGCTCGGGCAGCACGAGTTCTTCGGCGAACTGGGCCTGCTGGTCGGCGATCACCTGCGCAGCGCCAGCGCGCGCGCGCTGGTCGACTGCGATGTGCTGGAGCTGGGCCCGGCCGATTTCCACCGGCTGGTCGAATCCGATCCCGGCCTGGTGGCCTACTTCCTGCGCCGCACGATCATGCGCGTGCTGACCAACGAACAGGCACTGATCAGACAGCTGCGCCGGCGCAACCACGATCTGGAAACCGCGCTGGACAACCTGTACATCACCACCCACCAGTTGACCCACACCCGCGAGCTGGTGCGTACCGATGAACTGACCGGGCTGCACAACCGCCGTGGCCTCACCCTGTACCTGCAGGAGTGCCGCGAACATGCCGAGGGACCGCCGCAGGCGCTGCTGCTGATCGACTGCGACCGCTTCAAGCAGATCAACGACCGCCACGGCCACCAGGCCGGCGACCGCGTGCTGCAGAGCATGGGCAACATCCTGCGCTCGATGGCCGGCGAGCAGGACCTGGCCTGCCGGCTCGGCGGCGATGAGTTCTGCCTGATCCTGCGCCGTGGCAACCACGAGATCGTGCAGCACGCTGCCGAGTTCATCCTCAGCGCGGTGCACGGCCTGCTCGAGCGCAGCCACGGCACGCCGCATGTAAGCCTGGTCAGCATCGGAGCCAGCCTGCTGGCCGCCGACGCGGACTGGAGCGAGTGGTATGCCAGCGCCGACCGGGCGCTGTACCAGGCCAAGCGTGACGGCGGCAACTGCCTGCGCTGGGTGGATGATCCGGACGACCAATAGGGAGATGCAGGCGATGAATGGCGACAACGGAACGTCAGCCCCGCATAGCCCACAGCTACGCGCCCTGCTGTTCACCGATCTGTGTGATTCGCTGCAGCTGGTCGAGCGGATCGGTGACGTGGCGGCGGCGAGCCTGTTCCAGGAGCACGACCGCCTGGTGCTGGTGCTGCAGCACCGCTGGAATGGCCAGCTGATCGATCGCTCCGACGGCCTGTTCATGCTGTTCGAGCGCACCATCGATGCACTGGGCTTCGCCCTGGACTACCAGCGTGAGCTGCACGCGCTGGGCCAGCAGCGCGCGATTGAGCTGCGCGCGCGCGCCGGCCTGCACGTGGGCGACGTGCTGACCTGGGACAACAGCCCCGAGGCGGTGCGCGCAGGCGCCAAGTCGATGGAAGTGGAGGGCCTGGCCAAGCCGATGGCGGCGCGCCTGATGATGCTGGCCCGCCCCGGCCAGATCCTGCTGTCGGCGGTAGCCGAATCACTGACCCGCCGTGCCACCGATGCACTGGGCGAGCGCGGCACGCGCCTGCTGTGGAAGTCGCACGGGCGCTGGCGCTTCAAGGGCGTGCCGGTAGTGCAGGAAGTGATCGAAGTGGGCGAGATCGGTTCGGCACCGTTGCGCATGCCGCGCGCCAATGCCAAGGCGCGCCGCGACCTGCCGCTGTGGCGGCAGCCGCTGGTGCTGGCCGCCGAAGGCCTGGTGCTGGCGGTGGCGATGCTCGGCGGCTGGCTGCTGCTGCGGCCGGAACCGGCGATTGCGTTCGCTGAGCGCGACTGGGTGGTGCTCGGCGATGTCGACAACCTCACCGGCGATCCGATCTTCGATGACTCGATGCGGCACGCGATCCGCATCGCGCTGGAGCAGTCGCGCTACGTGAACGTGCTGTCGGAGGGCAAGATCCGCGAAAGCCTGGAGATGGCGCGGCTCTCGGGCGATACCCGGTTGAACCGCGATACCGCCGTCGACGTGGCGGTGCGCGAAGGCGCGCGCGCCGTGCTGTTGCCGACCGTGCGGCAGAAGATCGGTGGCTATGAGCTGGCCATCGATGTTGCTGCGCCGGGCAGCGGGCAGGTGATCCAGACGTTCACTGCCACCGCGGATCGATCCGATCAGATGGTGTTCGCGGTGGACGATGTGGTCGGGCGCCTGCGGCGTGGACTGGGCGAGTCGGTGGCAAGCCTGGAACAGTCGTTGCCGTTGCCGCGGGCATCGACCCAGGACCTGCGCGCACTGCGTGCATTCGCCCTGGCCGAGAGTGCACTGGGCCAGCGTCGCTTCGAGGAGGCACGCAACCTCTACCAGGCTGCGATCGATATCGATCCTGGCTTTGCCCTGGCCTACATGGGCGTGGCCAAGCTGCATGCGCGCGTCGAGGAAGGGCGGCGTGCGCGCGAAGCCATGCAGCATGCGCTGGACCTGCAGGATCGCCTGCCACCACGCGAGCGGCTGTACCTGAAGGCCTGGATGGCCGAGCTGGAGCCGGGCGGCTGGGCGCTGGAGCAATGGCGCACGCTGGCCAAGGTCTACCCGGATTCGTTCGCGGGGCTGTCCAACACGTCCTGGTACCTGCTGCAGGCCAACCAGTTCAGCGAGGCCGAGCCCTATGCGCGAGCGGCCGCAGTGCCGCAGGACCCCTTGCGCCTGTATCCGCTGGTCCATCTGGTGCGGATACAGATTGCTGCCAACCAACCGCAGCGTGCCGCCGAAACGTTGGCCCAGGCGCAGATCCTGCGCGGCCGTGATGACGCCGATGAGACCGGCGTGGATGTGCTGGTGGCGCAGGGACAGTACGCCAAGGCAGCAAAGCTGTTGCCGCAGATCCACGCCAGCGATGCCCTGCAGCAGCGGATGAAGCTGCGTGCACAGCTGCTGCTGGCGGCCGCGCAGCGCGACTGCGCGGCGATGCAGCGGGCGATACGCGAAGATGCACCGGCGCCGACGCTGATCGACCTCCAGGTACAGCAGCGCCTGCAGCACGCCAGCGTGGCGGCTCTGTGCCCGAGTGCTGACGGTGCCGAGCTGCAGGCCATTGCGGCGCTGCTGCAGCCGATGCTGCAGGAGCGCGATGATCCCATGCTGCATGCCCGTGGCCTGCAGTGGCTGGCGCTGGTCCACCTGGCCCAGCGCCAGGGCCAGTTCGAACTGGCCAGGCGTTGGCTGGACGAGCAGCGGCCCCTGCTGGGCGGCCTGCGCAGCCCGGTCGCGGACCGCTGGTTGCGCATCGTAAGCGCCATGGATGAGCTGCAGATGCAGCGGCCCGAGGCTGCCCGTACCCTGATCGAGCCGATGCTCGATGGCAGCGAGCCGGTGCAGGCGCACGTCGTGCTGCTGCTCGCGCTGCGCGCGCAGGGCGATGAAGCCGCCGTGCGTCGTCAGCAGGCGTGGCTGGCCCAGCATCGCGGCCAGGCCATTGCCGAGGTCACTGCTCTGCAGGTGTGGCAACCGCTGAACGTGTATGACGTCGCCACGTGGGCTACGCCGGCCACGGCCGGCGCGCCCTGATGGCGGGTCAGCCGTCGATGCGCTCGCCGACCTTGCCGGCTTCGAAGCAGAACACCACGGTCATGGCCGCCACCGACCCGGATAGGTGGGCCTGCAGCCCGTCACGCACCTGGCTCAGTTCCTCGACCGAGGCCAGGGTGCCGATCTTCATGCAGTCGTTCTCGCCGATGGCAGCGTCCAGGCCGATCGAGGCCAGGGCCCTGGCCGGCGCAGCGGTGAAGTGGCTGCGGAATTCTTCGCTGCCGATCAGGTGGTCCAGCAGGGTGCTGGCGTCTGCGGCGGAAAGGCGGGGATGGGTGCTCATGGGGATCGTCCGTAGGTGGAGTTTCTCGTATCGGCCGCGACAGCCTGCCATTGAGGGCCGCGCGTTGCACGTCGCTAAAGTTGGCCGCGCTGCGGTCGTTGCTGCTATGCCGGTTGTGCGGCAGAAGGAAGGAAACCCATGCGCCTGCGCCGCTGCGCCAGCCTGATGTTCGAGCCCCGCGAGGCGGTCACCCTGGACCTGCGCGCGATGCTGGCCGGCCATGCCGAGATGGACAGCCAGATCAGCTGGGTGGCGCTGGCCGCCCATCTGGACCAGCCGCTGCCGGTGGATGCCGAGGAGCGCCAGCTGCTGGGCGAACTCAGCGCGCACCGCTGGAGCGAACCGCCCGCCGATGCCTCTCCGGCCATGCTGGCCCGCCTGGTCGAGCAGGGCCTGCTGCTGACCGACCCGCCGAGCGAGGCGGGGCACCAGATGCGCGACGAGGCGCTACGCCGCAGCCAGTGGTGGCCGCTGGCCGCGCTGGCCCATCGCCATGCGCGCTGGCAGGCCGTGGACAGCGTGGAGGACATGCGTCGGCAGGGGTTGGACACCGCTGCCGGCCTGCGCCAGCGCCTGGGGCCGCCACCGCCGGTGGTGCAGCCCATGCGGGGCGACTACCAGCCGCTGCCGCGCAGCGAAGAGGCCGCGTTCGATGCACTGCTGGCGCGTCGCACCACCTGCCGCAATTTCGACCCGGAACGCGCGCTGCCGCTGCCGCTGCTGGCCCAGGTGCTGCAGCGCACGCTGATGGCCCACGCGGTGCAGAAGGTCGAGCGCGATACCGAGTTCCTGAAGAAGAACGTGCCTTCCGGTGGCGGCCTGCATCCCACCGAGGGCTTCCTGCTGGTGCAGAACGTGGAAGGACTGGTACCGGGCCTGTACCACTACCACCCGGTGCAGCACGCGGTGCTGCCGCTGCCCTCGCCACCGTCGCAGGCACTGCCGGCGCTGGCGCGGCGGATGCTGTCCGGGCAGGCGTGGTTCGCCGATGCGCCGGCGCTGCTGGTGCTGGCGCCGCGCTATGACCGCTGCTTCTGGAAGTACCGCAACCACGCCAAGGCGCACCGTGCGGTGACGCTGGATGTCGGCCACATCTCGCAGCTGCTGTACCTGTGCGCGACCGAGCGCGGCCTGGCGGCCTTCGTCACCGCAGCCATCAACGACGCTGATGTCGATCGTGCCTTCGGATTCGATGGCATCGGCCAGAGCGCGATGGCCATCTGTGGCCTGGGCTGGCGCAGTGCCACGCTGGACACGGCCGAATTCGATCCCGCTGGTCGGGTGACGGTGGGCGACGACCGCTGAGCGGCCGCCGCCCCGGCGTTCACGCCGCTTCGAAGTCCACCAGCACCGCACCATCGCCGACCTGGTCACCGGCCTTGGCGCGGTAGCCCTTGACCGTGCCATCGGCCGGCGCCTGCAGGGTGTGCTCCATCTTCATTGCCTCCAGCACCACCAGCGGCGTACCGCGCTTGACCTCGGTGCCGGCCGCGACCAGCGTGGCCACGATCCTGCCCGGCATCGGCGCCAGCAGGCTGCCGGCGTCGGCCACGGCGTGGTCCGATTCACCCACCGGATCGTGCAGGGTGAAGCGGTGCTGGCCGTCGGCGCCGAACAGGTACAGCTGGTCACCGTCGCGCAGCAGCTGCAGCGACCAGCGGCGCTCGCCCAGCTGCACCGTCAGGCCGTGCACATCGGCCGTGCCGATCACCAGCATCGGTGCTGCGTCATCGCACTGCACGCGCCAGCCATCGGCCTGCGCCCATACCTTCAGCGTGTGCCTGCGTTCGCCCTGCTGCAGCGGCAACACGCGCGGCGCGGACGCGCCGAGCCGCCAGCCATCCTGTGCCTGCCACGGCGAATGCGGGTCGTGCGCATCGCTGCCGGCGTGCGCGGTGCTGGCCACAGCGGCCACCGCGGCCAGCAGCCACAGCGCGTCGTCGCTGTCGCCCACCGCACTCAACGCGGCCTGTTCGCGTTCGATCAGCGCGGTATCCAGCCTGGCATGCGCGAACGAATCGGTGTTCACCAGCCGGCGCAGGAAGCCGGCATTGGTGGTCACGCCCACCACCTGGCAGTCGGCCAGGGCCTGGCTCATGCGGCGCAGCGCGGCGTCGCGGTCCACGTCCCAGACGATCAGCTTGGCGATCATCGGATCGTAGTACGGCGTGATGCTGTCGCCTTCCTCGACGCCGGTATCCACGCGCACATGGGCCGACGGGATCGGCAGGCGCAGGCGGCGCAGGGTGCCGGTGGAGGGCAGGAAGCCACGGTCGGCATCTTCGGCGTACAGGCGCGCTTCGATGGCGTGACCGTGGATGGCCAGCTGGTCCTGGCGCAACGGCAGCGGCAGGCCCGAGGCCACGCGCAGCTGCCACTCCACCAGGTCGGTGCCGGTGATGTATTCGGTCACCGGGTGCTCGACCTGCAGGCGGGTATTCATTTCCATGAAGTAGAAATCGCCATCCGGGCCGGCGATGAACTCCACCGTGCCGGCACCGACGTAGCCCACCGCACGCGCGGCGTCGACCGCGGCCTTGCCCATCGCAGCACGACGTTCGGGACTCATGCCCGGTGCGGGTGCTTCTTCCAGTACCTTCTGGTGGCGGCGCTGCACCGAGCAGTCGCGCTCGAACAGATAGACCGCCTCACCGTGGCTGTCGCCGAACACCTGGATCTCGATATGGCGCGGGCGCTCGACGTACTTCTCGACCAGCACGTGGTCGTTGCCGAACGCCGAGGCCGCCTCGCGCTGGCAGCTGGCCAGCGCATCGACGAAGTCCTCGCTGCGCTCGACCTTGCGCATGCCCTTGCCACCGCCACCGGCGCTGGCCTTGATCAGCACCGGGTAGCCGATGCCATCGGCCTGCGCGCGCAGGAAGTCCGGCGCCTGCTGGTCACCGTGGTAGCCCGGCGTCAGCGGTACACCGGCCTTGGCCATCAGCGCCTTGGCCGCGCTCTTGTCGCCCATCGCGCGGATGGCGCTGGCCGGCGGCCCGATGAAGGTGATGCCGGCGGCGGCGCAGGCATCGGCGAAGTCGGCATTCTCGGACAGGAAGCCATACCCGGGGTGGATCGCCTGCGCGCCGGTCAGGCGTGCGGCGTCGAGCAGGGCATCGCCGCGCAGGTAGCTCTCACGCGCGGCGGCCGGGCCGATGTGGATGGCTTCGTCGGCCAGGCGCACGTGGCGTGCGTTGCGGTCGGCATCGGAATACACCGCCACGGTGGCGATGCCGAGGCGACGGCAGGTGGCGATGACGCGGCAGGCGATCTCGCCGCGGTTGGCGATCAGGACTTTGGTGAACATGGCAACAGGCTCGGTCATGGCACGGGTTACATGCGGAACACGCCGAAGCGCGTCTGCTGCGGGGCGGCGTTGAGGCTGGCCGACAGCGCCAGGGCCAGCACCCGGCGGGTGTCGGCCGGATCGATCACACCGTCATCCCACAGGCGCGCGCTGGCGTAGTACGGATGGCCCTGCTGTTCGAACTGCTCGCGGATCGGCGCCTTGAACGCATCCTCTTCCGCTGCCGGCCATTGGCCGCCCTTGGCTTCGATGCCATCGCGCTTGACCGTGGCCAGCACGCTGGCGGCCTGTTCGCCGCCCATCACGCCGATGCGTGCGTTCGGCCACATCCACAGGAAGTTCGGCGAGTAGGCGCGGCCGCACATGCCGTAGTTGCCGGCGCCGAACGAACCACCGATCACCACGGTGAACTTGGGCACCTTGGCGCAGGCCACCGCCATCACCAGCTTGGCCCCGTCCTTGGCGATGCCGCCCTGTTCGTACTTGCGGCCGACCATGAAGCCGGTGATGTTCTGCAGGAACACCAGCGGGATGTTGCGCTGGGTGCACAGCTCGATGAAGTGCGCGCCCTTCAGCGCCGACTCGGAGAACAGGATGCCGTTGTTGGCGATGATGCCGATCGGGTAGCCGTTCAGATGGGCGAAGCCGGTGACCAGGGTTGCGCCGTAGCGTGGCTTGAACTCATCGAAGCGCGAGCCATCGACCAGTCGCGCGATGACCTCGCGCACGTCGTAGGGCTTGCGCGTGTCGGCCGGGATCACGCCATACAGGTCGTGCGCCGGCAGCAGTGGTTCCTCGCTGGGCTGCACCGCCATCGCCGGTTCCGGCTTGCGCCAGTTCAGCTGGGCGATGATCGCGCGCACCCGTGCCAAGGCCTGCAGATCGTTGTCGGCCATGTGGTCGGCCACGCCGGAAATGCGCGTGTGCACATCGGCGCCGCCCAGTTCCTCGGCCGTCACCACTTCACCGGTCGCCGCCTTCACCAGCGGTGGGCCGCCGAGGAAGATGGTGCCCTGCTCGCGCACGATCACGGTCTCGTCGCTCATCGCCGGCACGTAGGCGCCACCGGCGGTGCAGCTGCCCATCACGCAGGCGATCTGCGGAATGCCCTGCGCCGACAGGTTGGCCTGGTTGTAGAAGATGCGGCCGAAATGGTCGCGGTCGGGGAAGACTTCGTCCTGCAGTGGCAGGAACGCGCCACCGGAATCGACCAGGTAAATGCACGGCAGGTGGTTCTGTTCGGCGATCTCCTGCGCGCGCAGGTGCTTCTTCACCGTCATCGGGTAGTAGGTGCCGCCCTTGACCGTGGCGTCGTTGGCCACGATCACGCATTCCACCCCGCTCACCCGGCCGATGCCGGCTACCACGCCGGCGGCGGGCACGGCGTCTTCATACATGCCATGCGCGGCCAGCGGCGCGATTTCCAGGAAGGCGCTGCCGGGGTCGAGCAGGGCGTCGATGCGGTCGCGCACCAGCAGCTTGCCGCGTGCGGTGTGCTTGGCACGCGCGGCGTCGCTGCCGCCCAGCGCGGTGCGGGCGAGGGTGGCATGCAGGTCATCGACCACGGCCTGCATCACCGCGCGGTTGCTTTCAAACGTTTCGCTGCCCGGTTGCAGCTGGCTGTTCAGGACGGTCATCGCGGTGGCCTTACAGGGTGCGCTGGAACAGTTCGCGGCCGATCAGCATGCGGCGGATCTCCGAGGTGCCGGCGCCGATTTCATACAGCTTGGCATCGCGCCACAAGCGGCCGGTCGGGTATTCGTTGATGTAGCCATTGCCACCGAGGATCTGGATCGCCTGGCCGGTCAGCCAGGTGGCCTTCTCGGCGGCGTACAGGATCGCACCCGCCGCGTCCTGGCGGGTGGTGCGGCCCTGGTCGCAGGCGCGCGCCACGGCATAGACATAGGCGCGGCACGCGCCCAGGCCCACGTACATGTCTGCGATCTTGGCCTGGATCAGCTGGAAGCTGCCGATCGGTTCGCCGAACTGGTGGCGCTCGTGCACATAGGGCATGACCACGTCCATGGCCGCGGCCATCAGGCCCAGCGGGCCACCGGACAGCACCACGCGTTCGTAGTCCAGGCCGGACATCAGCACGCGCACGCCACCGCCGACCTGGCCCAGCACGTTCTCTTCGGGAATCTCGCAGTCCTGGAACACCAGCTCGCAGGTGGGCGAAGAGCGCATGCCCAGCTTGTCCAGCTTCTGCGCAGTGGAGAAGCCCTTCATGCCCTTCTCGACCAGGAACGCGGTGATGCCCTTGGCACCCGCTTCCATGTCGGTCTTGGCGTAGACCACCAGCACGTCGGCGTCCGGGCCGTTGGTGATCCACATCTTGTTGCCGTTGAGTACGTAGCGGTCGCCGCGCTTGTCGGCGCGCAGCTTCATCGAGACCACGTCCGAACCGGCACCCGGTTCGCTCATCGCCAGCGCGCCGACCAGGCTGCCATTGCACAGGCCGGGCAGGAAGCGCTGCTTCTGTTCTTCGTTGCCGTTCTTGCGCAGCTGGTTCACGCACAGGTTGGAGTGCGCGCCATAGGACAGGCCGATGCCGCCGGAGGCACGCGAAATTTCTTCCATCGCCACCACGTGGGCCAGGTAGCCCATGCCGGTGCCGCCGTATGCTTCTTCCACGGTGAGGCCGAGCAGGCCCTGCTCGCCCAGCTTCGGCCACAGGGCCAGCGGGAACTGGTTGCTGGCATCGGCCTCGGCGGCCAGCGGGGCGACCTCGGCGGCGGCAAAATGGGCCACGCTCTGGCGCAGCAGGTCGATGTCTTCGCCAAGATCGAAGTTCAGGGATGGCACGTGCATTGTGGTGGCTCCACGGCGGGATGGCAGGAAATGGACGCACCCGGCGGGGGAGCGGGCGGCGGTGTACAGGACCGCCACCCGCACGGGCGATGGGCCCAGCGTAGCGGGGTTCGGGTAAGAAGTGAATACGAATTCAAAAATTGAAACTAGAATCAGAACATGGCCTATAAACGCTCTGCATTGATGGAAGAACGCCTGGCGGGCGCCCGTGAACGGATCCTGCTGGCCACCCGCGAGCTGGTCGCCACCGGCGGCTGGCGCAACGCCCCGGTGACCGCCGTGGCGACCCAGGCGGGGGTGTCCACCGGCCTGATCTATCGCCATTTCCCGTCCAAGGCCGAGCTGTTCGTGGAGGTGCTCAACGCCGCGGTGGCCCACGAGGTCGCGATCATGGAGCGCATCGCCAGCGGCCCGGAGGTGGCCAGCGAGCGCCTGCGGCTGGCGATCACCGCCTTTGTCCGCCGCGCCCTGGCCGGGCCGGGGCTGGCGCACGCCTTCATCGTTGAACCGGTCGATCCGGACGTGGAAGCCGAGCGCATGCGCGGTCGGCGCGCGTTCGGCGACGTATTCCTGCGGCTGGTGGAGGAGGGCGTGGCAGCCGGTGAACTGCCGGTGCAGGACGCGCATGTGGCCGCCGCCTGCCTGGTCGGTGCCTTCACCGAAGCGATGGTCGGCCCGACCGCGCCCAGCCGCGAAGCGCACCGCGACGAAGACGCGCTGGTGGATGCGATCTGCAGCTTCTGCCTGCGCGCGATCGGCGCCCCCGCAAAACGGTAGCGCCGGGCCATGCCCGGCGGCTGTTGCCATGCTCGACTGCTGTTGCCGCGCTTCGCGCTCGCCGGGCGTGGCCCGGCGCTACCCGCATGCGGCCGTGGCCGCATGCTGCGCCGCACCAGCAGTGACGCCTGTTGTCGCACGCAAGGCGCGTTCTATACTCGGTCCATCACGCAGTCGCTCAGCCGTGGTCCAACGACTATCAGCCAGGGGTAACGAAGAGTGCGGAATTACGATCTGGAGTTCCTGAAACGCTTCTCCATGGTGATCGCGCTGCTGGCGACCATCACCCTCGGCCTCATCCTCCTTGCCGCCTACATCCACACCCGGATTCCGCCCGAGGTGTCGCCGACCGCGGCCAAACGCACCGAACAGCGCATCTCGCCCACCGGCGCGGTCTATGCCGGCAGCACCGGCGCCGCCGCGCAGGCCGCCGCCAAGGCCGCCGCGCTGGCCAAGGCGGCCTCGCAGGTGGCTTACGGCGGCACCAAGGATGGCAAGGTGATCTTCGACAACCTGTGCACCGCCTGCCACACCACCGGCGTGGGCATGGCACCGACGCTGGACCATTCGCACTGGGACAAGCGCATCGCGCAGGGCAAGGACACCCTCTACAAGCACGCCATCGAGGGCTATACCGGCCCGGATGGCGGCATCATGCCGCCCAAGGGCGGCAACCCGGCCCTGACCGAAGAACAGATTCACGCCACCGTGGACTGGATGCTGGGTAACCTGAAATAGCCGAGCGTGCCGGCCGCTGGCCGGCAACCACGCATCGCACGAAGGTCATGGGGTTGCCGGCCAGCGGCCGGCACTACCCGGCTTTGCCCGCCGAGGCCTGATCACCCATATGCGCCCGCTGCGCAGGTGGGGTTTCGCATTTCAGGGTTAGTCTGTGCGCCCTCTTCCAAGGAATCGCCCGTCGATGCGCCGCCGCTCCCTCGCCCTTGCCCTGTCCCTGCTGCTGCCGGCCGGCGCTTTTGCCCAGGCCCTGCCACAGGCCGCACCGGTCGTGACCACCCCCGCCGCGCGCAGCAGCGCCACGGTGGTGCTGACCGCCGCGCCGGCCGACTGGCGCGCGCTGGATGGCCAGCGCGTGCGCATCGCGGCACCGCTGACCCTGGCCGGTACCGATGGCCTGGAGCGCTTCGGCCAGCTCACCGTGGCCTTCGATGGCCGCCTCTGGCAGCCGACCGAAGTGGCCGCGCCGGGTACCGCCGGCTACGAGCAGGTGATGGCAGACAACCAGCGCCGCCGCCTGCTGCTGGACGACGGCAGCGATGCCCGCGACCCGGCCAGCGTGGCCTACCTGCCGGGCAACCCGGTGCTGCGCACCGGCATGCAGCTGCGCAATGTGGAAGGTGTCGTGCACGTGGATGCACAGGGCCGTCCGCGCCTGCAGGTGGATGGCGCGTTGACCCTTCCCGAGCCGCAGCGCCCGGCGGTACCCCAGGTGCCCGGCAGCCTGCATATCGCTGCGTTCAACCTGGAGAATTTCTTCAATGGCGACGGTCAGGGCGGCGGCTTCCCGACCCTGCGCGGTGCGCGCACGCCGGATGAGCACAAGGCGCAGGTAGCCAAGCTGGTCACTACGGTCAATGCGCTGGGCGCTGATGTCGCCGCGCTGATGGAGCTGGAAAACGATGGCTATGGCCCGCAGTCGGCCATCGCCGAACTGGTCAGCGCCCTCAACGCCGGTCTTGCCGCCGACAAGCAGTGGGCCTTCGTCGATGCCGGCGAGGGGCCGGGCAGCAACCCGATCCGGGTTGGCATCATCTATCGCAGGAGCGCGTTCAAGCCGCTGGGCAAGCCGTTGACCAGAATCGACGGTCCGTTCGCCGAACACAGCCGCGCACCGCTGGCGCAGGCCTTCCAGGGCAAGGGCGCACCCTTCATGGTGGTCGCCAACCATTTCAAGTCCAAGGGCTGCCGTGATGCCAGCGGCGGCGATGCCGACCGCAACGATGGCCAGGGTTGCTGGAACGCCACCCGGGTGGAATCGGCAAAGCAGTTGAACCAGTGGGTGCAGGCCGAAGCTGGCCGCCTGAAGGTGAAGGACGTGGTGCTGCTGGGCGATTTCAACGCCTACGCGATGGAAGACCCGATCCGCACCCTGCATGACCTGGGCTGGCAGGACGCGTTCAAGGTCGCCAAGGTCGAGCATCCCTACAGCTACGTCTACAACGGCTATACCGGCCGCCTCGACCACGCGCTGCTCAGCCCGGGCATGGCCCAGCGCCTGCGCGGTGCCGCCGAATGGCACAGCAACGCCGACGAACAGGACGCCAGCGGCTACCAGGGCCGCAACGTGCAGGGCCCGTGGCGCAGCTCCGACCACGACCCGCTGCTGCTGGGCTTCGATAAATAACCCAGCGGTTGGGCATCCGCTTGGGTGTGGGCGCGTACATGGGGCGGCACTGATCCTGCTGTTGTTTTTGACCTTTCAGTCCGCCTTCAAGCGAGCCGAGCATCGCAGGTGAATCAGGGGCGAAGAGGCGCCGATGTCTGAGCGTAGCGAGTTCGGCGCCGTCCCCTGGTTCACCGAGAAGCGCAGGGTACCGGTGCACAGCACCGGCTCGCGGCTGGCGGCGCGTTTCTTTTGGTTACTTTTCTTTTCGCGCGAAAAGAAAAGTGACATCCCACCGTGGGCGCGGAAATGGCCCGCCGCAACCAATGCTCACCCCCAGGCGATCAAGCCGATCGCCAGCACCGCCAGCGCCAGCCCGGCGCGGTTCCACCGGGTGGTGGCCTCGCCGAAGGCGAACACGCCCACCAGCGCGCCCAGCACCACCACACCGATGTTCATGCCGGCGAACACGGTGGCCGGGCTGTCCGGCATTGCCTGGTGCGCATGCACATAGAACAGGATGTTGCCGCCATTGAGCAGGCCCAGCAGCGCGCCCGCGCCGAGGTTGCGCCATGCCAACCGGCTGCGGCCACTGACATGCCGCCACAGCTGCAACACCAGCATCAGCACGAAGGCCACGCTGAAGCTGGCCAGCACCGCCGCCATCGAGGGCGTGCCGGACAGCGCCACCTGCTTGAGCAGCACGTCGACCACCGCGAACCCGGCCCAGACGCCCAGCAGCCAGCCCCATCCACCCGGTGAGGACGCCACCGCCGGTCCGCGCGGGCGCAGGCTGATCGCCACCATCGCCAGCAGGCCCAGGCCGAGCCCGGCCAGCTTCCACAACGTGGCGGTCTGGCCGAAGAACAGGAACGCGGCGGCCAATGACAGCAGCAGCGACAAGCGCTGCGCCACGTCGCTGCGGACGATGCCGGCCACCGCCACCGCGCGGCCCAGCACCAGGAAGATCGACGGCAGCACCACCGCCAGCGCCAGCAAAGACAGCCACGGGGCATGCGGCGCGCGCAGCGCATCCAGCGGTGGCTGCAGCGCCACGGCGGTGAGCGTTGCCGCCACCAGATAGTTCCAGGTGACCATCTGCGCAACATCCAGCTGGCGGCGTCCGGCCACCTTCAACAACACCGAAACCAGCACACTGCAGATCACGGCCAGGGACAGGTAGAGCATGGGGCGGGCACAGGGCAGGGGCGGGGGACGGTATCATGGTGCCATGCACAAGCCTTCGTTCCCCGTCGCCCCCGGCGAAACCGCCTGCCTCGAACTGGACGGCCCGGCCGGTCCGCTGGAAGTGGTCGTCGACCTGCCCAAGGCCGATGTGCCGATGCAGCCGATCGTGGCCATCGTCTGCCATCCGCTGTCTACCGAGGGCGGCACCCTGCACAACAAGGTGGTCACCATGACCGCCACCACCCTGCGCGAGCTGGGCATCGCCACGGTGCGCTTCAATTTCCGCAGCGTGGGTGGTTCGGCCGGCACCTTCGATGGCGGCGTGGGAGAGCAGGACGACCTGAAGGCCGTCGCCGCCTGGGTGCGCAGCCAGCGGCCCGACGACCGCCTGTGGCTGGCCGGTTTCAGCTTCGGTTCGTTCGTTTCGTTGAAGGCCGCTGCTGCGCTGCAGCCGGAAGCGCTGATCTCGATCGCGCCGCCGGCCGGCCGCTGGGATTTCGATGGCATCGCGCCGCCGGCCCGCTGGCTGGTGATCCAGGGCGAGCAGGACGAGATCGTCGATCCGCAGGCCGTCTACCAGTGGCTGGACACGCTGGACGTCCCGCATGAGCTGGTGCGCATGCCCGAGACCAGCCACTTCTTCCACCGCAAGCTGATCGACCTGCGCGGCGCGCTGACCCACGGCGTGAAGCATTGGCTGGGCGCGGCGGCATGAGTGCAACCGAGTTGACCCCGTCGCAGCGGTACGCGGAAGGGGTTGCCCGTGGTGACTGGCAGAACGACCCGGCCCAGCACGCTGCGCTGGCCGAGCTGGACCGCATCCACCTGGGCCTGGTCGACAGCGCCGAAGACGGCTGGCTGGACCGCCTGTCCTCGTTCTGGAAGAAGCCCGAGCCGGTCAAGGGCCTGTACTTCTGGGGCGGCGTCGGCCGTGGCAAGACCTTCCTGGTCGACCTGTTCTACGACGGCCTGCCGATCAAGCAGAAGTACCGCACGCATTTCCACCGCTTCATGCGCAGCGTCCACGAGCGCCTGCGCGAGCACCAGGGGCAGAGCGACCCGCTGGCAAAGATCGCCCAGGAGTGGCGCAGCAATCTGCGGGTGCTGGTGCTGGACGAGTTCTTCGTCACCGACATCGGCGATGCGATGCTGCTGGCACGCCTGCTGGAACGTCTGTTCGCCGAAGGCGTGACCCTGGTCACCACCTCCAACACCGCGGTGGAGAACCTGTACCTCAACGGCTTGCAGCGCGAGAGCTTCCTACCGGCCATCGGCCTGCTGCAGCGCTTCTGCGTCGAGCTGTACGCCGAGGGCACCGAGGACTACCGGATGCGCGCGCTGACCCGCTCGCCGGTGTACCGCGCGCCGTTGGCCACCGACAGTGATGAGTGGCTGGCCACGCGCTGGAACGAACTGAGCGGCGGCCAGCCGGCCAAGCCCGGCAACATCGAGATCGAAGGCCGCAAGATCCCGGTGCGCGGCCGTGGCAAGAGCATCGCCTGGTTCGATTTCGCCGCGTTGTGCGAAGGCCCGCGTGGCCCTTCGGACTACATCGAGATCGCGCACGAGTTCAACACCGTGCTGCTGGGCGGTATTCCGGCCTTCGACCGTTTGAACGAAGATGCCGCGCGGCGCTTCGTCAACCTGATCGACGAACTGTACGACCGCCACGTCAACCTGGTCTGCACCGCCAGCACCTCGCCGATCGAGCTGTACACCGGCCAGCGCCTGCAGGGCGCGTTCGAGCGCACCGCCTCGCGCCTGATCGAGATGCAGAGCGCCGAGTACCTGGGCACCCCGCACCGGGCGTGAGGGCGGTTTCCTGTAGAGCCGAGCCCATGCTCGGCTGCTTCTGCAGGGTGCGCCGAAAGGCAGCCGAGCATAGGCTCGGCTCTACCTGACGTGCCAGGTCCGGAATGATTCAACTGCGCGCTGGGAAGTGCCTGTACAAGTAAAGGTGATTCGTGAGCCAGGAAATCAACAAGCACGTTGCGCGAGCCATCGTTGAGCTTGCCATCTTTCTCGAGTTTTCGGCGGATGATGTATTGGATCCAGATGCTGCCGTGCAGGGGCTCGAACGATTGGCTTCGACATTGCAAATGATGGACTTGGAGTCCAGATCATCTTTGTGCGTGCAGTTTGAAAGCATCGCAATGGAGTACTCAGGTGAGCAGGCCCGGTTTGCTGAAGGCTTGGGCGAAGCGCTGGGGTTGATCGAAGCGTAGTCTGCCCATGTGTAGAAGCCCCAGATTCTGCTGGCATCGGGTAGTCAGGAATTTCGTGTTCGCGCAGAACATGAGTAAGAGTCGCGTTCGAGCGCACCGCCTCGCGCCTGATCGAGATGCAGAGCGCCGAATACCTGGGTACCCCGCACCGGGCGTGAGCGCGGTTTCCTGTAGCCGAGCCAATGCTCGGCTGCTTCTGCAGGGTGCCCCGAAGGGCAGCCGAGCGTGGGCTCGGCTCTACAACAGCACAGCGCGGTTACCGGGTCGGCGCCACGGCGTTCCCGCGCGGCCGCTCATCCGGACCGGCCGACACATGCAGGCCCGAGCCATCGCCGCGCTCCACTCGCACACTCTCGCCGCGCTCCAGCAGCCGCAGCGGCTGTCCCTGGTAGCGCACTTCCAGCGCGTCGTGGGTGTCGGCCAGCGACTGCACCAGCGGGCAAAGCGCCATCGCCTTGGCTTCCAGCTGCTGGCTGCGTGCTTCCATGCGGCGGTCGACTTCGGCATCGAGGCGATCGGCGCGGCGCTCCATGGCCCCGGCGCGGCCGGTGAACACCTGCCACAGCACGCTGCGCGTCATCGACCCGGCCATCGTCTCGGCCATCTGGTCGATATGCGCGTCGAAGCCGTCGCCGAACGTCTGCTGCTCCCAGTAGCCTCGGCCCAGGCTGGCGTCGATCCAGGTCTGCATCTCGCCGCGCATCGCGCGCATCTGGCGGTTGCGGGCCTTGCCGGTGATGGCTTCGAAGGCAGCGTCCAGCGCATCGAAGGTGACCCCGGAGACTTCATGGGCCAGTGCGGTGGCCGCTGGCATCAGTTGGCGGGCACCGGCTTCCATCTGCCGCAGGCGTGCGGCGTCGGCGGCATTGACCGTCACCATTGCGCCATCCAGGCTCAGCTCACCGTCGTGGAACACCACTTCATGCGGCGCCTGCGGGCCATGCCGCAGCCAGATACCGCCGCTGTCCACCAGCACGTCGTAGTCGGTATGGATGCCGCACTGGTCCGAACGCAGGTCCGGCCCCTCGGCGGCCAGCGCCGGGGCGGTGGACAGCATGGCCAGCAGGGCCAGGGCGGGCAACCGCAGGTGCATCGGACCATCCTTTTCAAGGAAGCGAGCGGCCAGCATCCGTTGCCAGCGGGCGGGCGTCACCGGCCGGAAGTCACCCGTCCACCGGATTCCCACCGGCTGCCCACCACCTATCCACAGGGTTGTCCCTAGCCAGTTTCATCACTGTCATGTGAAGCTGTCATTGTTCCGTTTCTGCGGCGCGTTGTACCACCGCAATGTCGCTTTCGGGCTTGACTGCGCAGCCCGTTCCGGCAGGTCGGAAGCGTCTGATCCGGGCGCCGATGGCACGATCCTTGCGGCGCAAGGGATTGCCGAATTTCACTACATTTGGCGTTGACGGACCCCATTACCCCCACTATCTTGTGGCCGTCGGTCGCAGCAACCCCAATTCCAGGGGTTGCCCGGGGTACCCATCCGAGATCGTCAACGGTAGTGGCAGGCGCAGGGTCTCATCCCCTGCGACGCCGTCCTGCCAACCTGGGCTGTCATGTCCCGGGCTGCGTCACCCGATGCATCGAGCACCCCCAATCACGCCAAGAGGACACACGCCGTGAGCACCGAATCCAGCGCCACCATCGAGAAGGAAAGCGAATTCCTGTTGACGTCGCCGCCGACGGCCAACGCGATGAGTGTGACCAAGCGCAATGGGACCACCGAACTGGTGGACCTGAACAAGATCGTGCGTGCGGTGCAGCGTTCCTCCGAAGGCCTGCACGCCGTCGATCCGATGCGCGTGGCCACCCGTACCATTTCCGGCCTGTACAACGGCGCCACCACCCGCGAGCTGGATGAACTGTCCATCCGCACCGCCGCCCTGCTGATCGGTGAAGAGCCCGAGTACGGCCGCCTGGCTGCGCGCCTGCTGGCCAACTACATCGCCAAGGAAGTCTCGGGCCAGGAAATCTACGCCTTCTCGCAGTCGGTCAGCCGTGGCCATGAAGTCGGCCTGATCAACGACCGCCTGCTGAACTTCGTGCAGACCAATGCACGCAAGCTCAACGACGCCATCGACGGCGCGCTGGACCTGAACTTCGATTACTTCGGCCTGCGTACCCTGTACGACCGTTACCTGCTGCGCCACCCGCACACCCGCAAGGTGATCGAGACCCCGCAGCAGTTCTTCCTGCGCATCGCCAGCGCGCTGAGCGAGGACGTGTCCGAGACCCTGGCGCTGTACAAGCGCATGGGCAACCTGGACTACCTGCCGTCCAGCCCGACCCTGTTCAATTCCGGCACCACCCACGAGCAGCTGTCCTCGTGCTTCCTGCTGGACTCGCCGCAGGACTCGCTGGAGTCGATCTATTCCAAGTACGGCGACATCGCCCAGCTGTCGAAGTTCTCCGGCGGCATCGGCGTCAGCTACACCCGCGTGCGTTCGCGTGGTTCGCTAATCAAGTCGACCAACGGCCACTCCAACGGCATCGTGCCGTGGCTGAAGACCATGGATTCGTCGGTGGCCGCGGTGAACCAGGGCGGCAAGCGCAAGGGCGCGGCCTGCGTGTACCTGGAAACCTGGCACGCCGACATCGAGGACTTCCTCGAACTGCGCGACAACACCGGTGACGAAGCCCGCCGTGCGCACAACCTGAACCTGGCCAACTGGGTGCCGGACCTGTTCATGAAGCGCGTCGAAGCCGACCAGGAATGGTCGCTGTTCGATCCGCGCGTCGTGCCGGAGTTCACCGACCTGTTCGGCGAAGCCTTCGAGCAGGCCTACCTGCAGGCCGAAGCCCAGGGCAAGGCCAACCGCACCATCTCCGCGCGCAAGCTGTATGCCCGCATGATGCGTACGCTGGCCGAGACCGGCAACGGCTGGATGACCTTCAAGGACAAGTGCAACCGCGCCAGCAACCAGACCCTGCGCGCCGGCAACGTGATCCATCTGTCGAACCTGTGCACCGAAATCCTGGAAGTCACTTCCAACGATGAAACCGCGGTGTGCAACCTGGGTTCGATCAACCTGGGCAACCACTTCGACGAGCACAACGAGTTCGACTTCGAGAAGCTGGCTGAGACCGTGCGCCTGGCCGTGCGCCAGCTCGACCGTGTCATCGACCTGAACTTCTACCCGATCGAAACCGCCCGCCGCGCCAACCTGCGCTGGCGTCCGGTCGGCCTGGGCTGCATGGGCCTGCAGGACGTGTTCTTCCGCAAGCGCCTGCCGTTCGACAGCGCCGAAGCCCGCGCCCTGTCGAAGAAGATTGCCGAAGCGATCTACTTCCACGCGCTGGAAACCTCCTGCGAACTGGCCCAGGAACGCGGCAAGCACCCGTCGTTCAACGACACCCGCGCCGCCGGTGGCGAACTGCAGTTCGACGCCTGGAACGTGGTGCCGGAAGACGCCGAGCGCTGGGATGCCCTGCGTGCCCGCATCAAGGAACACGGCCTGCGCAACTCGCTGATGATCGCGATCGCGCCGACCGCGACCATCGCCTCGATCGCCGGCTGCTACGAGTGCGTCGAGCCGCAGGTGTCCAACCTGTTCAAGCGCGAGACCCTGTCCGGTGACTTCCTGCAGGTCAACCGCTACCTGGTCAACGAGCTGAAGAAGCTGGGCCTGTGGACGCCGGAAATGCGCGATGCCATCAAGCTGGCCGAAGGCTCCATCGCGGGCGTGGCACAGATTCCGGAAACGCTGCGCGAGGTCTACCGCACCGCGTGGGAGCTGCCGATGCGTTCGCTGATCGACATGGCCGCCGAGCGTGGCGCCTTCATCGACCAGTCGGCCTCGCTCAACCTGTTCATGGAAAGCCCGAACATCGGCGCGATGTCCTCCATGTACATGTACGCCTGGAAGCAGGGCATCAAGACCACCTACTACCTGCGTTCGCGCCCGGCCACCAAGATCGCCAAGACCACGGTCAGCGCTGCGGCCCCGGCCAAGGTGTTCAGCCCGGACGAAGCCATCGCCTGCTCGCTGGAAAACCCGGAAGCCTGCGAGGCCTGCCAGTAAGAGCGGCACCGCCGCGCGGTAGTGCCGGCCGCTGGCCGGCAACCCCGGCCAACGATCATCACCCACGGTAGCGCCGGGCCATGCCCGGCGGCTCACCCAGGAATTCAAGGAAACACCCATGGCCGACAAGCCCAAGCAGATGCTGCTCGATCCCGGTTTTGAACTGACCCTGCGCCCGATGCGCTACCCGCAGTTCTATGACATGTACCGGAATGCGATCAAGAACACCTGGACGGTGGAAGAGATCAACTTCCAGATCGACATCACCGACCTGCACAGCAAGATGTCGCCGGGTGAGCGTCACCTGATCCACCGCTTGGTCGCGTTCTTCGCCACCGGCGACTCGATCGTGTCCAACAACCTGGTGCTGAATCTGTACCAGCACTTGAATGCGCCCGAAGCGCGCATGTACCTGTCGCGCCAGCTGTATGAAGAAGCGCTGCACGTGCAGTTCTACCTGACCCTGCTCGACAACTACCTGCCGGATCCGGAAGAGCGCGTCAAAGCCTTCGCCGCGGTGGAGAACATCGACTCGATCAAGAAGAAGGCCGATTTCTGCTTCAAGTGGATCGACTCGATCCAGGACCTGAAGCGCATCGAGACCCGTGCCGAGCGCCGCCAGTTCCTGCTCAACCAGATCTGCTTCGCCGCCTGCATCGAAGGCCTGTTCTTCTTCGCCGCCTTCGCCTACGTGTACTACTTCCGTTCGCGCGGCCTGCTGCCGGGCCTGGCCTCGGGCACCAACTGGGTGTTCCGCGACGAGAGCGCGCACATGGAGTTCGCGTTCGAGTCGGTGCGCGTGGTGCGTGAGGAAGAGCCGGACCTGTTCGACGACGAGATGAAGCAGCAGGTCTACGACATGCTGGCCGAAGCCATCGAATGCGAAGTGCAGTTCGCCGAGGACGTGCTGTCCGGCGGCGTGGCTGGTATCTCGACCCGCGACATGCGCCAGTACCTGCAGCACTGCGCCGACCAGCACTTCGCCAAGCTGGGCATGGAAAAGAAGTACAACGTGCGCAACCCGCTGCCGTTCATGGAACTGCAGGACGTGCAGGAGCTGACCAACTTCTTCGAACGCCGCGTCTCGGCCTACCAGGTCGGCGTGCAGGGCGAAGTCGCCTTCGACATGAACTTCTGATCGAAGCGGTCAGATCTGTCGCAAGGAAGAACCCCGGCCAATGCCGGGGTTTTTCGTTTCTGCAGCGTCGAGCCATGCTCGGCTGCTCGACTCTACAAAGAGTGGTTACCGCCGCCCTTCCACCGCCATGCGCACTGCCAGCCCGGCCAGCACCGTGCCCATCAGCCAGCGCTGCACCACCTGCCAGGTCGGGCGCGCGGCCAGGAAGCCGGCGATGCTGCCAGCCATCACCGCGATCACCGCGTTGACGCTCACGCTGACCACGATCTGGGTGAAGCCGAGTACCAGCGACTGCATCAGCACGCTGCCATGGCCCTCCGGGTGCAGGAACTGCGGCAGCAGCGACAGGTACATCACCGCGATCTTCGGGTTCAGCAGGTTGGTCAGAAAACCCATCGCGAACAGTTTGCGTGGGCCATCCGGGGGCAGGTCGCGTACCGCGAACGGCGAGCGGCCACCGGGCTTGAGCGCCTGCCAGGCCAGGTACAGCAGGTACAGCGCGCCGCCGATGCGCAGCGCGTCGTAGGCGAACGGCACGGTCATCAGCAGGGCAGTGATGCCCAGTGCCGCGCACAGCATGTAGAACACGAAGCCCAGCGCCACCCCGCCCAGTGAGATCAGGCCGGCACGGCGGCCCTGGCAGATCGAGCGCGAGACCAGGTAGATCATGTTCGGCCCGGGCGTGAGCACCATGCCCAGCGAGATGAGGGCAAAGGCCAACAGGTCTGAGGTCGCGGGCATGGGCGGTCCTGGCAGGGGGCGTGGCGCAGTGTAGCGCCGCCTGCACGGGGCCTGGCTTAAAATTGCCGGACCCCACACCGAAGCCCCCCATGACCCCGATCCCCGAGACCGTGCCACCCACCGAAGTGCGCATGGCCGAAATCGTCTTCCCCAACCACACCAACCACCTGGGCACCCTGTTCGGTGGCCAGGCATTGGCATGGATGGACAAGGCCGCCTTCCTGGCCGCCGCCCGCTATTCGCGCCGCACCGTGGTGACCGCGCGCAGCGACCAGGTCGACTTCAAGCTGCCGATCCGCATCGGCCAGATGGTGGAAACCATCGGCCGCATCGTCGAAGTCGGCCGCAGCTCGATGAAGGTCGAGGTCGAACTGGTCGCCGAAGACCTGCACAGCGGCGAGCGCAAGCTGTGCACCCGCGGCCACTTCGTGATGATCGCGCTGGACGAGGAAGGCCACCCGATCGCGGTGCCGCCGCTGCCGGCTGCCTGAGCCCGTCGGCTGAACCGGCGCTTGCGGGGGCGCTTGCGCGCCCCCATCTGGCAGCCATGACCCCGCTGCTGACCGACTTCATCGACCGCGCCCAGCGCCTGTTCGTGCTGACCGGCGCGGGTTGCAGTACCGCCTCGGGCATTCCCGATTACCGCGATACCGACGGCCAGTGGAAACGCACGCCGCCGGTGACCTACCAGGCCTTCATGGGCGAGGCGGCCACCCGCCAGCGCTACTGGGCGCGCAGCCTGCTGGGCTGGCCGCGCTTCGGCCTGGCCCGGCCCAACGGTACCCACCAGGCCCTGGCCGCCCTGGAAAGCTGCGGCAAGCTACAGGTGCTGCTGACCCAGAATGTGGACGGCCTGCACCAGCGTGCCGGCAGCCACAACGTGATCGACCTGCATGGCCGCCTGGATCGGGTGCGCTGCATGGGCTGCGAGTGCCGCAGCGGCCGCGAGGAGTTCCAGCAGCGCCTGCTGGATGCCAACCCTGGCTGGGATGCATTGGAGGCCGGCATCGCCCCTGATGGCGATGCCGACCTGGAGACCGATTTCTCGAGCTTCGCGGTGCCTGATTGCGCCCGCTGCGGCGGCCTGTTGAAGCCGGACGTGGTGTTCTTCGGCGAAAACGTGCCGCGCGAACGCGTGGCGGCGGTGCACGATCACCTGCAGCAGGCCGACGCCGTGCTGGTGGTGGGCTCGTCGCTGATGGTCTATTCCGGCTTCCGCTTCGTGCAGGCCGCGGCCAGGGCAGGGTTGCCGGTGGCGGCACTGAACCGTGGCCGCACCCGCGCCGACGACCTGCTGCAGTTCAAGGACGAGCGCGATTGCGCTGAAGCGCTGGCGGAGTGGGCTTCGCGTTGAGCCGAGCGTGGGCTGCAGCAGGCCGCGCGAAACAGCGATCCATCCAGACGGTTGATCCGGGAGCCGCGCAGCGGTGCAATACGCACCCCCTACGTCGTTCATCACCGTCTTGAGCCAGCTGTTTTCGCCGATCTCGTTCGGCCCCCTGACCCTGTCCAACCGCATCGTCATCGCGCCGATGTGCCAGTACTCCGCCGAAGACGGCCGCGCCAGCGACTGGCACGCCATGCACCTGGGCAACCTGACGCAGTCCGGCGCCGGCCTGTTGATCCTGGAAGCCACCGCGGTCGAGCCGCGCGGCCGCATCAGCTGGGCCGACCTGGGCCTGTGGGATGACGGCACCGAGGCGGCGCTGGCGCAGGTGCTGGCCAGCGTCCGCCGCTGGTCGCCGATGCCGCTGGGCATCCAGCTGGGCCATGCCGGCCGCAAGGCCTCGGTGAACCGCCCATGGGACGGCGGTGGCCAGTTGCCGGCCGACGATGCGCGTGGCTGGGCCACCGTGGCACCGTCGCCGCTGCCGTTCCATGCCGCCGATCCGGCACCGCAGGCGCTGGACGAAGCCGGCATCGCCGAGGTCATCGCCGCCTTCGCCGCCAGTGCGGTGCGCGCCGAGCGCCTGGGCTTCGAGCTGATCGAGCTGCATGCCGCGCACGGTTACCTGCTGCACCAGTTCCTGTCGCCGCTGAGCAACCGCCGCACCGACGGCTATGGCGGGTCACTGCCGAACCGCCTGCGCCTGCTGGTGGAGGTGTTCGACGCGGTGCGTGCGGCGGTGTCCGACAAGGTCGCCGTGGGCGTGCGCATTTCTGCCAGTGACTGGGTTGAGGGTGGCTGGGACCTGGTGCAGAGCGAGGCGCTGGCGCAGGTGATGGACGCGCGCGGCTGCAACTTCCTGCACGTTTCCAGTGGTGGCCTGGACGAGCGCCAGAAGATCACCGTCGGCCCGGGTTACCAGGTGCCGTTCGCGGCAGCGATCAAGGCCAAGGTGCGCATGCCGGTGATCGCCGTGGGCATGATCACCGAACCGGAGCAGGCCGAATCGATCCTGCGCCATCGCCATGCCGATGCGGTGGCCCTGGCGCGCGGCATCCTCTACGACCCGCGCTGGCCGTGGCATGCCGCCGCCGCACTGCGCGACAGCGTGCAACCGGCGCCGCAGTACCTGCGCTGTGAGCCCCGCGATGCGCGCGGCGTGTTCAAGGTGCGTTGACGCAGCTTACGAGCGTAATGCCAAGGTCCAGACCGTCGGCGATCTGTACGACGGCGAGTTGCGGCATAACCTGTCGCAACGAACTAGGAATGATTGCGGATACTACTTTATGTGAATGACACCTCATTGCGCTGGGTGCGGACATTGCAACGTTGAGCTGCACACACGGGTGTGCAGCCAATGGAGAAACGCAATGAAACCCATGATGCTGGTGGTTCTGCTCTCGGCTGTCTCTCTGTCCGTATCAATGCCTGCCTCTGCAGGTGACAACGTGGCGAATGTCTCCGGGGCGGAGAATGTCTCGCTCATGCACGCCCCTGTGAACTCGCGGGCGCGGCTTGATCTTCACATGATCGAGCTCTCTCCCGAATCCCCACTGATGTTGCTTTCACCCCTTGCGCGCAAGCAGTTTGTCGATTCGCTGGTGTTTGGAGATCGGGGACTGGCCAGCTTCAGCTACGAGCCCATCGTCTCCGAACTGAGTGCAGGTGAAGCCTATCGGCTCCTGTCACTCTTCGGGGCACAGCGCGCAATTGTGCACATCCCGGGATTGCGGCAGGAGTCGGAAGCGGATCATGTGGTCGTGCAGTCGGCCAATCCAAACCCGGTATTCGAGGATTATCCGGGCTACGCCTGTTCAGGGCGTGCGACCTGTTCAACCTCCATGAGCAGCATCTGCATGTCGAGTTGCTGATCGCATGATTGGTCGCATGCTGCTTTGGTGTTTGCTGCTGCCCACAAGTACGTGGGCAGCAACTCCAGTAGACGCTCAACTGCGTGAAATGGACCGGGAGATGTTGGCCGCTGGCGTTTCAGACCGAGTCGAGAAGCTGGTGGATGCCTATTCGTCATGGGAGTCTTCCAGATCATCAGGGGATGGTTGCGGCAGTTTGAGCGATCTGGACCTTGAGGCCGCGTTCCGCGCCAGCTTCTACATCTCAATGTACGTTGGAGACGAGGAGTGGCTTGGCAAAGTCCGATGCATTCATGCAGAACTGGTGCGGAGAGGTACTGTCACAGAGACAACGCACAGGAAAATGCACGCGGTCCTCGTGCAGGTTCGACATTTTGCCGAGGCCAATGAGCTGCGTGAGATGGCGTCGTTGCGCGTCGATGAACTTCCCGGGATTGAGCGGAACACGCCTGGCCAGCAGGGCGTTCTCCACCCTCTTGCGGGTGGGAAGCTGGAATGGCGGCGATGGACGTACAGGGAGGGATTGGAGGTGGTCGCCTATGTCAGCCCGGCATGCGCTCCCTCGCGACGCGCGATGCACGTGATCATGAACGATCCAGAATGGACATGGATTCGATCCAGCGTGCGCTTTGTCGTGCGTCGATCTCCTGCATGGCCGCAGCCGGGTGTCGGCGAGTGGAACAGAAGCAATCCCTCTCATCCCATGTTGCTCCAGGCGGGGCCCGAGGGCTGGAAAGAACTGGATGTCCATGAAACTCCGGTATTCCATGTCTTAAGGAATGGGCTGCGCCTGCAGACCCTGACAGGATGGGCAGAGGCCAGTGCTGGCCTGATGAGACTGAAGGCGGACTTCTGACCGGGGGAAGAACCACTGCTCTTCCCGGTGTGTACCCCTATCGCGACCGATACCCGCCTGTCACACCCGCCAGGCCGGCGCCATGCCGGCCTGCAGGTGCTCGAACAGCGCGCGGATCTTGGCGGTGAAATCGCGGCGGTCGCTGACGCAGAAATAAACCTCCATCGGCTCCGGGCGCCAGGCCGTGTCGGCGCCGAACACCGCCCGCAGGCGACCATCGCGCAGGTAGGGCTCGGCCACGAACGCAGCCAGCCGGGTGATGCCGGCACCGGTCGCGGCCAGCGTTGCCAGTGCATCGATGTCATCGCAGACCATGCTCGGCGGCAGCGCAGCGTCCACGCGCTGGCCGTCCTTCAGCAGGCCCCAGCGCAGCGGCCGGCCATCGGTGGGGAAGCGGTGCAGCAGCCCGCGATGGCTGCCCAGTTCAGCGGGTTCCTGCGGCGTGCCATGGGCCTTCAGGTAGGCCGGCGAGGCGCAGAACACGAACGGTACGCGCGCCAGCTGCCGTGCGACCACACCGTCCTCCAGCTGCGCGCCGATGCGGATGCTGGCATCCACCGCCTCTGGACCATGCTGCACGGCGCGGTCGGTCAGGCGCAGCTCCAGCTGCAGTTGCGGGTAACGCTGCTGCAGCGAAGGCAGCAACGGCGCCAGCACGTGGCGGCCGAACGCGCTGCTGCTGGCGATGCGCAGCGGCCCAGCCGGTTCGATGTCACCGGCGGTGACCATCGCCTGCGCGCGCGCCAGGTCGGCTTCGATATGGCGCACCTGCGCCAGGTACAGCGCGCCGGCCTCGCTGAGCGCCAGCTGGCGCGTGCTGCGGTTCAGCAACCGTACGCCCAGATGCGCCTCCAGCCGGTTGATGTTCTGGCCGACGGCGGTGGCGCTGATGCCAAGGATGCGGGCCGCGGCGGCAATGCTGCCGGTCTCTGCGGTGCGGGTGAAGCTGCGGATCAGTTGCAACAGGTTCATGACCGACCAGCTTGCCATGGAGAAACCCAAGTATCGCTTGGGACTGAACCAAGCAGGTCGGTTGCATCGGTGACCATCGATCCATCAGGCAGGGCGCTGCCCTACACTCGGGCGATGCGCCCCGATTCCATTCTTACCCTGTCCTGCCCCGACCGCACCGGCATCGTCTACCGCGTGTCCGGCCTGCTGTTCGACCACGGCTGCAACATCCTCGACGCCCAGCAGTTCGGCGACGAGGAGAGTGGCCGTTTCTTCCTGCGCGTGCATTTCGACCGTGACGCCGGCCTCCCGCTGGAGACCGTGCATGCCGCGATGGCCACGCTGGCCGAAGGCTTCGGCATGGACTGGCAGCTGCATGATGGCCGGCGCCGCGCGCGGCTGCTGGTGCTGGTCAGCAAGCAGGGGCACTGCCTCAACGACCTGCTGTTCCGTGCCCACAGTGGGCAGCTGAAGGTCGACATTGCGGCGGTGGCGTCCAACCACGCCGACTTCGCGCCATTGGCCGCGTCCTACCAGGTGCCGTTCCATCACCTGCCGGTGACCGCCGATACGCGTGCGGTGCAGGAACAACAGATCATCGACCTGGTCGAGCGCGAACGCATCGACCTGGTGGTGCTGGCGCGCTACATGCAGATCCTGTCACCCACGTTGTGCCGCGCGCTGGCCGGCCGTGCGATCAACATCCACCACAGCTTCCTGCCCAGCTTCAAGGGCGCACAGCCGTACCACCAGGCGCACGCGCGCGGGGTCAAGATCATCGGTGCCACCGCGCACTACGTCACCGAGGATCTGGACGAAGGCCCGATCATCGAACAGGACGTGGCCCGCGTGGACCACGCGATGGCACCGCGCGAGCTGGTGCGGCTGGGCAGCGATACCGAATCGCTGGTGCTGGCACGCGCCGTGCGCCGCCATGTGGAGCACCGCATCCTGCTCAACGGGCACCGCACGGTGGTGTTCCGGTAATCGCCCATCCCGCGTCCGCCGGGCATGGCCCGGCGCTACCACGGGTGCCATCCGGTAGTGCCGGCCGCTGGCCGGCAACTGCAGAGATCCCGAGGTTGCCGGCCAGCGGCCGGCACTACCGAATCCTGATTTCATCCAATGAAAAGCCTCCGGTTCGGCCGTCCCGCGATCTGTAGGGGGGCGTAGTTTGGGGGCTGGATGAATCGATTGTGTTGTCGTGGGCAGGAGCGCGCAAGCGGCATAAGCGACGTGCGCGGTAGCGCCGGGCCATGCCCGGCGGTCACGCCTCAGGCGATCGCGATCCCCGCCTTGCCCAGCGCCTCGCGCACCATCGCGTCGTTGGCGTCGGTCACCGGCTTGGTCAGCTCCCACAGGAACTTCACCCGGAAGCCGGACTTCACTGCGTCCTGCGCGCTCCACAGCACGCAGTAATCGCGGGCCAGGCCGCATACGTGCACTTCGCGGATGCGGCGCTCGTGCAGCCAGCCGGCCAGGCCGGTGGCCGGGCGCTCGCCATCGGGGCCGTGGTTCTCGCGGAAAGCGCTGTACGAATCCACCTGTTGGCGCGTGCCCTTGCGCAGGATCAGGTCGGCCGTGGTCCAGTCCACGCCCGGGTGCAGGGCGGCACCGGCGCTGCCCTGCACGCAGTGGTCGGGCCACAGGGTCTGCGGCTGCGCGTGCAGCAGGATGGTCTCGAACGGACGCTGGCCCGGGTGCTGGCTGGCGAACGAGGCATGGTCCGCCGGGTGCCAGTCCTGGGTCGCCACCACCGTGCGGTAGCGGCGCTGCGCCAACAGTCCGGCAATGGGGGCCACCAGCGCATCGCCGTGGTCGCAGGCCAGGGCGCCCCCGGGCATGAAGTCCGGCTGCAGGTCGATCACCAGCAGGGCGACATCGGCGGGCAGGGCGGTCATGGCAGTTCCGGTACAACAGAAGGGGCGACCAGCGTGGCCGCCCCATGCGCACACGTCAATCGCCCTGCGGCGTCCCAGCGTCCTGTCCGTAGTACAGCAGGCCGATCCTGATGCGCTCGCGGCCGTTCTCGCGGCGGTGGCGGTTGGCATCGCGCAGCGAGTACACGCAGCCGCAGTATTCCTGCTGGTAGAACTGCTCGCGCTTGCTGATCTCGATCATGCGGCTGGCACCGCCGCCCTTGCGCCAGTTGTAGTCCCAGTACTGCAGGCCTTCATAGCGCGAGGCGGCACGGATGCCGCAGTCGTTGATCTGCGCCATGTTCTTCCAGCGCGAGATGCCCAGCGACGAACTGATGGTGTCGTAGCCGTGTTCGTGCGCGTACAGCGCGGTGCGTTCGAAACGCATGTCGAAGCACATCGTGCAGCGGATGCCGCGCTCGGGTTCGTTCTCCATGCCGCGTGCGCGGCTGAACCAGTTGTCGGTGTCGTAGTCGCAATCGATGAACGGAATGCCGTGCTGCTCGGCGAAGCGGATGTTCTCCTGCTTGCGCAGCTCGTACTCTTTCACCGGGTGGATGTTCGGGTTGTAGAAGAAGATCGCGTAGTCGATCCCGGAGGCGGTGATCGCTTCCATCACTTCGCCGGAACAGGGCGCGCAGCATGAATGCAGCAGCAGGCGCTTGCCGTCGGCGGGCAGGGTCAGGGTGGGGCGTTGGAACTCGGTCATCGTCGGGTGCGTCAGGGCGTGGAAGCGGGCTGGCCGGATACCGTGAACAGGACGCGCGCGGCCACACCGCCTGCGCGCGCAGGACGACGACGGCCCCGGCACCCTCCCCGCGGAGAGTCCAGGTCGAATCAGGGGACGGTCGTGTCCCCCGGCCGGGGCCGGTATTCGGGCTGATGGACACGGGCCGCAGCCCACCTACTACCCGCCGCTTCCCAGGCATGCGCCCAGTGCTGTTGGCAGGATTCGTTTCCATTCACCGCTACGGGGCAGCTCCGGAATGGGCGCGCGAAGCGCCTTCACCGGATTCCCGTTCAAATCCCTGCCCGCGCCGGAGCGATGGGAGGGATACCTTCGGCGTGTGCACGGTGGACCTGTTGGTGGCGCGGGTCAAGAGCGCAGGGGTCAGAGCCCGCTGCGCTGCAACCGGATCCGACCCTGGAAACGCCTTCAATGCCCCGCCGCCGCCCGGGCCCGGATGTCCTCCATCCGCTGGTCGTGCAGCAGGCGGCCGTTCTCCCACACGGTCACCATCGCGTCCTTGAAGCCGGTCGGCAGCGTTTCGTCACCGCTGGGAGGCAACGCCACCGTGTGCAGGCTGCCGTCATCCAGACGCCGCAGCAGGCGCATGCGGCCGCGCTTGCTGGTCTTGCCGGCGTCGGTGACCGGGTCCTTGTAGACGTCAATCCATTCGCCATCCACCCGTGCGGCCGAACACTTCAGCGCGAACTTCTGGGTATCGCGGTCCAGCCGCTGCAGCAGCGCACCGCCCATGCCGAAGGCCACGTTGTCGGCGGCGTAGCCGTCGTCGGTGATGCACTGCAGGATGGCGCGGATCGTGTCCGGATTGATGCCATCGCCCTGGATCACCCGCACGTGGTTGAGCACACGGTAGCCCTTGCCGTTGAGGCTGTGGCCGAAGGCTTCATCCAGCCGGCGCAGGCTTTCGGCCACCACCTCCACCGGGTCGCCCGAGTCGGGGCGGATGACCAGGGTGGCGCCCGAGGCGATCACCTCATCACGCAGCGTCGTGCCCCAGTGCTCGCTGATCGCGCGGTAGATGTCATAGCTGTCCGATACCACCGCCACGATCGCACCGGGCTTGCCGAACTGGCGCAGCATGTTGCGGTAGGCGTCCACCTCGCGCTCGCGGCCCCAGCTGGTGATGGTGCTGTGCTCGGCGGCGGGGATCGAATAACCGGCCATTGGCGCGTGATAGTGCGCGCGCGTCAGGCACAGGGCCGATACGGTATCGGTGCCGAGGAAGCTGACCAGATGCGCGGCACCGCCCAGCGCCGCCGATTCCAGGCTCGATACACCGCGGGCGCCGAAGTCGTGCAGCTTGAACGGCAGCTGCCCCTGCGGATCGTCGCTGGTCTGCTGCAGGAATGCGGCAATGGTCTGCCGTGCGTGCCAGCTGATGGTGGCCACGGTGACCGGGTACCACACGCGCAGCAGCAGGGTTTCCAGGTAGGACGGCACCCAGAACGCGGCCGGATCGGTCGATTCAATGGTCATCAGTGCCTGGTGGGTGGGCACCACGCTGCCCTCGGGCACGGCGCGGATGCGCACCGGCAGGTGGCCGCCAAGCCGGTCGACGATATCGCGCCAGCCGGCCTCGTTGAACGGCTCGCCATGGGCGGCGAATACCGCGGCAGCGTCGTCGATGTCGGCGTGGGAGACCGGCCGTGCCAGGGCGTCCTTGAGGATCGCCTGCAGGCCGAAGAACACCGTGCGATCGTGCAGGCCGCCACGTGATTCCACGTAGAAGAACGTGGCATCGGTACCCGGCGGGTACTGCAGCCAATGACTGGCCTTGTAGCTGTCGGTGTTGAGGAGAAGATTATCGAGGTAGTGCATGACGGAAGCTCCTTCGCGTCGAGTGACACCGGCGGTCTATCCGCCAGTGGGAAGGCCGGGCAGGTCAGCCGCGGCCGAGGAAATACTCCAGGATGTGCAGGTGGTCTTCGAACAGCTGCGGGCCCATGTCCAACGCTTCACTCACCGGTATCCAGCGCGCCTTGTCGGCGTCGTCGCCACCGCGCACCGGCGGCAGGTCACCGGCCGGAAACTCGAAGTGGAACCCGTGGGTGATGGTGCGACCACGCTGGCTGCGGTCGGGGTGGTCGAACACCTGCTGGCCCTTCAGCGACCCCTTCAACACCGGCAGCGGAATCTTCAGCCGGGTTTCTTCGCGCAGTTCGCGCAGGCAGCTGTCGAGCAGGCTCTGTTCCTGGCCGACGAAGCCGCCGGGCAGCGCCCACAGCCCCCTGCCGGGTTCCGAGCGACGTCGTACCAGCAGCACGTGGCCCGAATGCACCACCACCGCATCGGTGGTGACGAAGGTGGGCGCGTACGGCGCATCCTTCCAGGCGGCCTTGTACTGTTCGATGAAGCGGTACTCGGCCACCAGCTGGCCATAGGCAGGCGCGCTTTTGCGGAACGCTTCGAGCATGTCGTACACCGGCGCCGGCACATTGCCACGCAGCATCAGCAGCGCGCCGTGGAAGTCGACGTCGCCGGCCTCGAACAGGTAACGCCGCAGCTCGGTGGCCGACAGGGTGGCGGTGTGCTGCACGTCCACCAGCGGCCACTGCGGGAACTCGCGCAGGTAGTAGCTGGAGGCGTCCTTGTCCATGCCGATCAGGCCCACCCTGGCATCGGCGGCGGCACCGTCGTTGCGCAGGGCCTCGGCCACCTGGCGCTGCACGTTGGCGATCCACTGCGCTTCGTTGTACAGGTGGTCGCGAAGCGGGCGGATCAGCAGGCGGTCGGTGTGGCCATCGAGGGCGGCCTGGATCATCACGGCGCGTTCGGCCACGGTCCAGGGATTGCGCAGGCTGCGGGGGGTATCGGCAGAGCCGACCAGGAAGATCAGCTTGCGGGCCCGGCTCAGGGCCAGGCGGGCAACGGCGGCGTGGCCGTTGTGGAAGGGCTCGAATCGCCCGATGAAGACGAGATAGTCGAATTCCATGAGAATCCCTCATGTCGTTGTGGCAGCCGCGGGTCTGTCCCTTGGCTTGCTGCAGATGCTACGCCGATGGTGGGGCGGGTCAAGCCTGCAGGCATGCCTTCGGCTGAACATCGAAGATTCCTGCCGGGACCGCGCTGCTGTTCTCAGGCCCTGAGAAGCCTCTGCGCCATACTGGCACCCACGCGGCGGACGGCATGCTCGGGGGCAAGACAGTGGCGGACAAGTACTGCGATCTGGTCATGAAAGGCGGCATCACCAGCGGCATCGTGTACCCCAATGCGGTACTGGCGCTGGCGCGAGAGTATCGCTTCAAGAGCATCGGCGGCACCTCGGCTGGTGCCATCGCTGCGGCGGTGGCGGCTGCGGCGGCGTGCGGTGATCGCCGCCAGCAGGCGGGCGAACACCTGCCCGGCGATGCCGGCTACGGTGGGCTGTCGGCGGTGTCGGCGCAGCTGTCGCGGCGCGGCTTCATCTACAGCCTGTTCCAGCCGGCACGGGGGGCGCGCGCGGCCTACCGGTTGCTGGTGGTGCTGACCGGTAATGCCGGCCTGCCGCACAAACTGCTGTGCCTGGCCGTTGCGGTGTTCGAGATCGCACCGCTGGAAGTGCTGGTGTCGCTGGCGCTGCTGCTCGGCCTGGGCTGGTGGGGCGGTGGCTGGAGCGGCGTGGCCGCCACGCTGCTGCCATCACTGCTTTGCGCGTACGGTGCGGGTGTGGCCGGTGCCGCGCTGCGCGTAGCGCGGGTGGCGCGGCGCAACCTGCTGGGCCTGTGCAGCGGCCTCGGCCGCGATGCGCGCACGCCGGCGTTGACCGAGTGGCTGCATGAGTGCCTGCAGCAGTTGTCCGGCAAGCCGCTGGATGCACCGCTGACCTTCGCCGACCTGCACGATGCGCCGCGCTATGCCGGTGAACCGGACAGCCCGCATGCGATCAGCCTGCAGATGATCACCACCTGCGTGTCGCACAACGAGCCGCGCACGCTGCCGCTCGGCGGTGCGCAGTTCTGGTTCCTGCGCGAGGAGTTCGAGCAGCTGTTCCCCGCCAGCGTGGTGCAGTGGCTGGTGAAGCAGGCCGGCCCGCCGCTGGAGGTGGAAGGACGGCAGTACTACCACCTGCCACAGGGCCCGAAGCTGCCGGTGCTGGTGGCCACGCGCATGAGCCTGAGCTTCCCGCTGCTGATCAGCGCGGTGCCGCTGCATGAGCCCTCGCGCCGCGAACGCCGCTGCGAACCGACCGCGCCTGCGGCCGACCAGGAGCACAACGTGGCCGACAGCATGGAAGGGCTGACCAGTGCCGGGCAGACCTGCGGCCCGGTGATCACCGCGTTCCGCATCTGCTGGTTCTCCGATGGTGGCATCAGCAGCAACTTCCCGATCCACCTGTTCGACGCCGCCCTCCCGCGCTGGCCGACGTTCGCGATCAATCTGGTCTACCCGCAGCATGCCGAAGACGTGAGCCACGGCAGCGATGGGCGACAGGCGCTGGAACATGCCGTGTTCCTGCCCACCGAGAACCGCCACGGCTGGCAGCGCACCTACCAGTCGATTGCCACGCCGCTGGCCGCGGCGGAGCTGGGTCGTTTCCTGTTCGCGGTGGTGGCGACCATGCAGAACTGGCGCGACCTGCTGCAGGCGCGTGCGCCGGGCTACCGCGACCGCATCGTGCACGTCAGCCTGCAGGGCGACGAGGGCGGCATGAACCTGGACATGCCGCAGGAGGTGCTGACCCGCATCGCCGACAAGGGCAGCCTGGCCGGTGCGCGCTTCTGTTCGTTCTCGTTCGAGAACCACTACTGGATCCGCTGGCGCAACCTGGCCTCGGCCTACCAGCGCTACACGCTGGAAGTGGCGCGCACCGATGATTCGGCGCAGCAGGTGCTGGCCTACCGCGCAGCGTACTCGATGGTTGCCAGTGGCCAGCCGACGCCGCCGTCGTACAAGCTGGGTTCGGAAGACAAGCGTCTGGCCTCGCAGCAGCTGTGGGGCTTGATGGTCGAGCAGGGACGTACCTGGGAAGACCTCGGCCCGGACCTTACTGACGGCGCACCGCGTCCGTTGCCGCAGATGAAGGTCACGCCGATCTACTGACCCGGTAGTAGATCCACGCCATGCGTGGATGGAACCCCATCGAGATCGAATATTTCGAACATTCATCGAAGAGCATCCACGCATGGCGTGGATCTACCGTGTCGACCAAGGTCGACACCTACCAGGGCAATACGTCGTTCCGACAGATGGCATGAACCTGTCGAAGGCGGGGTGGTGTCGGATTGCGGGGTGTCCGCGGCATGGATGCCGCGGCCAAGCCCCCAGGGACGGGTTCACGGCGTCCCCGCAATCCGACACCGCCCCGCCATCCCACGGAATGCCAGCTGTTGCTGTTGCTGTTGCTGTTGCTTCGGCTTCGGCAGGCGCAGGGCGCAGCCCTGCCGAAGCCTCTACCGCCCCGGCAACTGCGCGAACGCACGCTGCATACAGTCCTCGCGCGGGCACACCCGGCACCCGGGGCCGATCGATACCGAATTGCCCGGGCTCTGCACATCCAGCCCCAGTGAATACACCAGCCGCTCGGCATGCTGCAGATCGCAGCCCAGCGCTACCGCGAAGGTCTTGCGTGGCTGGCCATGGCCGACCGGACCGCTGCTGACCTGCCGTGCCAGCCAGAAATGGCGGCGCCCATCGGGCATGCGCGCGGTCTGGGTGAGGATGCGGCCGGGCTGGTTGAACGCCTCGTAGACGATCCACAGCGGGCACGAACCGCCCACCTGTGAGAAATGGAAATCGGTGGCCGAATGGCGCTTGGACACATTGCCGGCGCGGTCCACGCGGATGAAGAAGAACGGCAGCCCGGGCGCGCTGCGCCGCGCCAGCGTGCTCAGCCGATGGCAGACCGCTTCGAAGCCGACGCCGAACTGATGCGCCAGCAGTTCGATGTCGTAACTGCTGGTTTCGGCCGCACGCAGGAAGCGCATGTACGGCATCACCAGCGCGCCGGCGAAATAGTTGGAAAGACCGATCCGCGCCTGCGCGATGCGCGCGTCATCGGTGAACCCGGCGCGCGCCACCACCGCATCGATCTGCGGCAGGTACCCGCGAAGGGCCAGTTCGGCCGCCATCTGGAACGCCTGCTGGCCGGGCTCCAGGTAATCGGGCAGCCACAGCCGCCGCGAACTGGCATCGTATTGCCGCTTCTCGCGCCCGGCCTGCAGTGCGGCCACTTCCACCAGCACGCCATGGCGGTCGGCCAGCAGCTGGCGCAGCCGCGGTGCCACATGCCCGGGCGACAACCCCCATTCGGCGAACAGCTTCTCGGCCAGCTCGTCCAGCTCGGGAATGTGGTTGTGCATGCGGTTGAAGAATTCGCGCACCTGGTCGCCGACCGGCAGGGTGCTGCCGGCGCCGGGCTCGCCCAGCTGGAATTCCAGTGCGGCGGCATGCTCGCGCAGCGCCAGGTGGCGGCGATGCAGGTCCAGCAGGGCGCGGCTGACCTGCGGCAGGTTGCCGGCCAGCGCGCGCAGTTCGGTCGCGCTGACCTCGGCCAGGCCCAGGTCGCGCAGGGTTTCACCCAACGCTTCCTGCAGCGCGGCGGGCTCATCGTCGTCGAACAGGGAGGAAACATCGCCCAACACCTCGCCCAGCTTCTTCTGCACGGCCGGCGTGAGCGGGCGCTTGTTGCGCTCGATCTGGTTCAGGTAGCTGGCCGACAGCCCCAGCGCCCGTGCCAAGTCGGCCTGGCTGTAGCCGCGCTGCTCGCGCAGCCGCAGCAGGCGCAGGCCAAGTTGTCGCTGGGGGGCTGAATAATTCACAGAATTAACATGAATCGTCTGGCGTGTTGGCCAGATTAAGCGGATTCAGCCCGGAAATCGAGGTTGGTGCTGTGAATAATGCCAAGCATCTTTCGCACCCTGTGGGATTGTCGTCATGACTGTTGCAGCGCCCCGTATCCGCATGCTGATCGATGGCCAGTTCGTTGAATCGGCCACCTCCCACTGGCAGGACGTGATCAATCCGGCCACCCAGGACGTGCTGGCCAAGGTGCCGTTCGCCACCACCGGCGAAGTGGACGCCGCTGTCGCCGCCGCCAAGGAAGCCTTCAAGACCTGGCGCAAGACCCCGATCGGCACCCGGGCGCGCATCTTCCTGAAGTACCAGCAGCTGATCCGCGAGAACATGAGCGAGCTGGCGCACATCCTCACCGCCGAACAGGGCAAGACCCTGCCGGACGCCGAAGGCGATGTATTCCGTGGCCTGGAAGTGGTCGAGCACGCCGCCGCCATCGGCAACCTGCAGCTGGGCGAGCTGGCCAACAACGTGGCCAATGGCGTGGACACCTACACGATCATGCAGCCGCTGGGCGTGTGCGCCGGCATCACCCCGTTCAACTTCCCGGCGATGATCCCGCTGTGGATGTTCCCGATGGCGATTGCAACGGGCAACACCTTCATCCTCAAGCCGTCCGAGCAGGACCCGATGGTCACCATGCGCCTGGTCGAACTGGCGTTGGAAGCCGGTATTCCGAAGGGCGTGCTGAACGTCGTCCACGGCGGCGAGGAAGTGGTCAACGCGATCTGCGACCACCCGGACATCAAGGCGGTGTCGTTCGTCGGTTCCACCCGCGTCGGCACCCACGTGTACAACCGTGCCTCGCTGGCCGGCAAGCGCGTGCAGTGCATGATGGGCGCCAAGAACCACGCCGTGGTGCTGCCGGACGCCAACAAGGAGCAGACCCTCAACGCGATGGTCGGTGCCGCCTTCGGTGCCGCGGGCCAGCGCTGCATGGCTGCCTCCACCCTGGTGCTGGTCGGTGAAGCACGCAACTGGGTGCAGGACCTGGTCACCAAGGCCAAGACCCTGAAGGTCAGCGGCGGCACCGTGGCCGGCACCGATGTGGGCCCGGTCATTTCCTGCAGCGCCCGCGAGCGCGTGGAAGGCCTGATCGCCTCGGGCGTGGAGCAGGGCGCCAAGCTGGTGCTCGATGGCCGCAAGCCGCAGGTCGATGGTTTCGAGAAGGGCAACTTCGTCGGCCCGACCATCTTTGCCGGTGTCACCACCGACATGCGCATCTACCAGGAAGAAATCTTCGGGCCGGTGCTGGTCATCCTCGAAGCAGAGACGCTGGAAGAAGCCATCGCGATGGTCAACAGCAACCCGAACGGCAACGGCACCGCACTGTTCACCCAGTCCGGCGCCGCCGCGCGCAAGTTCCAGGAAGACATCGACGTCGGCCAGGTCGGCATCAACGTGCCGATCCCGGTGCCGGTGCCGCTGTTCTCGTTCACCGGTTCGCGCGCCTCCAAGCTGGGCGATCTGGGCCCGTACGGCAAGCAGGTGGTGCTGTTCTACACCCAGACCAAGACGGTCACCGCGCGCTGGTTCGATGACGAGACGCTCAGCCATGGCGTCAACACCACGATCAGCCTGAAGTAACGGCAGGAGCAGCCATGAGCCACTCGATGACGACGGAACTGGAAGAAGCGCAGCAGGCGTACCGCGAGGCGGCGCGCGACTTCGCACAGGCCGAACTGGCGCCGCACGCCGCGCGATGGGATGCGGAGGGCATCTTTCCGCGCGAGGCGATCGCCAAGGCCGGTGAACTGGGCTTCTGCGGTCTGTACATGGACCCGGAAGTGGGCGGCAGCGGCCTGAGCCGACTGGACGCCGCCGTCGTCATCGAGGAGCTCGCCAGCGTCGATCCGTCGACGGCGGCGTACATCAGCATCCACAACATGGCCTCGTGGATGGTGTCCAAGTGGGGCCAGCCGGCACTGCGCGATGCGTGGGGCACCGACCTGTCTTCGGGCAGCAAGCTGGCTTCGTACTGCCTGACCGAACCGGGTGCAGGTTCCGATGCGGCCTCGCTGAAGACCACCGCCGTGCGCGACGGTGACTTCTATGTGCTGAACGGCTCGAAGGCCTTCATTTCCGGCGCCGGTGCCACCGAGCTGCTGGTGGTGATGGCGCGTACCGGTGGTGCCGGTGCCGGCGGTGTCAGCGCCATTGCGGTGCCGGCGGACCTGCCGGGCATCAGCTTCGGCCGCAAGGAAGAGAAGATGGGCTGGAACAGCCAGCCTACCCGTGGCATCACCTTCGAAAACGTCCGCGTGCCGGTCAGCCACCTTCTGGGAGAGGAAGGTGGCGGCTTCAAGCTGGCGATGAAGGGGCTGGACGGCGGCCGCATCAACATTGCCGCCTGCTCGCTGGGTGCGGCGCAGGGCGCGCTGGATGCCGCGCGCCGCTACATGGGCGAGCGCCGCCAGTTCGGCAAGGCGCTGGCCGAGTTCCAGGCACTGCAGTTCAAGCTGGCCGACATGGTCACCCAGCTGGTGGCTGCACGGCAGATGGTGCACACCGCGGCGCGCAAGCTCGATGCCGGTGCCAGCGATGCCAACGTGTGGTGCGCGATGGCCAAGCGCTTCGCCACCGATGCCGGTTTCAACGTCTGCAACGAAGCACTGCAGATCCACGGTGGCTACGGCTACATCCGCGAATACCCGATCGAGCGCCTGCTGCGTGACTGCCGCGTGCACCAGATCCTGGAAGGCACCAACGAGATCATGCGGGTGATCGTTGCCCGTCACCTGCTCAACACCGAAGAGGAACTGCGATGAAGGATTGGCGTACCCAGGAGCACGTGGGCCTGAAGGTGGAGGTGGATGGCCACACCGCCGTGGTCACCCTGAACAACCCGCCGGCGCATACCTGGACCGTGCACAGCCTGTCGGCGCTGCGCGACCTGGTGGGCGCGCTCAACGCAGACCGCGACATCTACGCGCTGGTGATCACCGGTGACGGCGAGAAATTCTTCTCCGCCGGTGCCGACCTCAACCAGTTCGCCTCCGGCGACAAGGCCGCTGCACGTGAAGCCGCGCGCCGCTTCGGTGAAGCCTTCGAGGCCCTGTCCGGTTTCCGTGGCGTGTCGATCGCCGCGATCAACGGCTATGCCATGGGCGGTGGCCTGGAATGCGCGCTGGCCTGTGACCTGCGCATCATCGAAGACCATGCCCAGGTCGCGTTGCCAGAGGCCACCGTCGGCCTGCTGCCGTGCGCCGGTGGTACCCAGAACCTGCCGCGCCTGGTCGGCGAGGGTTGGGCCAAGCGCATGATCCTGCTGGGCGAGCGCATCAATGCCGAGACCGCACTGCGCATTGGCCTGGCCGAAGAAAAGGTCGGCAAGGGCGAAGCCAAGGCGCTGGCACTGGAATGGGCGAAGAAGGCCGGCAAGCAGAGCCCGACCAGCATCGCCGCCTGCAAGACCCTGGTGCAGGCCACCCGCACCGGCACCCACGCCTCGGCGCTGGTGGCCGAGCGCGAAGCCTTCGTCGACCTGTTCGACACCGCCGACCAGGTCGAGGGCGTGACCGCCTTCCTGGAAAAGCGCGCCGCGCAGTGGAAGAACGCATGAGCACCGACACCGCTGCCGACGAAGCACCGGTGCTGTTCGAAGAGCGCGTGGCCGGCAACGGCACGCGCATCGGCATCGCCACGCTCAATGCGCCGCGTACGCTCAACGGTTTCTCGCTGCCGATGGCGCACCTGCTGCTGAAGCAGTTGAATGCCTGGGCCGACGACGATGGCATCGCCATGGTGGTGCTGCAGGGCGCCGGCGAAAAGGCGTTCTGCGCCGGCGGTGACCTGCACAGCCTGTACAAGAGCATGGTCGCCTTCCGCGAGGCCGGCCGCCGCGACATCCGCGAGAACGACTACGCGGCCGAGTTCTTCGACGTCGAGTACCGCGTCGATTACCTCATCCACACCTACGCCAAGCCCATCCTGTGCTGGGGCCACGGCATCGTGATGGGCGGCGGCATCGGCCTGATGTCCGGCGCCAGCCACCGCGTGGTCAGTGAGCGCTCCAAGCTGGCCTTCCCGGAAATCACCGTCGGCCTGTTCCCCGATGTGGGTGGCAGCTGGCTGTTGCCGCGTGTGCCGGGCAAGGGCGGCCTGTTCCTGGCGCTGACCGGCGCGCTGCTCAATCCGGGCGATGCAATCTACGCCGGCCTGGCCGACGTGCATGTGGCCGAAGAACGCCGCAGCGCGGTGTTCGATGCACTGCTGCAGGTGGCCTGGTCGGGCGATGCCGCGCACAACCACGAGCGGCTCAGCCATCTGCTGCAATCGCATGCCAGCGATGCCGCGACCGGTCCGTTGCTGGCCAACGCGGCGCAGGTCGATGCGCTGTGCGAAGGCGATGACCTTGAAGCGATCGTCGCGCGCATCGCCGGTCTGCAGACCGACGATGCTTGGTTGCAGGCGGCACAGAAGACTCTCGCCGCCGGTGCATCGGGTTCGGCACGGTTGTCGTACGAGCTGCAGCGCCGCAGTGCCGGCCAGGATCTGGCCGCGATCTATCGACTGGAGTACATCGTCGCCCTGCATTGCGCCGCCCACGGTGATTTCGCCGAAGGCATCCGCGCGTTGCTGATCGACAAGGACCGCAATCCGCAGTGGAACCCGGCCACCCTGGCCGAGGCCACCGGCGCGTGGGCCGACACCTTCTTCGCTTCCCCCTGGGCCGATGCCGCGCATCCGCTGGCCGACCTGGGCACTCCCCTTGTTGAAAGGAGCCTTGCATGAGCCACATTGCATTCATCGGGTTGGGCAACATGGGTGGCCCGATGGCCGCCAACCTGGTCAAGAACGGCCACAGCGTGCGCGTGTTCGATCTGGTTCCGGCCGCGGTGCAGGCTGCCGTCGATGCCGGTGCCAGCGCGGCCGCATCGGCGCGCGAAACCCTGGCCGATGCCGAGGTGGTGATCTCGATGCTGCCGGCCAGCCGCCACGTCGAAGGCGTGTACCTGGGCGACGACGGCATCCTCGCCGCGATCCCGACCGGTGCGCTGGTCATCGACTGCAGCACGATCGCCCCGGCCAGCGCCCGCAAGGTCTCTGAGGCCGCCGCCGCGCGTGGCCTGCAGATGATCGACGCGCCGGTATCCGGCGGTACCGCCGGCGCCCAGGCAGGCACCCTGACCTTCATCGTTGGTGGCGAGGAGGACGCGCTGGAGCGCGCTCGCCCGGTGCTGCAGGCAATGGGCAAGAACATCTTCCACGTGGGCGCCAGCGGTGCCGGCCAGGTGGCCAAGCTGTGCAACAACATGGCGCTGGGCGTGATCATGGCCGTCACCGGCGAAGCCATCGCACTCGGCGTGGCGCACGGGCTGGACCCGAAGGTGCTGTCGCAGATGATGGCGGTCAGCACCGGCCGCAGCTGGGCCACCGAAGTGTGCAACCCGTGGCCGGGCGTGCTGGAAAACGCCCCGGCTTCGCGCGGCTACAGCGGCGGTTTCGGCAGTGATCTGATGCTGAAGGACATGGGCCTGGCGGTGGAAGCGGCGATGAGTGTCGGCGCTTCGATTCCGCTGGGCGAAGTGGCCCGGAACCTGTACTCGATGAATCACCAGGCCGGCCGCGGCAAGCTGGATTTCTCCAGCGTCGTGCAGCTCATCACGAGCGAGAAGTGACCTGGTAGCGCCGGCCGCTGGCCGGCAACCTCATGCCCCCGTGCGGGACAACGAAGGTGGGATGGGCGGATGTTCGGTTTCGACCGGCATCCGCCCATTTTTTTCTGCAGTGGTAGTGCCGGCCGCTGGCCGGCATCACCGCATCAGGCAACGATCAGCGTCACGTCGATGTTGCCGCGGGTGGCATTCGAGTACGGGCACACGATGTGCGCCTTCTGCACCAGCTCTTCCACCTGCTCGCGCGGCACGCCCGGCACGTTGATGGTCAGCTCGGCTTCGATGCCGAAACCGGTCGGGATCTGGCCGATGCCGACCTTGCCGGTGACAGTGGTGTCGGCCGGCAGCGCGACCTTGGCCTGGCCGGCCACGAACTTCAGCGCACCCAGGAAGCAGGCCGAGTAGCCAGCGGCGAACAGCTGTTCCGGGTTGGTGCCCGGGCCGCCGGCGCCACCCAGCTCGCGCGGGGTCGACAGCTGGATATCCAGCACGTTGTCGGACGAGACGGAACGGCCTTCACGGCCGCCGGTAGAGGTGGCCTGGGCGGTATACAGAACCTTTTCGATGGACATCGTGATGCTCCTGGTCAGTGGGTGGGTATTGCGTTGGAGCCTACTTTGCCTGGTTTCTGCGTACGTTGGGTTGCAATGCGTCCGAAAAACTTGATTGATCGTCCTGCCAGCCTAGATCGTCCACTCACGGTCGGTGGTGAACATGATGGTCAGCCAGCGGTCCGGCGAGGCCTCGCCCAGCGCATCGCCGATCTCGTCGCGCAGCAGGTCCCATTCCACCAAGGGCCGCGGCGGGTCGTTTTCCGGCACCACGAAGAACAGCTCGATCTGCTCGCCACGCCCCACCTGCGCCACGTAGCTGCGATGCTCGACGAAGCCATGCTTGGCCACGATCGCGTGTGCCACCGTGTCCACATGCGCCTGCAGTTCCGGCGGGGTGACCAGCAGGATGCCGGCCAGCGCACGGCGCACGGTGCCCAGCGGGGCGATCATCACCAGCACGCAGACGAAGGCGAGGATCGCCGGGTCGATGTAGGGCCCGACCCAGGCCAGCGAGGTGCCGCGCACCAGCACACCGCCGAGGAAGGCCAGCAGGTAGCAGGCCGACATGCTGGCGGCGATCACCCAGTTCTTCGCGTCCAGCGCGATGAACTCCGAACCGATGCGGCGGTTGGCACGCAGCACGAACCAGGCCAGCGCACCTTCGCCGACGATCGACAACCCGGCGAAGGCGATGGCCGGACCGAGCGCGATGTGGCGGCCACCGGACATCAGTGCATCCACCGCATTGACCAGTGCATACAGCGCCGCGCCGATCATCAATGTGCCGCTCACCCCCAGCACGATCGGCTCCAGGTGCCAGAAGCCCATGGTGAAGCGCTGGTTGAGCCGCGACTGCAGCGCATCGCTGCTGGTGGATAGAGCGATCAGCCGCGCGACCAGCAATGACAGCCAGGTCATCACCACATCGATCAGGCCGTAGATGCCATCGAAGATGATCAGCGAGGAATTGGCCAGCAGGCCGAACACCACCGCTGCCGCGGCCAGCAGCAGTGAGCCTGCGATGGACAGGCGCAGCACGCCTTGTTCGGTACGCGCATCGAAGAAGCGTTCGGGGGTGGCAGGCATGCGGGAATCCAGCGGGAAATGGGCTGCGGGAGCAGCGCGTTGCCATTCTATCCAGCCTGCAGCATGCCGCCGTGACCGCAGCCGTACAGCGCCTGGGAAAGTCACCGGACTGGTAACCGTTTGCGGATTGACGGGTGCACACCCGAAGCGTATCGTTTGTACCACGATGACATAGAAGCCTCCGGTGATCCCGGGGGCTTCTTTCGTTTACGCCATCGCGCGCTGCGATGCCATCGCCACCGGCCCTGACGTTCCTGTCGCGACCGTTCTGTTTTCCGCCCCGATCCTGCTTTTCCCGCGCCGTCCTGCTGACCGCGTGGGGCGCCGCCGTGCGCGCAGGTCGGGGCACTCCACATCCATCAACGAAGGAGGATTCGATGCCCCTGCTGACCCTTGAGCAGTGCCGCGCGCACTGCCGTATCGACGGCGACTTTGACGACACCATCCTGGGTGACCTGCTGGCAGCAGCCAGCGACGCGGCCGCAGCCTACCTGGGCCGCGAACTGTACGCCGACCAGACCGGGCTGGACCAGGCACTGGACCAGCTGCCGCAGGACATGGCGGCGGCGGTGACCGGGCATGAAGCCGCGGTTGCCGCCGCCAATGCCGAGACCAATGCGGCCAAGGCCAAGGCCATGCGGGATGTGGCCGATCGCCGCCTGGCCGTGGCGACCGCGCGCAGTGCACGCCTGCTGCTGGGCATGCCCGCCAACGACAGCATCCGTGCAGCGGTGCGCCTGCTGCTGGGCCACCTGTACGCCCACCGCGAAGCCGTGGTTGTCTCTGCGCAGATGCTTGACGACCACGCAGGTACTGCCGCCATTGCAATGGAGCTGCCGTTCGGCGTGGCCGCACTGCTCGATCCGTACCGACCGGCCGCAACGCCATGAACGCCGGCCACTTCAATCGCCGCATCCGCATCGAGCGCCAGAACGGCCAGCTCGATGCCTGGGGGCAGCCGCTGGACGCGTGGCAGCCGGTGGCCGAACTGTGGGCCGCCATCACCGCCGATGCAGCCGACAGCATGCAGCGGCTGACGCTGGAAAGCCGCCTGCCGGCAACGATCCGGCGCCAGCGGTTCCATGTCCGTCTGGGGTCCGCACGACAGGCCGGTATCCACGTCGGCATGCGCATCGTGCATGACGGTCGCGTTTTCAACATCACCGGCGTTGCTCCCGACTTCAGCCGGCGCCAGAGCACGGTGCTGTTCACCGAACAGTCGTCAGGCACTGCCTGAGCGACGCCAACCAGGACACCGCGATGAGTTACGAAGCACAGCTGCACGCGCTGCTGGCCCCGCTGCTGCAGGGCCGGCTGTATCCCGACGTCCCACCGGAACCGGTCATCTACCCGTGTGCCGTCTACCAGCAGATGGGTGGACAGTCCGTGTGGTTCAACGAAGGTTCCACTCCCGAACAGAAGCACGCTCGCGTGCAGCTGACCGTCTGGGCAGACAGTCGTGCCCAGGCCAACACCCTGATCCGGGAGATTGAGGATCAGGTCTGCGCAGGACTGCCGACCGCCGAGTCGTTCGGCGCTGCAATCGGCGTGCACGAGCCGGCACTGCACAAGTACGGCGCGCGGCTCGATTTCGGCCTGTGGTACGTCGACCTGTAAACCGCATCACCCGCGCAACACCCCAGCCCGGCAACCGCCGGGCTTTTTTTTCATCCAACGAGGAAATACACCATGGCACTCAAGCTTCCCAAGGGCACCCAGTTCGGTTTCGCACCGGTCGTCTCCACCGCGATCGCCACCACCGCGATCTCCAAGGCTGCGCCGGCACTGGCCAGCGTTGCCGCCAACAGCGTCGACACCGGCGATGTGGTGGTCATCGAACTGCCGGGCTGGCCGGCCCTGAACAACCGCGCCACCCGCGCCGGTGCTGAAGCCACCGGCAGCGTTGAACTGCTGGGCATCGACACCACCGACACCGTGCTGTTCCCGGGCACCAGCGGCGCCGGCGTGCTGCGCAAGGCCGGCGCCTTCGTCGACCTGGACCAGCAGGGCGACCCGACCACCGCCGGTGGCGAGCAGCAGTACTGGAGCGGCACCCTGCTGGAGGACCCGACCGGCCGCCAGGTGCAGATGCCGACTTTCAAGAACGCCAAGACCATTACCCTGCCGCTGTTCTACGACCCGAAGAAGCCGTGGTATTCGGCGCTGAAGAACGTTGATGCCAAGGGCGAACCGGTGATCCTGCGGGCAAAGCTGGTCGGGGGCGACGTGCTGTACTGGTACGGCTACCTGAGCTACAACGGCGACCCGACCATGGCCGCCAACACCCCGATGGGCACCACCGCGACCTTCACTGCGCTGGCCGATTCCATCCTGGTCGAGGGCGCCTGATGTTCCAGGTAAAGGCGCCGGAAAGCTTCAAGAGCACCCTGACCATCGTCGGTCACGGTCGCGAGCAGAAGCTCAACCTGACCTACCGGCACCTGTCGGTAGCCGACTACGCCGGCCTGCTGGAGCGGTTGGCCGAGGAGGAGCTGAGCGTGGCCCAGGCGATCCTGGACATCGTGGTGGAGTGGGATGCCGATGTGGCGCTGGATACCGCCGGCGTCGAGCTGGCCCTGCAGCAGCAAGCCGGCCTGGATGGCGCCATCATCGGTGGCTACACCCAGGCGCTGCAGGTCGCGCGCAAGGGAAACTGATCGAGGCGGTGGGGGCCCTGTACTGGCGGGCCCCCACCGAGGCCGAGCTGCAGCAGCTCGGTCTGAAGGCACGGCATTTCCCGCCACCGCAGGTCACGCTGTGGCCGGAGTGCGTACTTCCCATCGAGGTTTTCTCACGGGTTTCCACCCAGTGGCGCGTTGGCGCAGGTGGCCCGATCGGGCTGGATTACAACGTGGTCTACCGGGAACTGGAGCGCGAAGCGCTCGCACCAGACAAACGCGATGAGGTGATGGCGGGAATCCGCATCATCGAGCGTGCGGCGCTGGACCACATGCAGCAGCACTAAGCCGCCATCGACACCGGTCGATGGCTCCATCATGGCTCCGCCACTGCGCGGGGCCTTTCTTCATGTCAGGAGAATTTCATGAGCGATTCAACGCTCAGTGACTCGGCTGCCGCTGTCAAAGTCAGCGCGATCGTGGCCTCCGCCGCTCAAGCGGCAACGCAGGGTGTGAGCCAGCTCGCCAATGCTGCACAGCAGCTGCCCGTCCAGCTCACCCAGGCCACTGTACTGCACCAGGCACTGAACACTGTCATGAGCAGCAGTGTTTCCATGATGAACACACTGGTGCAGCAACTGACCGCCACGGCAATGAAAGCGGCTGCCACGCAGGCAGCGATCGAGAGCCGACAGGAAAACCCTCTGGGCACCGGTGCGCTGGGTGTCGCACCGTTTGCTTCGATCAACGTACCCGACTTCGTTGAAAAGCAGCGGAAGTACGGTAGTGGAATGCTCAACGGCGTGCCCCTGCTTCCGCCCGAGAAGAAAGAAACAACTGAGAAAGAAGACAAGAAGACGGGCTTTGCCGGTGCAGGAAAAGGCGTGGAGGCCGCCTTTGACAGCTATCTCAGCAAGGCTGAAGACACTGCGACAACGACGAAGGCGGCCTTCGACAAGGCTTTCGCCGGCGCCGAAACAGCGCTCTACAAGTTCGTGACTACAGGAAAGTCCGGCTTTCGCGAGCTCACCAAGGCCATCATCGCCGATCTCGAACGCATCGCTCTTCAGCAGGCGATCGTATGGGGGGTGAAAACCATTGCCAGCTTCTTTGGTGGCGCCAGCGCAGCGCCCAGTTCCAGCTTCGCAAGCGGCTTCGGCAACAACACCGGCTGGCTGAGCAGCGGCAACATGACGCCCAATGCGCTTGGCGGCGTCTACGCATCGCCCAGCTTGTCGGCCTATTCCGGCGGCATCTACAACACCCCGCAGCTGTTCGCCTTCGCCAAGGGTGCCGGCGTATTCGGCGAAGCGGGACCGGAAGCGATCATGCCGCTGCAGCGCGGACCGGACGGCCGCCTGGGTGTGGCCGCGCACGGTGGCGGCGGTGGCGGCGGAGTGGGTGTAAGCATCCGCATCGACAACAACGGTGGCAAGGAAGTCACCACCAACGAAAGCATGCTGCAGCAGTTCGGCAACGAGATCGGCCAGTTCGTGGAACGCAAGTACCGCGAACTGCAGAGTCGTGACCTGAAGGCAGGTGGTGTGCTCAGCAGGAGTGCCATGTAATGACCGATACCTTCACCTGGCCGGCAACCAGCCAGAGCACCGGGACCACCACCGCCGCCGTGAAGCGCGCGAAGTTCGGTGATGGCTATGCGCAGGCCGCCGCTGATGGCCTGAACGCCACCTCGCGCAGTTACCAGCTGCAGTTCGTAGGCAACCGCAGGACGATCAACGAAATCGTTGCTTTCCTGGATGGTCATGCCGGCCGCAGCTTCCTGTGGAAGGGGCCACTGGGGCAGGGGCTGTACATGTGTGACTCCTACACCGACAGCCATCTCGGTGGACAGGTCTCGACCATCACCGCCACGTTCGAGCAGACCTTCCAGGCGTAGGCATGAGCATGGATCTTCAACGGATCGACCTGGATACCATCCAGCCCAACGGAAAGCGTGGAGAGACCCAACGGCCCGCCTTCACCAAGATCAACCAGAACTTTCAGGATGTTGCGTTGGCGCTGGAGGGAATCCCCGGTGCCATCGCAGACTCTGTCTCGGGAAAGAACCGCTTGATCAACGGGAATTTCGACTTCTGGCAGCGTGGGGACAACTTCACCGCTGCTGCGGCCTACTGTGCGGACAGATTCTTTGCACAGCAGGGAGGGATGGATGGCGCAGGCATATTCAAATCACCCGTTGCTCCGGGCGATGCGAACTTCCCGAAAAGCCTGTTCACGTTGGCCGCCAATTGCAACGGGAACCACAACGCTGCCGGACACCATTTCCTGTTCGAGCAGCGTGTGGAAAGTGTGCGGACCTTTGCCGCATCAGAGAGCACGCTATCCTTCCTGGTCTACAACGCAGGCACTGCAGGGAGAAAGATCGCAGTCGAATTCCTGCAGCGCTTCGGAACAGGCGGAAGCCCCACTGTCACGGGGATACAGCCGGAAGTGTTTACGCTCGCACAGGGCCTGAACCGGATCAGCAAGACCGTCAGTCTTCCTTCCATCTACGGTAAGACGCTTGGCAGTGGCGATGATTCGGTCATCTGTGCGGTATGGCTCTCGGCAGGCAGTGACTTCAATGCGCGCACAGGAGGGCTCGGCGCGCAGGCAGGCCAGTTGTACTTCGGCGAAATGCAGTGGGAAGCCGGCGCACGCGCGACCCGCTTCGAGTGGAGATCACCGGCCCACGAGCTTGCGCTGTGTCAGCGCTACTACCAGAAGTCCTTCCCTGTTACAGAAGTTCCCAACAGCAGGAGCAGCTCCGCCGTGCACCGGAACGCAGTGGCCTTCAACAGTGGCACCTGCCGCGTTGTCGCAGAGTTCAAAGGCACGATGCGCAGCACGCCACAGCTGCAGTTCCACGCAGGCGGGGAAGGTGGTGACATCGGATCGCCGAGCTTCTGGAGGTACTACGACGCCGCTGGCGGAACATGGCGCGCGGGAACCCTGACCAATGTAGTCATGGCAACGAGCCAGGCGTTCATGGCGGACGTGGGTGGAGCAGGTTTCCTGGTAAGCGGCTCTGTTCTGCTGGCAGGCCACTACACCGCCGATGCCGAACTCTGAGTGCATTCCTACATCTGCGGGACCGGTCGGGAAGCCGTGAGACCCGCCCGTTGACGGAATGAAAGTACTCGAACTCCGATCGGCCGCCCCCGATTCACCTCGTTCAAGGAGCCACTAATGGCAAGAAAGATCATCGACCTCGATTCCGTTCAACCGAACGGAAAGCGGGGTGAAACACAGCGCCCGGCGTTCACCAAGATCAACGAGAATTTCGCCGAGGTCTACGACGCCTTGACCGATGTCGCGAAGATTCCGGAGACCGTGGGGAATGCCATCACCGAGCGCGTTCCGGGAAGGAATCTGCTTATCAATGGTGGCCTTCAGTTCTGGCAACGTCGCACGTCCGGTCGCGTTGGCCAGGGATCAGGTACGCTGGGTGCGGAGACATTCTTCGCCGACCGCTTCACGAACTCGGCGCTGGTCTGCAACCACGATGTGCAGCGTGTAGCTTACGACGGGCAGGCTGGATTTCCGGAAGATACCCGGTCGATTCTGGTCTGCACCGTATCCGAGGCCATCGCCAGAAGTGGCGCCTGGATGGGGCAGAAGATCGAGGGCGTCCGCAGTGCAAGTGGAGACATCACGATCTCGGTGTGGGCGAACTCTGATGCGCCAGGTCGCAGTGTGGGCGTGCGTGTCATCCAGGATTTCGGGACAGGTGGCTCACCCTCGCCGCAGGTGACAGTGGAAGCCGGCGTGCTCAAGCTGGAGGCGACCGCCAAGCGCCACAGCATCACGGTGAAGCTGCCGAGTACCCGGGGCAAGGTGCTTGGCAGCAATGGCAACGACCATCTCTACGTGGTGTTCGACCTGTGCGGTACCGGCCAGGGGGGCGAGCTGGTGGCGCAGAACGGATCGTTCGGCTTCACACAGTTCCAGGTCGAAGCCGGGCGCGCAGCGACGCGCTTTGAGTGGCGACCGCCGGGCGTGGAACTGGCGTTGTGCCAGCGCTACTACGAGAAGAGCTACAACCTCGACATCGTGCCCAATACCGCGCACAACGAAGGGCGCGAAGCCTTCTCGATCAACTCACCGGGAGTGGCGCACTACCAGAGTGTGCGATTCCATGCACCGAAGCGTACCCATCCTTACGTGATGATCATCTCGGCCGACAACATCCAGCAGGACGGACATATCGCGGAAGACAACATCTCCCGCGTTCCCTGCCTGGTCAACTATGCCTCGCCTTCCGGCTACGAAGTGAGCTGGACCAACAATCCAGGTCGCTGGGGCGGGTGGTGGCATTGGTGGGCCGATGCCGAGCTGTGATGGCGCGTGCCCGGGACTTACAGGACGACAGCAATGACGAGAAAAATCATCGACCTCGATTCCGTTCAACCGAACGGAATGCGGGGTGAAACCCAGCGCCCGGCGTTCACCAAGATCAACGACAACTTCGCCGAAGTGTATGGGGCGCTGGATGGCGTGACCGCGATCGGGAAGCGTGTGGATTCACTGGAAAGCGCTTTGCAGAGCGTGGTTCCAGGCAGGAACCGCCTGATCAACGGCAACTTCGATTTCTGGCAGCGGGGCACCACCGGCACCACCCAGGGGGGAGAGATCTATGTAGCCGATCGCTGGACCGTGGCAGCGCTGGGCTGCACGCATACCGTCAATCGCGGCGGCAATCTGCCAGCTGGCGGTGCCGCTCCGGAATCGCGCCGTTTCCTCAACAGCGTTGTCTCCAAGACCAGTGCAGGTAGCAGCGCCTACGTCGCACAGAAGGTCGAGAGCGCGGCGACGCTGTCCGACGGCGACGTGACGGTTTCCGGCTTCGCCTATGGCCCGCCAGGAAAACGCATCGGCGTTCGTCTCATCCAGCACTTTGGCACCGGTGGTTCGCCGTCCGCCGCAGTCAGCGTGGAGCTGGGAACCGTAGCGGTCACCGCCACGTCCTGGACCTATTTCCAGCTCAGTGCGCGACTGCCATCGGTGAAGGGGAAGACGCTGGGCAGCAATGCCGACAGCGATTTCCTGTGGCTGGTGGTGGATCTGTGCGCGGATGCCTATGGCGGTGTCATCTCCGGGCAGAACGGAGAGTTCGGTATTGCGATGATGCAGCTGGAGCGCGGCAACCGGGCAACGGCATTCGACCTGCGCCCGCTGGCCCACGAGCTGCAGCTGTGCCAGCGCTACTACGAAAAGTCCTATGACAATGACGTCGTTCCTGGAACTCCGACCAACAGCGGTCGTTACAGTTGGGGCAACTCGGCTGCGAGCGGCGCAACCAGCTACCTGTCGGTGCCATTCAAGACGTGCAAGCGAGTGACGCCGGTGATTGTCGTCAGGCCCAACAACAATGTGGTCGAGCCCGGATATGTCAATCAGGACGACAGCAGCCGAACGCCCGCATCGGTTCCCACGATCGCGACGAACGTCTTCGAAGTGGCCTGGGGCAATTCTCCCGGGCGTTGGGGTGGCTGGTTCCACTGGACGGCGGATGCAGAGATTTACTGAGTATCAGGTATGGCGTTCCGCCGTCTTTTTCAGGCGTGGCAACGACCTGTCCCTGGGCTTTGCTGATTCGGAATGGAAGGCTAAATGAGCAGAAAGATAATCGACCTCGATACCGTTCAGGCGAACGGTAAGCGGGGTGAAACACAGCGCCCGGCATTCACCAAGATCAACGACAACTTCGCCGAAGTGTATGGCGGGTTGGATGCCGTGCAGACTGCGGTGGATGGGTTGGATGGCCGAATGACTGGCCGCAACTGCCTGATCAACGGCGACTTCCGCCTTTGGCAGCGTGGTGCAGTGTTTCCTGCATCCGTGGGCACTCGCTACATCGCTGACCGCTGGCAAGCCAATGCCACCGGCACCAAGCTGGCCGTCACACGCGAGGATGTGCCTGCAGGCGGCGGCCAGGGAGGGCGCCTGCTGGCCGGATCACGCCACCTGCTCCGGCTGGATGTGCAGAGCGTGGCCAGTGCCGGCAATATGGCACTGGTCCAACAGCGTATCGAGGACGTCCGGACCCTGGCCGGGCGCACTGTGACCATCAGCTTCAAGGCACGCGCCTCGGTGGATGACTTCCGCATCGGGGTGGAGCTGCAGCAGTCTTACGGAACGGGCGGGTCCACCGCGCGCGACAGCATCGGCGCCTCGGTCGTACTCGATACCCTGTGGCGATGGCACCAGGTCACCGTGGATGTTCCCGGCCTTGCCGGCAGGACGCTGGGCCCGGACAGCTACCTGCAACTGAGCTTCTGGCTGGATGCCGGTGCCGATTTCGGCGGGCGGGCGTTCGCCGCCGGGCAGAAGAGCGGCAGCGTGCAACTGGCCGAAGTGCAGATCGAAGAAGGCGACACCGCCACCGACTTCGATCGCCGGCCTGAAGCACTGGAGCTGTTGCTGTGCCAGCGCTACTACGAGACGTTGGATGTGAACCGGATCCTGGGCATCACCTACACCGCCAACGGTGACACGCGCGCGTGCATTCCGTTCAAGGTACGCAAGCGCGTGGCGCCCAGGGTCACCTCGCCCTCTGCCGCGCTCAACCTGGTCGGCTTCGGCTCCGAAGGTAGCCTCATCAACTTCAACGGTGGCGATCCGGGCTGGCAGTCCACCGTGGACGCGGCCGTGCTGTCCACGATGTCCAACAACATGCAGCAGTGGGGTGCGGTGGTGGTGTGGTCGACCACCTCACAGGTGCTGGTGCAGGCCGATGCGGAGCTCTGAGCCATGACAATCACGCCTCCGCAGGCGTCAAAGCACGCCTGCTTCACGACCACTACGTCGCTGCGCCCGGGCCACCACGTCATCGTACCGCGCGGCCAGGAGCGGTATCCCGTACCACCCCCTCTTCCCATTGCCGCACAGGAGCACACCCCATGATCACCGCCGATGCCCAGCAGCTTGAGCCGGGTGGCCGCATCACCGTCTACGAGCTCGACGCCAGCAGTTTCGGCGCCGACAAGCTGTTCTTCCACGCACACCTGCAGAGCGGCCTCGTCTGGTGGCAGGGCCAGGAATATGGCCCCTGGCCGATCGAGGCCAGCGGCTTCGAACGTACCAGCGACCAGCCACCGAATCCGCGCCTGCGCGTGAGCAACATCGATGGCCGCATCACCGCCATGTGCCTGTTGTTCGACGACCTGGTCGGGGCCCGCATCATCCGCCGGCAGACGCTGGCCAAGTACCTGGATGCCGCCAACTTCGAGGAAGGCAATCCCAGCGCGGATCCTGCCGAGCATTTCCCCGACGAAGTCTGGTTCATCGAGCGCAAGATCGGCGAAGACAAGCAGATGGTCGAGTTCGAGCTGACCACCGCGATCGATCTCAATGGCCAGCAGTTGCCGGGCAGGCAGATCATCGCCGGCATGTGTGGCTGGCTGGTGCGTGGCGGCTATCGCGGCGCGTACTGCGGCTACAACGGTCCGGCGGTGGCCGACAGCGACGACGTCGCTACCGACGACCCGGCACGTGATCAATGCGGTGGCCGGGTACGCAGCTGCAAGCTGCGCTTCGGCCAGGACAAGCCGCTGCCCTATGGCGGCTTCCCCGCCGCGGGTCTGTTGCGCTCCTGATCGATCCCTTCCCGATTCCACTTTCCAGGCCCGCCCGCGCGGGCCTTTTTCATGGGTGAAACATGCAACCGACAACCCTGCAGGCCATCCAGGCGCACGCCGTGGCCGAGTACCCGCGCGAATGCTGCGGGCTGATCGTGGCCGTTGAAGGCCACGAACGCTATCTTCCTTGCCGCAACGTGGCCGCCATGCCCAGCGAGCATTTCCGTCTGCCGGCCGAGGACTATGCCGTGGCCGAGGACAAGGGCGAGGTGCTGGCCCTGGTGCACAGCCACCCCGATGCCGCCGCGACGCCGTCCGACGCCGATCGGGTCATGTGCGAGCGCAGCGGGCTGACCTGGCACATCGTCAGCGTCGGCCAGGTAACCGGCGAGCCACCGCTGTGCGGTGATCTGCAGACCCTGCATCCCTCTGGCTACATGGCACCGTTGGTCGGTCGTCAGTTCGCCCATGGTGTGCTGGACTGCTACAGCCTGGTCCGCGATTTCCACGCACGCGAACTGGGCATCCGGCTGTCCGAGTACGAACGCCAGGATGACTGGTGGAGCCATGGCCAGGACCTGTACAGCCTTGAACGGCTGCACGCCGAGGGCTTCGACCTGATCGAGGGCGAACCGCAGCGGGGCGACATGATCCTGATGCAGATCCGCTCGCCGGTTACCAACCACGCAGGCATCTACCTCGGCGACGGGCAGATGCTGCATCACCTGCATGGCCGCCTGTCCGAGACCGTGCCCTACGGCGGCATGTGGGCCGAGCGCACCCGTTGCATCGTCCGCCATCGCGAGGTGCGCCATGACTGACCGTCTTCGTACGATCCGCCTGTACGGCAAGCTGGGTGCCCGCTTCGGGCGCAGGTTCCGGCTGGCGGTGAACAGCCCGGCCGAGGCCGTGCATGCGCTATGCACGATGCTGCCGGGGTTCCAGCAGTACCTGATGGGTGCCAAAGCCAAGGGCATGGAATTTGCCGTGTTCAATGGCCGGCAGAACCTGTCGCGGGATCAGCTGCACGATCCGCCAGGGCAGGATGACATCCGCATCGCGCCGGTGATGGTGGGTAGCAAGCGAGGAGGCGTGCTGCAGACGATCATGGGCGTTGTACTGATTGTCATCGGAGCGGTCATGAATGCGTACGCACCAGGGAGTGGCGCGGGAGTCATGACGTCGGGCATTGGCATGGTCGCTGGCGGGGTCGTGCAGATGCTCTCCCCCCAGCCAAAAGGCCTGGGCGCCAAAGACACACCCGAAAACGCGCCCAGCTACAGCATGAACGGCACCGTCAACACGCAGGCGCAGGGCAACCCCGTACCGGTCGCTTATGGCGGCCATGACAGCAAGGGCATGTTCATCGGCTCGGCCGTGATCAGCGGCGGCATCCTGGCGGAGGACCAGTTTTGAACCAGATCACTCATTCCACGCCGCGCACGCGCGGTGCAGCCGCGCCCGTACTGGTGGGCGCCAAGAAGGGCGCGAGCAACGCCCGAACCCCGGTCGAAACCGCCGACAGCCTGCACTCGATGGCGGTGGCCCGCATCATCGACCTCGCCAGCGAAGGCGAGATCCGCGGCCTGGTCGCCGGCAAGCAGTCGATCTACCTGGACCAGGTGCCGATCGAGAATCCGGACGGCACGCTGAACTTCTCCGGCGTGGACGTGCAGACGCGTTCCGGCACCCAGGACCAGGAGCACATCAGCGGCTTCCCGTCCATCGAGAACGAAGTCGGTGTCAATGTCGAGCTGCGCAGCGATGCGCCGGTGGTACGCACCGTATCCGGTGCCGACCTGTCGGCCGTCCGTATCCGCTTCGCGGTGCCGGCGTTGCAGAAAACCAACACCGAGAACGGTGACACCGAAGGCTACCGGATCATGTATGCGGTGGATCTTTCCACCGATGGTGGCCCGTTCAGCACGGTGCTGACCGATGCCTTCAGTGGCAAGACCACCAGCCAGTACGAGCGCAGCCGCCGCATCGATCTGCCTGCCGGCAGCCAGTGGCAGGTGCGCATCCGCCGGCTGACCGCCAACGCCAACAGCAGCACCATCGCCGATACCATCAACGTGCTGTCGATGACCGAGATCATCGATGCCAAGCTGCGCTATCCGAACTGTGCGCTGGCGGCGGTGCAGGTCGACGCCAGCCAATTCCAGAACATCCCCACCCGGTCCTACCAGCTGTGGGGGCGCATCGTGCGCATCCCCTCCAACTACGATCCGCTCAGCCGTCTCTACAGCGGCGTGTGGGACGGTACCTTCAAGAGCGGGTGGACCAACAACCCGGCCTGGGTGTTCTTCGACATCGTCACCAACGATCGCTTCGGCCTGGGTCATCGTGTTCCGCTGGACTGGGTGGACAAGTGGCGGCTGTACCAGATCGCGCGCTACTGCGATGAACTGGTCAGCGATGGCCAGGGCGGCAAGGAGCCGCGCTTCACCTGCAGCCTGTATCTGCAGACCCGCGCCGAGGCCTATCGCGTGCTGCAGGACATCGCCACCATGTTCCGCGGCATCAGCTTCTATGCGGCGGGGCAGGTGATGGCCTCGGCCGACATGCCCAAGGACCCGGTGCTGACCTACAGCCAGGCCAACGTCATCGAAGGCCGCTTCCACTATGCCGGCAGCAGCCGCACGGCGCGGCACACGGTGGCCCTGGTGTCGTGGATCGATCCGGATGACTTCGGCCGGCAGAAGGTCGAAGTGGTACAGCACCTGCCCGGCGTGGCCCGCTACGGCATCAACCAGACCGAAGTGACGGCGGTGGGCTGCCACTCGCGTTCGCAGGCGCAGCGCGTGGGCAACCACATTCTGCATACCGAGATGCTGGAAACGGAAACCATCAGCTTCTCGGTGGGCCTGGACGCGCTGGGCTGCATGCCTGGTGACGTGATCCAGGTGGCCGACCCGAACCGCGCCGGCCGCCGCAATGCGGGACGCATCCGCAGTGCGGGTACGCGCAGCCTGGTGCTGGATCGCGTGCCGGAACAGGTCGCTGCCGGTGACACCCTGCGCGCCACCCTGCCCAGCGGGCAGACCGAAGCACGCACGGTGCAGTCGGTGGACGGCGAGACAGTCACGGTCACCGCGCCGTGGTCGGCGGTGCCGGTGGCGCAGTCGGTCTGGGCGCTGGAATCGCCTGAGCTGGCCCTGCAGCACTATCGCGTGCTGTCGGTCAGCGAAGGCGAGGATCTGACCTATCAGATCACCGCGCTCAAGCACGTGCCGGGCAAGTACGCCGCCATCGACGACGGCACGCGCCTGGAGCAGCCGCCGATCAGCATCATTCCGCCCAGCGTGCAGCCGGCACCGGCCAACGTGCGGATGGCCTCGCATGTGGTGGTGGACCAGGGCATCGCCACCTCCGTGCTCACCATCGAGTGGGATGCCGCAGACAAGGCGATCGGCTATGACGTGGAATGGCGCCGTGGTGATCTCAACTGGGTCCGCGCCGGTCGCGTCGGGACGCAGAGCCTGGAGGTGCGGGGCGTTTACGCGGGCGAGTATCTGGCCCGGGTACGCGCGGTCAATGCGCTGGGCGCGGTATCGCAGCCGACGCTCAGTGTGCTCACCACCATTGAAGGCAAGACGACGCCGCCGCCGGCATTGACCTCGCTGACCGCGCGCAGCCGCGTGTTCGGCATCGAGCTGGCCTGGCAGTTCCCGGCAGGCGCCACGGATACCGAGCGCACGGAGCTCTGGTACAGCACCAGCCCGGATCGCTCGGCCGCCATCAAGCTCGGCGACTTCGCCTATCCACAGTCGCGGCACCAGATGAATGGTCTCGCAGCTGGCGCACGCTTCTGGTTCTGGGGGCGCCTGGTTGATCGCAGCGGCAACGTGGGTCCGTGGCATCCGGTGGAGGCGGGTGTTCTGGGCGAGTCCAGCAGCAACCCATCGGACTACGATGCCTATTTCGCCGGCCGCATCAACGAAAGCGCGCTGGGCCAACAGCTGAAGGGCAAGATCGAGCGCGTCACCGAAGTGCTGCCGCTGGTCTGGGATGCCGCGGCAACCTACACCCCGGGCCAGACCGTCATCCACGATGGCCGGATCTGGAGCTGGCAGGGCACTGCCGCAGGCAATGAAACGCCGCCGGGCAGCCACTGGAAGAACATCGGCGACGCCGTCGCCGAGGCGGGCGCCATCGTCGGCCGTGTTGATCAGCTGGAACTGGACGTTACCGACGTCGATGGCAAGGTGGCCGCGCAGGGGCAGAAGGTCGATGGCCTGTTCGCGCAGGTCAGCGACCACACCGCCGGTGAGGAGGACTACAACGTCGGCGAGAACGACGTCAGCGCCGGTGCCATCACCGTCTACAGCGTGATGGCCGAGAAGGACGCGGCACTGGCCAGGCGTGTGGACACGGTCGAAGCCTCCATCGAGGGTGTTCCAGGCAAGATCGAAGGGGTCAGTGCCGCGGTCCAGCAGGTCTCGCAGGCCGTGGTGAACCTGGATGGCAAGGTCAGCGCAACCTATACGGTCAAGGCGCAGATCAGCAGTGCCGGGCAGATCTACATGGCCGGCATGGGTCTGGGCGTGGAGCAGCAGCCGGATGGCAGCTACCAGAGCCAGATCCTGATGCAGGCCGATCGCTTCGCGCTGTTCAACACCAACAGTGGCCAAGTCAGCGCGCCCTTCGTGGTGCAGGGCGGGCAGACCTTCATCAGCCAGGCACTGATCGGCAACGGCTGGATCCAGAACGCGATGATCGGCGATGTGATCCAGTCCAACGCGGTCGGTGCCGGCGGGCAGCCTCGCTGGAGGCTCGACAAGAACGGCACGCTGACGATGAACGGCCCCGAGAACGGCGGCCGCCTGACCATCAATGACAGTGTCATCCACGTTTACGACAGCAACGGCCGCGTCCGCGTCCGCATGGGGATCTGGTAATGGCAACCGGTATGCAGATATTCGGCCCGGACGGGCAGATGTGGTTCGACACCAATGATCGTGCCGGCAAGGTGATGGGTGAGATGCACGTCAGCACCCGAGACAGCATCTATGTGGGCATGGCGGGCATGGGGCAGCCATTCGCGATCCTGCCAAGCACCTTATGGGACAGCTGGCAGGACATGAATGGGAACCAGTTCTCCGCGCCAAACATGGCATCCATGTCCTTCAACAAACCAGGCGCCGCCGAAGGCGACTACCTCACACTCAACTTCACGTTCATGACGACGACCAACCCCAACGCCTATGTCTTCTACGGGAGTTTCTGATGACCGTCGGCCTTGAAGTCACCAACGACAGCGGTATCCCCGTTCTGGTCAACGCACGCGCCCTTGCCTTCTTCGCGGCAGGCAAGGGGGTGGAGACCATCGGTAGCAACACTTCGCCGTTGGGCCAGAACGGTTCGGTCGGCCTGCCGGCGCAGAGCGTGCCCTACCTGGTGTTCATCCGCTGCAATGGCGGCTCCACGCGGATCTCCACCGGCACTGCAGGTTTCAGCTGGAACATGGCCCAGGGCACCACCAGTTTTGAATGGTGGGCATGGGGACATGCGGTTCCCAGCAACAACACCGGCATGCAGGTCTACAACGCCGACGGTTCGCTGCAGTGGGACATGAGCAGCCGTCCACTGCGCATGGCGGGCCTGGTCGATAAGACCGGTGCCCGGCCACCACTCCCCAGCGAGATGTCCAACGAGAACATCCTCACCGGTGACCTGATCAACGGCCCAGGCGAAAATCTTGCCTACCTGCTGTCAGACATCGGTCTCTGCCACGATGTCTACGCGATGCCCAGCGGCAACCCCACCATCCGTACCAACATGCGCTATGCGGCAGCCATCAGTACGCCGAATGCATCGCAGATGCGTGTCAACTTCACCCGGCAAGCTGCCAATCGCCAGCGTTCCCTCAGTGGAGCGTCCTACCAGACGTTCGCTTCGCGCCTGCCAAGCTTCGTCCTTGCGGCTTACACCTACTGAGTGGGGGTTGCCGGCCCGGGCGGCCATTTGAGCCGCCCGGGCCCTTCCCGTAGACTGCGCCCCTCCTACGCTCCTCGACGACGCACTGCAGTGATCACGCCACCCTGACCCTTGCCGCACATCGGCAGCCGGCCCGCCCGGCTCAGGAACCCGTGTCTTTCCACTGCAGCGCCATGCGGCCACGCCCGCGTGCGCGCGGAGTTTTCCCATGCAAACGTCCTACCCCCTGCGCCAGCAATGGCTCGGCAACATCCGTGGTGATCTGTTGTCCGGCATGGTCGTCGCCCTGGCCCTGATTCCCGAGGCCATCGCCTTCTCGCTCATCGCCGGCGTCGACCCCAAGGTCGGCCTGTATGCCGCGTTCTCCATTGCGGTGGTCACCGCCATCGCCGGTGGCCGCCCCGGCATGATCTCCGCCGCCACCGGCGCGATGGCACTGGTGATGGTCGACCTGGTCAAGGACCACGGCCTTCAGTACCTGTTCGCCGCCAGCATCCTGGCTGGCCTGCTGCAGGTGCTGGCCGGCGTGTTCAAGCTTGGCTCGCTGATGCGCTTCGTTTCGCGCTCGGTCATCACCGGCTTCGTCAACGCGTTGGCGATCCTGATCTTCCTGGCGCAGATGCCGGAACTGATCGGCCGTGGTCCCACGGTCTACGTGCTGTGTGCCGCCGCCCTGGCGATCATCTACCTGCTGCCGCGCCTCACCCGTGCGGTGCCGTCACCGCTGGTGGCGATCGTGGTGCTTACAGCCGTGGTGATCGGTTTCGATGTGGACGTGCGCAGTGTTGGCGACATGGGCCAGCTGCCCGACAGCCTGCCGCAGTTCCTCATCCCCGATGTGCCGCTCACCTGGGAGACCCTGCGCATCCTGCTGCCGGTGTCGGCCACGCTGGCCGTGGTCGGCCTGCTCGAATCGATGATGACCCTGCAGATCGTCGAGGACATCACCGAAACGCCCAGCGAGCGCAACCGCGAATGCGTCGGCCAGGGCGTGGCCAACACGGTCACCGGTTTTCTCGGCGGCATGGCCGGCTGCGCGATGATTGGGCAGTCGGTCATCAACGTGACGTCCGGTGGCCGCGGCCGCCTGTCCTGCCTGGTGGCGGGCGTGCTGCTGCTGGTGCTGGTGGTGTACGGCAGCGACCTGGTGCGGCAGATCCCGATGGCCGCGCTGGTGGCGGTGATGATCATGGTCAGCATCGGCACGTTCAGCTGGCGCTCGCTGCGCGACCTGCGCACGCACCCGCGCAGCTCTTCGGCCGTGATGCTGCTGACCGTGGTGGTCACCGTGGCCACCCACGACCTGGCCAAGGGCGTGCTCAGTGGCGTGCTGCTGTCGGCGCTGTTCTTCGCGCGCAAGGTCGGCCGCATGTTGGATGTGCAGCGCGAAGATGCCGGAGACACGCAGGCCTACCGCGTACGTGGGCAGGTGTTCTTTGCCTCGGCCGGCCAGCTGGGCGCCGCGTTCGACTACCAGCATGTGGCACCAAAGGTGCAGATCGACCTGCGTGACGCCCACCTGTGGGACCTCACTGCGGTGGCCGCGCTGGAACGCGCTCAGGAAAAGCTGGCCGCGCATGGGGCGGAGGTGACGGTGGTGGGCCTGAATGCGGCCAGCCGTACGTTGATCGAACAGGTGGGTGGGCGCGGCGGCGGGCACTGAGGTTCCAGCGTCCGCGTCTGAGACGGCGTGCACGCATTCTGAATCCAGTCAGGCAGTTGAAACCGGCGCTGTCGTAGCATTGCCCGCGTGATGGGGGTCGATGGACGGCCCCTCCCTGCCGGCACCCGCTGGCGGCACGCAAGGGAGAAACAGGCAATGCAGGCAATGGACGCGCTTGGGCGCAACGAGCGGGTCGGCGTCGGCCGTGGGTGTTGGAAGGTGCTGGCCCTGTGCCTGGCGCTCACCGCATGCCAGGCGCCTTCTTCCCAGGCATCGACCGAAACGGCGGCCCCCGCGTCGATTGCTGCGGCATCGCCGGCAGCCCCTTCCGGCCCGGCATCGGCAGATTCCCCCCACTACCCGGATGCGTCCTATACCGAGGGTCGCCTGCGCCCCGCCTATGGCTGGTGTGTGGATGGGGTGGAAGATGCCGGCAAGCTCCAGGCCTGCGGCAAGGACGAACTCGCCTACCAGGAAGCGCGCCTCGAAGCGGCGACCAGCAAGGCGCTGGCCGGGCTCGACGGCGCTGCCCGGACGGCATTCCAGGCCACCCAGGCGAGCTGGCGCAGCGATACAGACCGTTATTGCCGCGATGTCCCCAACGGCACCGTGCAGCAGCTGCAGGGCGCGCAGGAATGCCGCCTGTACCGTGTTGCCAACCGTGCCGACCAGCTGCTGGCGCAGAGCGCGCCGCCGGATACCTCGTATACCCAGGCAGCGCTGCGTCCGGAATACACCCGTTGCGTGCAGGACGCCCGCGGCATGGACGACCAGCTGGAAGCCTGCGATACGGCCGAGCTCGCCCACCACAAGGCGCTGCTGGAAGCACAGGTCGCGCGACTGATGGATGGTCCCGACGGCCCGGCCAAGGACCGCTGGATGGACGAGCAGGCCAACTGGGTTGCAGACACGGACAAACACTGCAGCCAGGTCACTGACAGCGTGGGCCCGGCGTTGGATGCACAGTCGTGCCTCATCAATCGTTACGCCAACCGTGCGGTGGAACTGCAGAAGGGCGTGTTGGCGCGATGATGAGCCTCGATGCCGGCATTGCAGGGGGCCTCGACGCCGATCCGAAAGCCCGTCTGCAGGCAGGGCAGCGGAATTGACTGCGGTCAAGCCTTCAAGATGTCCTTGAAACGGCAGTTTCGTTGAGATTCGTGAGCATTGGGCATCATGTGAGCGACCTCAACATACGAATTCGCGAACGCGATCGCGAGGACGTTGCGCCGTGCAGAATGCAGTTGGTACAAGGTGCACACATTCTGAATCCAGTCAGGCATCTGAAATCCACGCTGGCGTAGCATGCAATTCCCGATGGGGCCGATGGACGGCCCCGCGTTGACGGGCCCCGCGCCTGGATGCCAAGGAGATGCAAGCAATGCAGGGAACAAACCACCTTCCAGCGGCCCCCCGCGAAACGTTCGGCAGGGCCGGGGCCATCGCGCTTGCGCTGGCCCTGGGCCTCAGCCTGGCAGCATGCCAGGCCAAGAGCCCGGAGGCGGATACGGCAGTTGCCCCCGCGGCCGCCGCGCCTGACACTGCATCGCCGCCCGCCACCGCAGAGCCTGCACGCGCCGCACCTGCCACGACAGCGGCCGATGCTGATGACCAGGACATGCCGCCGCAGCGCCCGGATGATTCCTACAACAAGGCCGCGCTGCGGCCGCAGTACGCCACATGCGTGAAATCCAGCGGCGGCGAGACACCGGCACTGCAGGCGTGTGGTGATGACGAACTTGCCTGGCAGGAGCAGCGGCTCGAGCAGGCGTTCATGCGGATCGTCGACGGTCCCGACAGCAAGGACAAGGACAGGCTGATGGACGAGCAGGCCGCCTACATGTCCGATACCAATCGCTACTGCAGATGGAACCCTGCCGAAGACGGGCAGGGGCAGATGCTGGACGCGCAGTCCTGCCGGATCAATCGCACGGCCAACCGTGCCGACGTGCTGCAGGCACTGACCTCAAAGTAATTCCCCCGCGAAGGAGTGCAGGAAAATGGATGTTGTGACCCAGGCAAAGCAGGCAATGGACAACTGGCATCGCGGCCAGACGTCGGCGCATTTCGAAACCGGAGGTCGCGGCCCCGGCCACGTTTCCACCGGCAGGGGCGACCATGGCGGTGTGTCGTATGGCAGTTACCAGTACGCCACCAACGTTGGGGGCGTGGACGAATACATTGCCGCCTCGCGCTACGGCAATCGCTTCAACGGCCTGCAGGCAGGAACCCCGGCCTTCACCGAACGCTGGAAGGAAGTGGCGGACGCCGACCCGGCAGGGTTTGCCAGGGACCAGCACGACTTCATCCAGCACAAGTACTACGACGTGCAGATGGGCCGCCTGAAGGATGTGGGCATCGATCTCTCCAGCCGTGGTGCGGCCGTGCAGGATGCGCTGTGGAGTACCTCGGTGCAGTACCGCGGCATGACCCGGTCGGTGTTCCAGAAGGGCCTGCAGCAGGCCTATGGCGAAGACTTCAAGCTGACTGAACTGAGTGACGAGCAGATTGTCCGCGCGGTGCAGGACTACAAGCACGCCAATGTGCAGGTGCACTTCCAGAGCTCGCCCACCCTGTGGGATTCGCTGCGTGATCGTGCGCTCACCGAGAAGACCGCACTGGTCGGGCTGGCGCGCTACGACCAGGTCAACCACAACCCCGATGCTTACCGGGGCAAGGATTACCAGCAGGTGTTCGGTGAACCGGAGCCCGGCCAGCGTGGCCAGCGTGCGGCCGCATCGGCGATGGCCGACGGCGTGCTGGCACCCGGCGAGCGCGGTACCGAGGTCCAGGCCCTGCAGGCCAAACTGATCCAGGCCGGCCATACCGGCCGCAACGGGCAACCCCTGACGGCCGATAGCCACTACGGTGCCAATACCGAGCATGCGGTGCGCGAGTTCCAGCAGGCGCATGGGCTGACCGTCGATGGCAAGGCCGGCCGGCAGACCCTGCAGGCCCTGGATACGGCAGTGCGCGAGCACACGCCGGCGCAGCCTGTGGCACCGGCCACGCCTGCACCCGCACTCGCACTCGCACCCGCGACTGCGCGGGAACCCGATGCCGCCGCCGCGCCCGGTGGCCAGCGCATCGTCGTGGTCGAACCCTTTGGCAACGGCAGCAGCAACCGCACGCTTCGTCATGGCACCAGTGGCGAGGATGCCTATCGCGAACTGAAGATCCATCACCCCAACACCAATGCCGAAGCCGTGCGCACCGGCAATGCCGCCAAGGCTGACCGCCCGTCGGCCATGGTCGAGGGCGAGCTGGAAACGGTACGGACCCGCGGCGATCGCAACGGCATTCCGTTGGTGCACAAGGATCTGATCCTGAGCAATCCCCGCGGCGACCGTGAAGTGATGATTCCCAATCCCGTCGCGGGGTACGTGCAGGTCAACAACGACAAGTGGAACTCCATCAGCATCTGGAGCCATCCGGCCGGGCATCCGCAGCGTGAACTGGTCGGGCAGGTGCTGCACGGTGCGCGTGGAACCACCCCCTACAAGACCGGTGATTTCGTCGAGTACGGTGCGCCGTTGATCCGCCAGTCCGATGCCGGTACCCCGGGTGCCGTGCACGCGCATATCGAGCTCGAGCCCGATCAGTACCGCAGGTTCCTGGGTGACATGCTCAACGACCGCATCACCCTGGGCGGCAAGGTCCACGCGCAGGGCCCTGAAGCCGCGCAGGCCGCACGCAGCGCGCAGCAGGCGCCGATGGCCGATGGCGTGCTGAAGCAGGGCGAGCGGGGCGATGAGGTCAAGGCCTTGCAGGGCAAGCTGGCGGCGCTGGGCTATGCCGGGGCCGATGGCAAGCCGCTGCACGCCGATGGCGTGTATGGCAAGGACACCTTTGCGGCGGTCAAGCAGTTCCAGGCCAACAACGGCCTGGACGACGATGGCAAGGCAGGCCGCAAGACCCTGGCGCAGGTCGATGCCCCCAACGCGGTGAAGGCCGGTACCGCGCCGGCGGCACCGGCCCAGGCCGAACCTGCAGCGCCGGCCAGCATGCGCGACGCCGGGCATGCCGACAACGCGCGCTTCGGCCAGGCTTTGGACAGGCTGCAGGCGCTCGAACAGCAGCGCGCCCAGGCCGGCCTGAAGCCGCTGTTCGCCAACCCGCAGGAAGCCGAACGAGCGGCTGGCCAGCTGGCCTACGAAAGCAAGGTGTCCGGCATGCGCCAGATCGACCATGTCGTGGCCCGCCCCGACGGTACCGGCCTGTTCGCGGTGCAGGGCGAGCTGGGCGATCCGGCGGCGCAGCGGACCTTCGTCGACCGCCACCAGGCGGTATCGCACTCGGTCGAGGCCAGCAGCCGGCAGAGTGAAGCGCTGGACAGCCAGTTCAACCAGCGTGCGCAGGAACAGCAGCAGGAACAGGTGCGCAACCGCGGGTTGTAAGCCACGCGGCATCCCGGGGCCGGTCGACCGGCCCCGGAGCGACCCGCCGCCATTCAGCCGTCCGGTGTAAACTATTGATCTCACTGGCAATGCCAGTCTCCACGATCAACACCCCGATGACGTCCGCCACCGCCCGTTACGCCGATTCCCTGCGCCTGTCCGTCGCTCCGATGATGGACTGGACCGACCGCCATTGCCGCTTGTTCCATCGCGTGCTGGCGCCGGGTGTGCGCCTGTACACGGAAATGGTGCACGCCAACGCGGTCATCCACGGTGATCGCGAGCGCCTGCTCGGCTTCGACCGCAGCGAGCACCCGCTGGCGCTGCAGCTGGGTGGCAGCGATCCGGCACTGCTGGCGCAGGCTGCGCGCATCGCCGCCGAGTGGGGCTACGACGAGGTCAACCTCAACTGCGGCTGCCCGTCCGACCGCGTGCAGGCCGGGCGCTTCGGCGCCTGCCTGATGCGTGAGCCGATGCTGGTGGCCGAGTGCGTGGCGGCAATGGTCGATGCCGTCGAGATCCCGGTGACGGTGAAGTGCCGCCTGGGCGTGGACGAGGACAATGACTACGACGTGTTCGCCGCCTTCGTCGACCGCCAGGTCGCCGCAGGTGCCGCAATGGTGGTGGTGCACGCGCGCAACGCGTGGCTGAAGGGCCTGTCGCCGAAGGAGAACCGCGAGGTTCCGCCGCTGAAGTACGACTGGGCCTACCGCCTGAAGCAGGAGCGCCCGTCGCTGCCGGTGGTGCTCAATGGTGGCCTGGCCAGCCTTGAGGCGGTGCAGGCGCAGGCCGCGCACGTCGATGGCGTGATGCTGGGCCGTGCGGCCTACCACGACCCCTACCTGCTGCATCAGCTGGAGGCGTTGCAGACCGGCGCTCCGCTGCAGGCCCGCGGCGACCTGCTGCGCGCGCTGCGCCCCTACGTGGAAGCGCGCCTGGGCGAAGGCCTGGCGCTGAAGCACATCACCCGCCACCTGCTGGGCCTGTTCCATGGCCAGCCCGGTGGCCGCGCATTCCGCCAGGTGCTGAGCGAGGGCGCACACCGCCCGGGCGCCGATTGGAGCCTGGTCGAGAAGGCACTGGCCGTGACCGAACGCGACGCTGATCGCGTCGCAGCGTGACCGTCGTCACATTCCTGACTTGACAAGGCGCGGCGATTCGTCCCGAATGTTCACCTAGCTGAACATCGCGGGGTCGCGGCCGGAAAAGTTCAGACCGGATTCACTGCCCCAAACCAAGAATTTGCAAAGGATTTGTAAAGCGCCGGGCCCGAAACCCGGCATCCGGATTTACGACTTTTGAACGAATCGCCGTGCTCGGCTAGGATCGCATCGATGTCTTCCGCTTCCCTCCATTGCCGCATTGCCCTGGCCACCTGCGTTGTGCTGGCGGCTGCGCCGCTGTCGTCGGCGCTGGCACAGCAGCCGCCGCGCGGTGAGCAGGGGCGTGCGGAGATGATGGAGCGGGGCGAGCGCGGCAACCGTGGCGACGAGCGTTCGCTGTCCGATGCCGTGCGCCGCGTGCAGCGCACCACCGGTGGCCACATCCTCGGTGCCGAGCGCGTGCCGTTCGATGGTCGTGATATCAACCGGGTGAAGTACATGGACGACCGGGGCCGGGTCCGCTATATGGACGACCCCGCCCCGTCGCGTTCACAGCCGCGCACGCCGCGGTCGGATATGTCATCACTACGCGGCGATAACCCCTGAACAGGGATAGTTGTCGCTATCAACCCGTACCCCACAGGCCTCCGGGCCACACCCAGGACACTAGGGAGAGTTCATGCGTATCCTTCTGGTCGAAGACGAAGCCCCGCTGCGTGAGACCCTGGCAGCCCGGCTCAAGCGCGAAGGCTTTGCCGTCGATGCTGCGCAGGACGGCGAGGAAGGCCTCTACATGGGGCGCGAAGTTCCGTTCGATGTCGGCATCATCGACCTCGGCCTGCCCAAGATGTCGGGCATGGAGCTGATCAAGGCCCTGCGTGATGAAGGCAAGAAGTTCCCGGTGCTGATCCTGACCGCGCGTTCGAGCTGGCAGGACAAGGTCGAGGGCCTGAAGCAGGGTGCCGACGATTACCTGGTCAAGCCGTTCCACGTCGAAGAGCTGCTGGCCCGCGTCAACGCGCTGCTGCGCCGCGCCGCCGGCTGGAGCAAGCCGACCCTGGAATGCGGCCCGGTCGCCCTGGACCTCGCCGCCCAGACCGTCAGCGTGGCCG